>NZ_JBEYJA010000019.1:0-141190 GCF_040703815.1 Streptomyces sp. NPDC006743 | reverse complement strand
TCGGCGGTGGCGTTCGGTGCGCTGCTGTCCCAGGGGATCGGGGACACGATCCGGGTGTCGTTGTCGGCGCCGCCGGTGGAGGAGGTCAAGGTCGGTCTGCAGATCCTTCAGTCGCTGGGGCTGCGGCAGCGGGGTCTGGAGATCGTCTCGTGTCCGTCGTGCGGGCGTGCGCAGGTGGATGTGTACAAGCTGGCGGAGGAGGTCACGGCGGGGCTGACGGGTATGGAGGTGCCGCTGCGGGTGGCTGTGATGGGGTGTGTGGTCAACGGTCCCGGTGAGGCCCGTGAGGCGGACCTGGGTGTGGCGTCGGGCAACGGCAAGGGGCAGATCTTCGTCAAGGGCGAGGTCATCAAGACGGTGCCCGAGTCGAAGATCGTGGAGACCCTGATCGAAGAGGCGATGAAGCTCGCCGAGCGGATGGAGGAGGACGGCGTCGCGGCAGACGCCCCCACCGCCACGGGAACACCGACCGTGACGGTGAGTTGACGTACGGCACGGACCGAGAGGGGGCCCAGCGTGACCATTCTGGAGAACATCCGGGGACCACGCGACCTGAAGGCGCTGTCCGAGGCGGAACTCGGCGAACTGTCCGAGGAGATACGTGACTTCCTGGTGCAGGCGGTGGCCAGGACCGGCGGTCATCTCGGGCCCAACCTGGGGGTGGTGGAACTCACCGTCGCCCTGCACCGGGTCTTCGATTCACCGGTGGACCGCATCCTGTGGGACACCGGCCACCAGAGCTACGTCCACAAGATGCTGACGGGACGTCAGGACTTCTCCAAGCTGCGGAGCAAGGGCGGCCTGTCCGGGTACCCCTCCCGCGAGGAGTCCGAGCACGACGTCATCGAGAACAGCCACGCCTCCACCGCGCTCGGCTGGGCCGACGGGCTCGCCAAGGCGCGGCAGGTACGCGGCGGCGAGGGGCATGTCGTCGCCGTCATCGGAGACGGCGCGCTGACCGGCGGCATGGCCTGGGAGGCGCTCAACAACATCGCCGCCGCCCGCGACCGGCCGCTGATCATCGTCGTCAACGACAACGAGCGCTCCTACGCGCCGACCATCGGCGGCCTCGCCAACCACCTGGCCGCCCTGCGCACCACCGACGGCTACGAGAAGGTCCTGGCCTGGGGCAAGGACGTGCTCCAGCGCACACCCGTCGTCGGCGGCACCCTCTACGAGTCGCTGCACGGCGCGAAGAAGGGCTTCAAGGACGCCTTCGCCCCGCAGGGCATGTTCGAGGACCTGGGCCTGAAGTACCTCGGCCCGATCGACGGCCACGACCTGCGCGCCCTGGAGTCGGCGCTGCGCCGCGCCAAACGCTTCCACGGGCCGGTCCTCGTGCACTGCCTCACCGAGAAGGGCCGCGGCTACGAGCCGGCCCTCGCCGACGAGGAGGACCACTTCCACACCGTCGGCGCGATGGACCCGCTCACCTGCGCCCCCCTCACCCCGTCCGGCGGCCCGTCCTGGACGTCCGTGTTCGGCGACGAGATCGTGCGGATCGGTGAGGAACGCGAGGACGTCGTGGCCGTCACGGCGGCCATGCTGCACCCGGTGGGCCTCGGCAAGTTCGCCGAGCGGTTCCCCCACCGGGTGTGGGACGTCGGCATCGCCGAGCAGCACGCCGCGGTCTCGGCGGCCGGCCTGGCCACCGGCGGCCTGCACCCCGTCGTCGCCGTCTACGCCACCTTCCTCAACCGCGCGTTCGACCAGTTGCTCATGGACGTGGCCCTGCACCGCTGCGGCGTCACCTTCGTCCTGGACCGCGCCGGGGTGACCGGTGTCGACGGTGCCTCCCACAACGGCATGTGGGACCTGTCCGTCCTCCAGGTCGTGCCCGGGCTGAGGATCGCCGCGCCGCGCGACGCCGACCAGTTGCGCGCCCAGTTGCGTGAGGCGGTCGCCGTGGACGACGCGCCGACGCTGGTGCGCTTCCCGAAGGAGTCGGCCGGCCCCGCGATCCCGGCCGTCGACCGGGTGGGCGGCATGGACGTGCTGCACCGGGCGGAGCGGCCCGAGGTGCTGCTGGTGGCCGTCGGCGTGATGGCGCCGGTGTGCCTGCGGGCCGCCGAACTGCTCCGGGCGCGCGGCATCGGCTGCACGGTCGTCGACCCCCGCTGGGTCAAGCCCGTCGACCCGGCGCTGCCCCGCCTGGCCGCCGCGCACCGGCTGGTGGCCGTGGTCGAGGACAACAGCCGCGCCGCCGGCGTCGGCTCCGCGGTGGCGCTGGCCCTGGGCGACGCCGAAGTGGACGTACCGGTACGGCGGTTCGGCATCCCGGAGCAGTTCCTCGCGCACGCCAAGCGCGCGGAGGTGCTGGCCGACATCGGTCTCACCCCGGTCGAGATCGCCGGACGGATCAGCGCCTCCCTGGCCGCACGGGAACAGACCGGGACCGTACCGCCCGGAAGCGGGACCGTACCGGCGTCGGCCGGGACCGTACCGGCGCAGCAAACCGCCGCGGCCGGCGAGGCCGCCGACGCGGCCGGGGACGTCATGGCAGTCAAGGAGAAAACTGAATGACCACGGAGTTCGACCTCGGCGCCCTCCTGGCCGAGCGCGGCGCCGAGCGCTACGAGCTGCACAGCAAGCACCTGAACCACCAGCTGCCGCGCATGCTGCACACCATCGGCTTCGACAAGGTCTACGAACGGGCCGAGGGCGCGCACTTCTGGGACGCCGACGGCAACGACTACCTGGACATGCTCGCCGGGTTCGGGGTGATGGGCCTCGGCCGGCACCACCCCGTCGTCCGCAAGGCCCTGCACGACGTGCTCGACGCCCAGCTCGCCGACCTCACCCGCTTCGACTGCCAGCCGCTGCCCGGCCTGCTGGCGGAGCGGCTGCTCACGCACAGCCCGCACCTGGACCGGGTGTTCTTCGGCAACAGCGGCACCGAGGCGGTGGAGACCGCGCTCAAGTTCGCCCGCCGCGCCACCGGCAAACCGCGCATCCTGCACTGCGAGCACGCCTTCCACGGCCTGACCACCGGCTCGCTGTCCGTGAACGGCGAGGAGGGCTTCCGGGACGGCTTCGCCCCGCTGCTGCCAGACACCGCCATCCCGCTCGGCGACCTGGACGCGCTCGCCCGCGAGCTGAAGAAGGGCGACGTGGCCGCCCTGATCGTGGAGCCGATCCAGGGCAAGGGCGTGCACGAGACACCGCCCGGATACCTGCGGGCCGCGCAGGAGCTGCTGCACCGGCACAAGGCCCTGCTCATCGCCGACGAGGTGCAGACCGGCCTCGGCCGCACCGGCGACTTCTACGCCTACCAGCACGAGGACGGCGTCGAGCCGGACCTGGTGTGCGTGGCCAAGGCCCTGTCGGGCGGCTACGTCCCGGTGAGCGCGACCCTCGGCAAGGACTGGATCTTCAAGAAGGTCTACTCCTCCATCGACCGGGTCCTGGTGCACTCGGCGAGCTTCGGCTCCAACGCCCAGGCCATGGCCGCGGGCCTCGCCGTCCTGTCCGTCATGGAAAATGAGCAGATCGTCGCGAACGCGCGGGCCACCGGCGACCTGCTCAGGTCCCGTCTGGCGGCGCTGACCGACAAGTACGAGCTGCTCGCCGACGTCCGCGGCCGGGGCCTGATGATCGGCATCGAGTTCGGCAGGCCCAGGTCGCTGAAGCTGCGCGGCCGCTGGACCATGCTCCAGGCGGCCCGCAAGGGCCTGTTCGCGCAGATGGTGGTCGTCCCGCTGCTCCAGCGCCACCGGATCCTCACCCAGGTCTCCGGTGACCACCTGGAGGTGATCAAGCTGATCCCGCCGCTCGTCATCGGCGAGCGGGACGTCGACCGGTTCGTGGACGCCTTCACCGCCGTGATGGACGACGCGCACGGCGGCGGACTCATGTGGGACTTCGGAAAGACGCTGGTCAAGCAGGCGGTGGCCAACCGGTAGGCGCTTCGGAGAACGGCGGCGCCCCGCCGCGGTTTGCCTCTGAGGCAAGAAATTTGCCCCAGAGACAAGCCTGCGGCTGAATGGAGGCATGAGCACTCCCGAGTCCGGGCCACCGGCGGGACAGGCCGAGAACCTGCCCACCGTCGCGCCCCAGCTGCGCGCGCTCCGCCGCCGTGCCTCCCTCACCCTGGAGGCCGCGGCCGGCGCCGCCGGGCTGTCGCCCGCGCACCTGTCCCGCCTGGAGACGGGACAGCGCCAGCCGTCCCTGCCGATGCTGCTGGCACTCGCCCGTATCTACGGTACGACCGTCTCCGAACTGCTCGGCGAGAGCGTCGCCGAACGGGACGCGATCGTGCGCGGCGCGGACATGGAAGCCACCCGGGCCGGCGGCTGGACCTACTACCAGGCCGGTTCCGCCGGGCGCGGTATGCAGACCCTGCGGGTGCGGGTGCCGCACGGCTTCCAGGGCGACATCGTACGGGTCCACCCCGGCGAGGAGTGGCTGTACGTCCTCAAGGGGCGGCTGCGGCTGCGCCTGGGCGACACCACGCACCTGCTCGCCCCCGGGGACAGCGCGCACTTCGACTCGCTGACCCCGCACCGCATCGCCGCCGAGGACCCGGACGGGCTCGAGCTGCTCTTCGTCCACACCCTGCTGCAGAGTCCCACGGCCGCGCTGTGCCTGGGCCCCCACACCGGAGAGATGCCATGACCGACATGGAGGAGAAGTTCCCGCGTGCCCTGTGGGTCCGGCTGATCATCTACATCGCCGTCGGACACCTCTTCGCCGCCTTCGTCTGGTTGCTGTTCGAGGTCGGCGCCAAGTGACGCGGCCCGCCGCACGCCACCGGAGACGGGGCTGCGGCGACGCCGCGAGCGTGTCGGCCGGGCGTCGCGGGCCGGGCGCCCGTTCTGTCCTCAGCCCTCAGTCCAGCAGCCGCTCGCGCAGCCGCTGCCTGGTCCCGGGGGCCAGCCGCAGCCCCCGCTCCAGGTAGGCGTCGACCCCGCCCCACGTCTCCTCGATGGTCTCCAGGGCCGCCGTCAGGTACTCGGCGCGCGCCTCGAACAGCGGGCTGAGCAGCTCCATGACCTCGGGGGAGTAGGCCGAGGCGGACGAGCCGCTGCGGTGCACCTTGTAGCGGCGGTGGCGGGCGTTGGACTCCAGGTAGTCAGCGGTGATCGCCTCCCGCTCGACGCCCAGGGCGAGCAGCGTCACGGCGATCGACAGTCCGGCCCGGTCCTTTCCCGCGGCGCAGTGCATCAGGGCCGGGAGGCTGTCCTCGGCGAGCGCGTGCAGCACCTGGGAGTGCTCGGCGGTGCGCCGTGTGACGAGGGTGCGGTAGGAGGCGGTCATCCGGGCCGCGCCCTTGCCGTCGTCCAGGATCGCCCGCAACTGGTCGAGGTCGCCGTCGCGGACCATCTTCCAGAACTCGGCGCCGTCGGCCGGGTCGCTCAGCGGCAGGCTCACGTTGCGCACACCGGGCAGCTCGACGTCCGGCCCCTCCAGCTTCTTGTCGGCCGCGTTGCGGAAGTCGAAGACGGTGTGCAGACCGAGGGAGGCGAGGAAGGCGGTGTCCTCGGCGGTCGCGTGCGCGAGATGCCCGCTGCGGAACAGCACCCCGTGCCGCACCCGCCGCCCGTCCACGGTCGGCAGTCCGCCCACGTCACGGAAGTTGCGCACTCCGGTCAGCTCCGGCTCGGTCGACGGGACCTGCTGCGTCACGGGGACTCCTCCCTCTCGGCCCCGCCACACGGCTCGTCGGCGGGCGCGGTCCCGACGATACGACATGGCTGCCCGGGGCAACATCGTGCGCGGGGCCGGGGTGACGCGGGTCATCGACGGGGACGGGGCGGGCCGTCGACACCGGCCGCCGCGAACCCCATTCTCTTCCCGCGGACCGCCGTGCGCTTCCCGCGCCGCCCCTATTCCCGTGCGGGAGATGATGTTGAAGTGGCCTTTCTCACCGACCGTCAACCCCTGCCTACGGTCGCGTAGGTCACATTGGAAGGTGAATCATGGGCCGACGTGGCAGACGATTCGAAGAGTGACAGCAGATCAGTGATCGGGTCGTACGTGGCGGTGGGGGACAGCTTCACCGAAGGCGTCGGAGACCCCGGCCCCGACGGGGCGTTCGTCGGCTGGGCCGACCGGTTCGCCGTCCTGCTCGCCGACCGGCGACCCGAGGGCGACTTCCGGTACACGAACCTCGCCGTGCGCGGAAAGCTGCTCGACCAGATCGTGGCGGACCAGGTGCCGCGGGCCGTCGAGCTGGCCCCCGACCTGGTCTCCTTCTGTGCGGGCGGCAACGACATCATCCGTCCCGGCACCGACCCGGACGACGTGGCCGAGCGGTTCGAGAAGGCGGTCGCCCGGCTCGCCTCCGCGGCCGGGACCGTGATGGTCACCACCGGCTTCGACACCCGCGGCGTGCCCGTGCTCAAGCATCTGCGCGGCAAGATCGCGACGTACAACGGGCATGTGCGGGCCATCGCCGACCGGTACGGCTGCCCGGTGCTCGACCTGTGGTCCCTGAAGACCGTGCAGGACCGCCGGGCCTGGGACCACGACCGGCTGCACCTGTCTCCCGAGGGGCACACCCGTGTCGCGCTGCGGGCCGGCCAGGTCCTCGGCGTCGACGTCCCGGCCGACCCGGAGCAGCCCTGGCCGCCGCTGCCGCCACGCGGCACCCTGGACATCCGCCGCGACGACGTCCACTGGGCCCGCGAGTACCTGGTGCCGTGGATCGGCCGCCGGCTGCGCGGTCAGTCCTCGGGCGACGACGTGACGGCCAAGGGCACCCTGTCCCCGGACGACATCAGGACCCGGATCGCGTCGGTGGCCTGACGGGCGCGCCGGCCGTCTCAGCGGGTGCCGTTCCAGGGGGGTGCGCCTGCCGGGCCGCGTCAGGGTGTGCGTCCGCAGGGCCGGGGCGTGCGGTGGGCGGTCAGCGTGCCGCGGTGGTCAACGCCTGCCGCTCCACGTCCAGTTCGCGGGCCAGGGCCTCGTCGACCCACTTGAGGGCGCGGGTGCGGGAGACCGTACCGCCGTAGCAGGTCAGCTGGACGGCGAGGCCGTCCAGCAGGGCCGTCAGGCGCAGGGCCGTGCCGTCGGGGTCCGGGCAGCGGAACTCGCCGGCGGCCACCCCCTGGGCCACGACCTCGGTGAGGGCCGCCTTCCACTGCCCGTCGAGGTCCCGGGCCACCTTCCGCAGGGCCGGCTCCCGCAGCGCGGCGGCCCACCCCTCGACCCACAGCCGCCAGCCCTTGGCCTTCCCGGTGGGCGCGTACCAGCGCAGCGCGGCACGCAGCCGGCGCAGCGCCGTGGTGCGCCGGCCGAGCAGTGCGCGCAGGTGCGCGAGGTCGTCCTCGGCCGCGCGGGCGAACGCGGCGGCCACGAGGTTCTCCTTGGTGGAGAAGTGATAGAGCACCAGCGCGTTGCTCACGCCGAGCACCGCGGCCACGTCGGAGATCCGCACGGCCGCCACACCCCGTGCCTCGATCTGGCCGATGGCGGCCCGCAGCAACTCCTCGCGCCGCTCCGCCACGCTCAACCGCATTCTCGCCACGCGGTCACCCTAATGGCTCTTGCCGTGCGGGCAAGGTGTGTGCCCGGCCGGCTGCCCGTCCCGCCCCCCGGGCGGCCGGTGAGCCGCCCGGCGGCCCTCCATAATGGAAAACCTGACCGACCCCACCTGGAGGTAACGTGGCCGGCTTCCGTCCCTCGAGTTCCGGGCTGCGTGCCCTGCGGCCCGAGGCCTTCGGTGTGGACCCCGGCGGTGCGCGCATGGCGCGGATCCGCCGGTCCCCCCACTTCAAGGACGGCGTCTTCCAGAATCCCGGAGGTGAGGCACGGACGCGGCCGTCGGGCTCGCCGTGGGACTTCGCCAAGCTCTACTTCGACAAGGAGCAGCGCGTACGCCGCTCCCCGCGGGGCGGCATCCCGGTGCACGCCACCACGTACGCGGACCTGGCCCGCCCCGCGGCCACCGGACTGCGGGTGACGTGGCTGGGGCACTCCAGCGTCCTCGTGGAGATCGACGGGCACCGGGTGCTCTTCGACCCCGTCTGGGGCGAGCGCTGCTCCCCGTTCCCCTTCGCGGGCCCGCGCCGGCTGCACCCGGTGCCCCTGCCGCTGGCCGCGCTCGGCCGGGTCGACGTGGTGGTCATCTCCCACGACCACTACGACCACCTGGACATGCCCACGATCAAGGCGCTGGCGGGCACGGACACCCTCTTCGCCGTGCCGCTCGGCGTCGGCGCCCACCTCGAACACTGGGGCGTCCCGGCCGGCCGCCTGCGCGAACTCGACTGGCACGAGGCGACCGAGGTCGGCGGACTCACCCTGACCGCGACCCCCGCGCGGCACTTCTGCGGCCGGGGCCTGCGCAACACCCAGCACACCCTGTGGGCCTCCTGGGCCGTCGCGGGTGACGAGCACCGCGTGTACCACAGCGGTGACACCGGCTACTTCGACGGGTTCAAGGACATCGGCGCCGGCCACGGCCCCTTCGACGTCACGATGATCCAGCTCGGCGCCTACGCGGAGTTCTGGCCCGACATCCACATGACCCCCGCGGAAGCGGTACGGGCGCACCTGGACCTCCAGGGAGGCGGCCCGGGCGGTGTGCTGCTGCCGATCCACTGGGGCACCTTCAACCTGGCGCCGCACCCGTGGGCGGAGCCGGGGGAGTGGACGAAGGACGCGGCCGAGGAGGCGGGCCAGGCGGTGGCCTTCCCGCGGCCGGGTGAGCCGTTCGAGCCGGCGGGGGAACTCCCGGTGGAGGCGTGGTGGCGGCCGGTGTCCCAGCCGATCGCGCACCCGTGGCGCCGCCCCCGGATCGCTCGAGGCGTCGCGGAGACGAGCAAGGGCGACCTGGACCTCGCGGGCGAGAGGTGACGCCGGCCGGGGCGGGGCCCGGTGACGGCGTCCGCCCTTCTCCGGGCGTCGTCCGCGGCCGGGGCCGAGCCGCCCGGGGGTGAGCGGCACCCGGGCGGTGCCCGCCGGCGTCGGGCGCGGGCCGTCGCAAGGTCGTGCGGAAACCTGGGACAAGCGTCGCGAGAAGGAGGAAACCGGCCGGGGGCCCGGGCCGGACAGCGCCCCCGCAGGGATCCGCGGGCCGGCGGCACCCCCCGCCCAAGTGGTCCGCGCCTCCTACAGGAGCACGAGCAGCTTGGTCCCGGGGACCAGTTTCCGGTTGACCGAGGTCGACTGGACGAACACGGTGTACGCCGCGTTGCTCCCGGGGGTCACCGTGACCTCCGTCTGCGGCAGGCCGAGGAGCTGCCGGGCCGCGGGGCCGGTGAACACCTTCCCGGTCGTCCGGCCGGTGGCGGGGTCCTTCTCCGCCACGGCGATCTTCTTGCCGGCCTGGATCTTCTCCCGCTTGGACAGCTCGTAGAAGGCGCAGCCGGTCCGGTACGGGTGCCCGGCACTGGTGACGAAGTCACGGATCGACGTCTGCTGGTCCACCGGGATCAGCACGTACTTGCCGGCGTCGAGGGACTGGAGGCTGGACTTCACGTCGTCCGTGCTCAGGTCCTGCCCCATCGCGAAGAGGTTCCTGGTTCCGCGCACGCCCTGCTCGCGGTCGCGCAGGAACCTCGTGGCGGCCGACTTGACGGTGCCGATCGCCTCCTCGACGCCCTGGGCCGAGTCGGCGTCCCAGATCGAGATGTTGCCCGTCGGGAAGCCGTACTGCTGGGCGGTGCGCTTGGCCAGGGAGTTCGGCACCATGATGGCCGAGGTCCAGTGGTCGGGGAGGCTGTTCATCTTCTGGGCGATCCGGTCGCGCCAGGTGTCGAGGACGGCGCGGCCGTCGGGAAGGTGGTCGTGGCGCGAGCCGGTGGTGTCCGCGCCGGACGCGTTCTCCTCGCCGTCGGTGACGACGACCTGGAGGAAGCTGTGCTCGCCGTACTCCTCCCATATGTGGCCGAGGTCGTCCAGCGCCTTGACGGACGCCTGGATCAGCGCGGTCGCGCCGTTCTCCACCGTGTACAGGCCGCGCATGGACGGCAGGTGCTTCACGTCCATGTCCCAGACCAGGTTCTCCACCAGGTGGTCGAAGGCGTAGAGACTGATCCGGGTCTCGTGGCCGAGCCGGTCGGACTCCTCCTGCAGCCCCTTCACGAACTCGTCCACCACGCGGATGAGCTGCTCCGAATGGCCCCTCATCGAACCGGACTTGTCGATGACGAGAGCGACGTGGTTCACGAAGTGCTTCTTGAGGCGGTCCTTCACCGTTGCGCTCATCGCGTCGGTCCCCTTCCGTTCGTCTCCTCCGCCTGGCCGCGTCGGTGCCCTGCGGGGAAGCGGCCTCCTTGGCGGAGGCATGCCTGTTGGTGTCTCGGCCTGATCAAGTCGTCGGGCGCCTGCGTGAACCGCTGACGGACGGTCGCCGCGCACAGCACGGAACGCCCTCCTCCGGCGGTGGACGTCGCATGCCGGGCGCGCGCAACCCGGCAGGGAATCCGGTCCGTTCGGATGGTGGTTCCACTCTACGGAGCACCACTGACAACGCCGGGGGACCGCGGTCGCGGCCGCCTTCCGGCACGGCGCGCAGAGGAGGCAGGACCCGTACCCCCGAAGGGGCGGGCCGCGGGCGGGCGCGCACCCGCCGTCCCGTC
Organism: Streptomyces sp. NPDC006743; assembly: GCF_040703815.1. Classification (NCBI taxonomy): domain Bacteria; kingdom Bacillati; phylum Actinomycetota; class Actinomycetes; order Kitasatosporales; family Streptomycetaceae; genus Streptomyces; species Streptomyces sp. NPDC006743. The sequence goes on along the minus strand of NZ_JBEYJA010000019.1, from coordinate 130,664 downwards.
ACCCTGTCGAGTGGATCTCCGCGCGCTCGCCGGACCGGGGCCGCCCGGGCTCGTGATGATGCAGGCGTGAATACCGAACCCACCAGGTCCGGGCGCCGACGCAGGAGCCTGGTCACGTCAGGTCTCGTGTGCCTCACGGCGCTGTCCACCCTCGCCGCGTCCCCGGCCCCGCCCGCCGTCGCTCACCCGCTGCCCGCCCGGGCCGCCGACGGCGGTACCGCGGCCGTACGACCGCCCACGACCCCGGCGGAGGCCGCCACCGACGCCTACCTGCGCTCGATCCGGCGCGACCCCGGGGCTCTGCGCCGCTTCTTCGAGCGCCTGCCCAAGGGCGGCGACCTGCACAACCATCTCTCCGGCGCGGTCACCACCGAGTACCTCATCGAACTGGCCGCCGAGGACGGGCTGTGCGTGGAGACCGCGACCATGACCGCCAAGGCTCCGCCCTGCGGTCCGGGCACCCGCCCCGCCGCCGACGCCCGCACCGACAGGGCCTTCCGCGACGCGATCGTCCGCGCCTGGTCCATGCAGGACTTCCCGCCCGCCGGCAACGGCCACGACCACTTCTTCGACACCTTCGGCAAGTTCGGCGAGGTGACCTGGCGGCACCGCGGCAAGCTGCTCGCCGACGTCGCCGACCACGCGGCCGCACAGAACCAGTTCTACCTGGAGACCATGGTCACCCCCGCCTCGGACGGCGCGAAGAAGCTGGCCGACCAGGTCGGGTGGGACGACGACCTCGCCGCACTGCACCGCAAGCTCGCGGCGGGCGGCGGACTCGACCGGCTGGTGGCCGAGGCGCGCAAGGAGACCGACGACTCCGACGCCGAGTTCCGCACCACCGAGCACTGCGGCACCACCGCGGCACGGCCCGGCTGCGCGCTGACCGTGCGCTGGATCTCCCAGGTCTCGCGCGGCAGTTCACCGGTGCGGGTCTTCACACAGATGGCCCTCGGCATGCGCCTGGCCGAGCGCGACCACCGCTACGTCGCGGTCAACCTGGTCCAGCCCGAGGACTGGGACAGCTCCCTGCGCGACTACAGCCTGCAGATGCGCATGCTCAAGTACCTGCGCGGCGTCTACCCGCACGCCCACCTCACCCTGCACGCCGGGGAACTGTGGCCGGGCCTGGTCAAGCCCGAGGACCTGAAGTTCCACATCAAGGAGGCGGTGGACGTCGCCGGTGCCGAACGCATCGGCCACGGTGTCGACCTGGTCCACGAGGACGACTGGCAGCGCACCGCCCGCACCATGGCCGCCCGGGAGACCGCCGTCGAGGTGCCCTTCTCCAGCAACGCCCAGATCCTCGGCGTCAAGGGCGCCGACCACCCCTTCGGCACCTACCGCCGCTACGGCGTACCGGTCGTCCTCGCCACCGACGACCCCGGTGTGAGCCGCATCGACATCACCCACGAGTACGCGTACGCCGCCCGGACCTACGCGCTCGGCTACGCGGAGCTGAAGGACCTGGCGCGCGCCTCCCTGGAGTACGCCTTCGCACCCGGCGCGAGCCTGTGGCGGGGCAACCCCACACGCTCCGGGTACGTGGCCGCGGCCGCCTGCCGCGGCACCCGGCCGGGCGTCGACCGGCCTGCCGCCGCCTGCCGCCGCCTGCTGGACTCCAGCCTGAAGGCCCGTCTCGAGTGGCGTCAGGAGACCGCCTTCCACCGCTTCGAGCACGCCTTCGCCCGCCGCGGGTGACCGCGTCCGCCCGGGCCGGCGCCCCGCGCCGGCCCGGGCGGCTCGGGTAAAGTCGGTGCGTCACCGACCGGCTCCGAGCAGGGCCGCACCCAGGGCGTCAGTACCACCGCGGCCGTCGCCGGAAGCCACTCGAAAGCAGGATCCGAAAGCACATGAGCAGGTACGGGTTTCTCGTCTCGCCCTCGCACAACCGCGTGTACGCCCGCTCCGCGCCCGACCTGGCCATGGCGGAACTCCGGGCGTTCGGCGAGACCGTGATCGAGGGCGGTGTCCATGACGTCGCCGTCACCGAGATCGGCGGTGTGCCCTACGTCACCTTCACCGCCGAGCCGCTGTCGGACACCGCGGTCAGCCTGCTGTCGAACCTGTCCTCGCTGTACGCCCTCTTCACGGTCGAGCAGCCGGACGTGCTGCGCCCGGTCGTCAAGAAGCCCCTCGACCTGTTCAGCAGCGACCTGCTCACCATCCAGAAGTACGCGGGCAAGACGAACGAGGACTTCACCAAGCTCCTGGTGAACGTGACCGCGCTGGCCACGGACACGCCGGGCGGGCTGCTGACCGGCGAGATGCGCCTGTTCGACCCGATGTGCGGCCGCGGCACCACGCTCAACCAGGCCGTCATGTACGGCATGGACGCCAGCGGGCTGGACATCGACCCCAAGGACTTCGACGCCTACTCGGCGTTCTTCCGCACCTGGCTGAAGAACAGCAGGCTCAAGCACCACGCCGAGACCGGGACCGTCCGCCGCAACAAGGCGACCCTGGGACGGCGGCTGCAGGTCGGCCTCGGGGCGTCCAAGGAGCTGTACCGCGAGGGCAGGACCATCGACGTCACGGTGGTCAACGCGGACACGCTCAGAAGCGGCGACTTCTTCCGCCGCGGCGAGTTCGACCTCATCGTCACCGACGCCCCGTACGGCGTGCAGCACGGCAGCCGCCCGCACGGCGGCGGCAACGCGGGCCGGCTCTCCCGCAGTCCCGTCGACCTGCTGGCCGCGGCCGTCCCGGTGTGGGAACCCCTGCTGCGGCCCGGCGGTGCCATCGGCATCTCCTGGAACACGCTGGTGGCCGGGCGGGAGCAACTGGCCGGGATCCTCGCCGGCCACGGGTTCACCGTCCGCGACTCCGAGGCGTACCAGGGCTTCGTCCACCGGGTGGACCAGGCGATCAACCGGGACATCATCGTGGCCCGCAAGGACTGAGCCCGCCCGGGCGGGGGGTGCGGGGTGCCGGTGTCACCGGGCCGGCGGCGGCCGGGTCGCGTGCCGCGTGGACAGCGCCGACGATGAGGGCAGGACTCCCCCCACCCGAAGGACGGGCCATGCATCTCCCGCCTCGCGCAGGCCTCGCCGGGCCGCGCCCCATCGCCCTGGCGGTGGCCGTACTGACCTGCACGCTGGCGGCCGGCACGCTGACCGGATGCGGTGGCGGCAACGGCAACGGCAACGGCTCGGGGTCCGGGCGCACCCCGAGCGCGCCGGACACGGCCTCCTTCTCCGCCGGGACGCTGCCCTCCGCGCTCGCCTCGTCCGCGTCGGCGGCGGTCTCCTCCGCCCGCGCGTCGGCCTCGGCGGCGGCGTCCTCCGCCAAGGCGCGCGCCTCCGCGTTCGAGGCGTCGGTGTCGGCGGACACCGCCCGCGCCGCCGCGGCGGCCGAGAAGGAACTGAAGGGCGTGCACGGCAGGGGCAACGCCGTCTCCGAGGTCGGTGTGACCGGGCTGCCCAAGGACCGCACCGGCGGGGTGCTCGCCGTCCTGGTCACCATCACCAACAAGACCGACCGCAAGGCGTCGTACGCCGTTCAGATCGACTTCGTCGACGCCGGCGGCAAGGTGGCCGAGACCCGGTACGTCGGGGCGCAGGACCTGGAACCGGGCAAGAAGGCGCAGCCGATCGCCTTCAGCCGCCGGTCGCAGGAGGAGAAGCTGACGGCTCGCCTGACGAAGGCCCAGCGGTACTGATCCGGCGCAGGCCCGGCGGTACTCGTCCGGCCCGGGACCGGTGCTGCTGATCGCGCGGTCGCCCGGCGCTGCCGAGAGCAGGGGCGCACGCGAGTGGCCCGGAGGCCGCGCCTGTGCGGGGCGGGCTCCGGGCCACTCGGCTCATGTGCGGGGCCGGGGGCGGGGTTCAGCAGGCGCCGAGGTCCTGCCAGACGCCCCACTCGCCGGTGGTGCCGGGCTCCTCGCCCGTCGTCCACCACTTGGCCTTCCAGTTGTGGCCCTTGTACGACACCTGCTGGCCACCGGTGTACACCGCGGACTTGGACCACGGCGCGGCGGTGCACTGGTTGCCGTTGCCGCCGGTGACGGTCAGGGCGTACGTCGCCGAGTGGCTTCCGGAGGCGCTCGAACCGGTGACGGTGAGGGTGTAGGTGCCCGAGACCGCGGCCGAGGTGGTGGCGAGGGTCAGCGTCGCGGATCCGCCCGCCGTGACCGAGGCCGGGCTGAGCGAGGCGGTGACGCCCGCGGGGGCGCCGCTGACGCTCAGGCCGACCGTCTGCGCCTTGCCCTTGGTCACGGCCGTCTTCACCGTGGCGGTGGTGGACTGGCCCGCCGTCACGGTCCCGGAGGACGAGCCGAGCGTCACCGAGAAGTCGTCGGCCGGGGCGGTGCTGCCGCTGGTGAACGGCTCGAAGATGTGGGAGAAGTCCCAGGTGTTCTGCTGGATGCCCGAGCAGTTGTCGGCGGCGGCGCCGCCCGCGCAACTCCCGTTGTCCCGCTGGAGCGCCCAGAAGGACAGCATGTTGATGCCCTTGGAGACGGCCCAGTTGTAGACCGTCGTGGCGTTGGCCAGGCTGAAGGTCTCGGCCGGCCCGAAGTCGTCGACGCCGGGCATCTCGGTGACGCCGACCATGCTCCACAGCTGCGCGGAGGTCTTGTTCGGGTAGAGCTGGGCGAGCGTGTCGACCAGGCCCTGGGCGGCGGTCTGGGTGTCCTTCGCCATGTCGTGGGACTGGTTGTCGTAGTAGTCGAACGTCATGAGGTTGACGACGTCGACCCGGGTGCCGTTGCTCACCGCGTTCTGCAGCAGCTTGACGCCGTTGTCGGCCAGGCCGTGGGTGGTGGTCGGCACGGTGTAGGAGAACTCCACCTTGCGCCCGTTGGCCGCCGCCCAGTCCTGGACCAGCTTGATCGCCTTGTTGCGGCGGTCGATGCCGGCGGCGTTGTCGATGGAGTCGGCCTCGATGTCCATGTCGAGCCGCGAGATGTCGTAGGTCGTGATGACCTTCTCGTACGCGGCGGCGATCTGCTGGACGTCGGTGCAGCTGTCGGCGATCTCGGTGCCCGTGGTGTCGGCCGTGTAGCCGCCGAAGGACGGGATGACGTCCCCGCCGTTGGCCTGGATCGTCTTGATGTCGCTGCCGAAGGTCGAGGAGGAGACCGGCATGCCGCTGTCGCCGTTCCAGTACGGCGTGCAGGAGCCCTTGGAGGCGGTCTGGAGGAACGCCATCGTCAGGTGTTTGGCACCGGACTGGGCGGCCAGGGCGGCCGGGCTCTCGCCGGTCCAGGCCTCGAAGTAGGGGGCGAAGACGTGGGCGGGCAGCGGTGTCGCCGCCTGTGCCGTGCCGGTGCCCGTCAGGGCGAGGCCGACCGAGGCCGCCGTGGTGACGGCCGCGGTGAGGACCGCGCGGAAGGAACGCATGAGTCTCATGTCAGTCCCGGTGTGAGGAGGTGGGGAGTTCGCCGATTCCCGTACGGAGGAGAGGAGTTGATGCGTATGGGATAGCGCCCGCCCACCGGGTGGGTCAATGGTCTGGACCAAAATGGGACTAGACCAATCCGGCGGGTTTGCGGTCCTCCGCCTGAACAGGGCCCGCCGCGGCCGACTGGACCACGGCGGGCCCCTTGGGGCACGGCGCCGGACCCCCGGCGCTCTGCCGCCCGCCGCACCGCGGCGCCGGCGGGCCGCCACGGGGCGGGGGCCGGCGGGCGGCGGTGCCTGGTCCCGGGTGTCGCGGTCGGGTCGCGATGGCCCGCCGTGCTGCGGTCGGCGGTGCCAGGTCCCGGGTTGTTGTGGTTCGGGTGCTGCGGTCAGGGCGCCACGGGCGGGTGTCACGGGTCGGCCGCTGAGGGGTGGCCGTCGAGGCTCGGCCGCTGGGGGCCGGCCGTCGAGGGCCGGGCGCCGACGCCGGGTTTTCGGTCTTCCGTACGACGCCTCATACCAGAGCGGGACGCTCCCCGGGGGATTTCGCCGACTGCTCATCGCACATGAGGCATCGGTGACTACTGTGAGTGTCCGCCGGACGACGTAGAGGCGCTCTCCATGGCCTGGCCGACCGGCACAGCGATGGCGCATGCCCGCTCGCGCCCCCGCGCGAGCCCCCAGGCCCGACGGACCAGTACGAGGAACAGATGTCTCACCTCCGCGCACCGGCCGCCCGTGCAGACCGCCGTGAGGGCGGACGGCACGGGCGGCCGGTCGCCCGCCCCGTCCCCTCGCTGCCCGAGACCCGCATACGGCCCCAACTGCTGCGCCTCGCGGTGCTGCCGCCGGTCGCGGTGGCACTCGGCGCGGGCGCGGCCGTGCTCTTCACGGTGCGCTCCACCGGCGCACGGCCCGGCCCCGCCCTGTGGGCGGTGCTGGCGGGGGCGCTGGCGGTGACGCTCGCGGGCATCACGGCCGCCGCCGTCGCCGCCGGGCGTGCGGCCAGGTCCGTGCACGAGCGCCTCGACGCGCTGCGCCGCGGCACCGCGCGCCGCGAAGCCGACCTGCACGCGCTCGTCGACTCCCTGCGGCACGGTGAGGCCCCGCCGCAGCGCACACCGCGCGGCGGTCCGCCCGCCGACGCCGACGAGTTCGAACTCCTCGCCGCCGACCTGGCCCGCGCCCACGAGGGCGCGGTCACCGCCGTCGTGCGGGCCGCCCAGCTCTCCAGCCAGGCGGGCAGCGAACAGAAGCTGGAGGTCTTCCTCAACCTCGCCCGGCGCCTTCAGTCCCTGGTGCACCGTGAGATCTCCATCCTTGACGAGCTGGAGAACGAGATCGAGGACCCTGAGCTGCTCAAGGGTCTCTTTCACGTCGACCACCTCGCCACGCGCATCCGCCGCCACGCCGAGAACCTGGCCGTCCTCGGCGGTGCCGTGTCCCGCCGCCAGTGGAGCCACCCCGTCTCCATGACCGAGGTGCTGCGCTCCGCCATCGCCGAGGTCGAGCAGTACTCGCGGGTCAAGCTCGTCCCGCCGATCGACGGCCGGCTGCGCGGTCACGCCGTCGCCGACGTCATCCATCTGCTGGCCGAACTCGTCGAGAACGCCACGGTGTTCTCCGCACCGCACACCCAGGTCCTGCTGCGCGCGGGCCTTGTGACCTCCGGGCTCGCCGTGGAGGTGGAGGACCGGGGACTGGGCATGCCGGTCGGCGAACAGGTGCGGATGAACGCCCTGCTGGCCGACCCGGACCAGGTCAACGTGGCCAGCCTGCTCGCGGACGGCCGCATCGGGCTGTTCGTGGTGTCCCAGCTCGCCCGGCGGCACGGGATCACCGTCCGGCTGCAGACGAACATCTACGGTGGTGTGCAGGCCGTGCTCGTGGTGCCGCAGGCACTGCTCGGGGCGGAGACCGGGGCGGGAGCAGAGGGGGAGGCGGGGGCCGGCGCCGGGTCAGCGGGGTCGGCACTCGCCGCTCCGGGCGGCGGGGCCGGGGTGCGGCCGGGTGCACTTTCCCGGGACACGGAGACGCGAGCCGGTGCCGAAAGGCCGTCGGGTGCGGACGTGCCACCGGGCGCCGAGGCGCGAACGGACGCGGCGAGCGCGGTGCCCCAGGCTCCGGTACCGCCGCCGTACCCGACCGCCTCCGCCGCGCCTCCCGCCGACGCGTACCCCGCACCCTCCGGCCACGAGGCCGCGCCGGCCGTCGTGCCGCCCGGCCATGACGCCTTGGCACCCTCCGTACCGGCCGGGCAGGACGGCAGCGGGACCTCCATGCCTTCCGGACGCCACGCCCTCGCGGTCCGCGCGCCCTCCGGGCAGGACGGCAGCGGTCTGACCGCCGTACCGTCCGGGCAGGAGGGTTCCGTGACCCCCGTACCGCCCGGGCCGGGTGGTCGCCCGCGTTCGGCCCTTCCGTCCCGGGCCGACGGCACTTGCGCGGACGGGCCGTACGCCCCGTCCGGCGGGGGCGAGGGGCCCGCGCCCCTGCCGCGGCGCGGTGCCGGGCAGGGGCGGGCGAACCCGGCGGAGGCGGTGCCCGGCATCCGTCCCGAGGACCGGGCCGCCGTCGCCGAACACGCGGGGGTCCTGCCCGTTCCGCGCGGGGACGGCATGGTGCGCGGCACCATGGACCGGCCGCCCCAGCTGCCCCGGCGCCGCGCGCAGGAGCACATCGTGCCCCAGTTGCGCGGCGGCCCGGCGGCGCCCCGGCAGGACAGCGAGGACGTCGCGGTCCACGACCCCGGTCTGATGGCCGCCTTCCAGCGCGGTATCGGACTCGCCGAGACCCAGCAACGCCGGGCTCCGTTCCTGCCGGACCCGGTTTCCCCGGCCGGCCCCGGCCTCCCGTCCGCCGCGGCCTCCCCGGACCCGTGGGTCTCCCCGGACCCGTGGACCCCGCCGGATCTGCCCGGGGCCGCGCCGACGGGCGCGCACGCACCGCAGGAGCCGCCCGTGGACGAGGAACCGGACGAGTCACCCGTCCCGCGCCTCGCGCCGCCCCCGGACACGGACCCGTCACCGGCCGCGTCACCGATCCCGCCGTCACCGGCTCAGCCGCGGCCCGCGTCACCGGCCGTGCGCCACGACGGGAGCCCACCCGCCGGATGACCACCCCTGCCGTCGCGATCACCCCCGCACCCCCCACCGCTTCCCCTCTCACCCCCACCGCCACCCCCGCCCCCAGCGGTCCCGCAGACCTGCGTACCCCAAGGAGTCGATCCACCATGGCGAGCGATGCGCCGACCGGCCATGTTTCCGACCTCGACTGGCTGATGAGCGGCCTCGTGCAGCGCGTACCGCACACGACCAGCGCGGTCCTGCTGTCCTGCGACGGGCTGGTCAAGTCCGTGCACGGCCTCGACCCCGACAGCGCCGACCACATGGCCGCGCTGGCCTCCGGCCTCTACTCCCTCGGCCGCAGCGCCGGCATCCGCTTCGGCGACGGCGGCGACGTACGGCAGGTCGTCGTCGAACTCGACTCGACCCTGCTGTTCGTCACCACCGCCGGCTCCGGCACCTGCCTCGCCGTGCTCGCCGGCCGGGAGGCCGACGCGGCGGTGCTCGGATACGAGATGGCGATGCTGGTCAAGAGCGTCCGCCCCTACCTGGTGACCGCGCCCCGCCAGCACAGCGCCGAACCCCCGGCGCTGAGGCCTTGAGCGCGGCGACGGCCGGTGACGGGCCCTGGCTCGACGACGCGGCCGGGCGGCTGGTGCGCCCCTTCACGGTCAGCAACGGCCGTACCCGGCCCACCGTCGCGCTCGACCTCATGTCGCAGGTGATGGCGACCGGGGTGACGCCGCTCGGCTACCTCGGACCCGAGCACGGCCAGGCACTCGACCTGTGCCTGTGCCCGGTCTCGGTGGCCGAGGTGGCCGCCCACCTGAAGCTGCCGGCGGCGGTGGCCAAAGTGCTGCTCTCCGACCTGGTCGACTGCGGCGCCCTGACCACCAAACCGCCCGTCACCCACCACCACCCCACCGACCGGGCTCTTCTGGAGGCAGTGCTCGATGGACTACGACGACAGCTCTGACTACGACGACAGCCGCGAGGGCCGCAGCGATCCCTTCCCCACCGCGCTCAAGATCCTGGTGGCGGGCGGGTTCGGGGTGGGCAAGACCACCTTCGTCGGCGCCGTGAGCGAGATCGCGCCGCTCAGCACGGAGGAGCTGCTCACGACGGCGGGCGCGGACACGGACAGCCTCGACGGCGTCGAGAACAAGGTCGAGACGACCGTGGCGATGGACTTCGGACGCATCACCCTCGATCCGCGGCACGTGCTGTACCTGTTCGGCACACCAGGCCAGGAGCGGTTCTGGTTCATGTGGGACGAGCTGTCGGAGGGCGCCCTCGGCGCCGTGATCCTCGCCGACACCCGCCGCCTGGAGGAGTGCTTCGCCGCCGTCGACTTCTTCGAGCGGCGCGGCCTCGCCTTCATCGTCGCCGTCAACGAGTTCGACGGCGCCCACCGTTACGCCCCGCAGGAGGTCCGCGCCGCGCTCGACCTCGCCCCGGAGATCCCCGTCGTGCCCTGCGACGCCCGCATCTCCAGTTCGGGCGTCCAGACCCTGCTGACCCTCGTACGCCACCTCATCGCCCACGCGCCCGCGCCCGCGCCGAGTCACGGCGCCCACCTGTGATGCCCGACCCCATCCCGTCCCGGAGCCCGTACATGACACGCCCGTACCCGACACACGCCCCCGGCGCCGGAGTCCGGTCATGACCTACGACCCGCCCCGCCCGGCAGGTCGCCTGCTGCTCACCCCGGAGGACAAGGAAGCGCCCGTCCGGGCCCGGCGGTTGCGCCGGCTGGGGCTGGGCGAGCGGGCCGAACCCGCTCTCGACGCCTTCGCGGACCGGCTCGCCGGCCGCACCCGCGCGCCCTACGCCATGGTCAACTTCCCCGGTGAGCACGGGCAGTTCTTCGCCGGTCTGCACCGGCCGTCCCGCGACGTCCTGGACGTGGACGCGCCGGCGCCGGTCGCGGCGGGGGTACCGGCCGGTCCCGGCGATGCGGCAGGCGGGGAGGGGATCCGGCGGGAACTGGGCCGCCGCCTGGCCCGCGACCACGGGTTCTGCCCCCACGTCCTGGCCCGCGGGAAGGCGCTGGTGCTGGAGGACGTCCGTGACTACCCGCGCTTCGCGGGCAACGCGGTCGTCGACGAGTTCGGCATCCGGTCCTACCTCGGGGCACCGCTCCTCGACAGCGCGGGCATGGTGCTGGGGACGGTGTGCGTCGTCGACGTCGAGCCGCGGCCGTGGGGCCGGGAAGGGCTCGACACCATCAAGGCGGCGGCGGACGAACTGAGCCGGCGGCTACGGCGGCGCGAGGCGGTGGACGGCCCCGACGGCCCGCTGCCGGGCTGAACCGGTGAGGGGTCCCGGGGTTCGCCGGCGGGCGGAACGGCCGGGGGGTCCCGAAGGTCCGCCGCCGGGCTGAACCGGCCAGGGACCCCGACGGCCCGGCCGTGTCGTGGGCCGCTTCCGGACCGCGTGAAGGAAAGCTGTGGCCGTGATTAAGAAATCCTCGATGGACCGGCGCACCCCGCGTACGGCAGATTGCCTGGTGATTCCACCCCCTCGTCCCGGATGCGGGTCCCTTCGGCGTGCGCCGGACCCGGGCCGGGCCCGACTCACAGGAGCCGTTGCGTGAAGGCGCTGGTCAAGGAGAAGGCGGAGCCCGGGCTCTGGCTCGCGGACGTGCCCGAGCCCGCCGTCGGGCCCGGTGACGTACTGATCAAGGTCCTGCGGACCGGCATCTGCGGTACCGACCTGCACATCCGGGCCTGGGACGGCTGGGCGCAGCAGGCCATCCGCACCCCGCTCGTGGTCGGTCACGAGTTCGTCGGCGAGGTCGTCGCCACCGGCCGCGACGTCACCGAGATCAAGACCGGTGACCGGGTCAGCGGCGAGGGCCACCTGGTCTGCGGCAAGTGCCGCAACTGCCTGGCCGGGCGACGCCACCTGTGCCGGGCCACCGTCGGTCTGGGCGTGGGCCGCGACGGCGCCTTCGCCGAGTACGTAGCCCTGCCGGCCGGGAACGTGTGGGTGCACCGCGTCCCCGTCGACCTCGACATCGCCGCGATCTTCGATCCGTTCGGCAACGCCGTGCACACCGCGCTCTCCTTCCCGCTGGTCGGCGAGGACGTGCTGATCACCGGTGCCGGGCCCATCGGGCTGATGGCGGCGGCGGTCGCGCGGCACGCCGGCGCGCGCAACGTGGTGATCACCGACGTCAGCGAGGAGCGCCTGGAGCTGGCCCGCAAGATCGGCGTGAGCCTCGCGCTCAACGTCGCCGGGACCACCATCGCCGAGGGCCAGCGCGCGCTCGGCCTGCGCGAGGGCTTCGACATCGGCCTGGAGATGTCCGGCCGCCCCGAGGCGATGCGCGACATGATCGCCAACATGACGCACGGCGGCCGGATCGCCATGCTGGGCCTGCCGTCCGAGGAGTTCCCGGTCGACTGGGCCCGCATCGTCACGTCGATGATCACCGTCAAGGGCATCTACGGCCGGGAGATGTTCGAGACCTGGTACGCCATGTCGGTGCTGCTGGAGGGCGGCCTCGACCTCGCCCCGGTCATCACCGGCCGCTACGGCTACGCCGACTTCGAGGCGGCTTTCGCGGACGCCGCGAGCGGCAGGGGCGGCAAGGTCATCCTGGACTGGACCGCCTGACCCCCTGCCCGGTCCGCCTCCACGGCGCGCACGCCCGGTCCGGGTAAGGCTTCCGCACCCCGGAGGGAGCCTGTCCCGGCGCGGCGACCGCGCCCAGCCCTCCGGGCCCTCGCGCGCCCGCCGCCCCGGCCCGGGCGCGCTCCTTCGGCCCACTCGCCCTCTCACCCCCATGGAGTCTTGGATGTTCACCTCCGTCCGCGACGACCTGCGCGCCACCCTCGACGAGATCCGCGCCGCCGGTCTGCACAAGCCCGAGCGCGTCATCGGCACCCCCCAGTCGGCGACCGTCGAGGTCACCGCGGGCGGCCGGCCCGGCGAGGTCCTCAACTTCTGCGCCAACAACTACCTGGGCCTCGCCGACCACCCCGAGGTCGTCGCCGCCGCCCACCAGGCCCTGGACCGCTGGGGCTACGGCATGGCCTCCGTGCGCTTCATCTGCGGCACGCAGGAGGTGCACAAGGAGCTGGAGGCCCGGCTGTCGGCGTTCCTCGGCCAGGAGGACACGATCCTGTACTCCTCCTGCTTCGACGCCAACGGCGGTGTCTTCGAGACGCTGCTCGGCGCGGAGGACGCGGTCATCTCCGACGCCCTCAACCACGCCTCCATCATCGACGGCATCCGCCTGTCCAAGGCCCGCCGCTTCCGCTACGCCAACCGTGACATGGCCGACCTGGAGCGGCAGCTGAAGGAGGCGGACGAGGGCGGCGCGCGCCGCAAGCTCGTCGTCACCGACGGCGTCTTCTCGATGGACGGCTACGTCGCCCCGCTGCGCGAGATCTGCGACCTGGCCGACCGCTACGGCGCGATGGTCACGGTCGACGACTCGCACGCCGTCGGCTTCGTCGGCGCCGGCGGACGCGGCACCCCCGAACTGCACGGTGTCATGGACCGCGTCGACATCATCACCGGCACCCTCGGCAAGGCGCTCGGCGGCGCGTCCGGCGGTTACGTCGCCGCCCGCGCCGAGATCGTCGCCCTGCTGCGCCAGCGCTCGCGGCCGTACCTCTTCTCCAACACCCTCGCCCCGGTGATCGCGGCGGCCTCGCTGAAGGTGCTCGACCTGCTGGAGTCGGCCGACGACCTGCGGGTCCGGCTCGCGGAGAACACCGCGCTCTTCCGCTCCCGGATGACCGCGGAGGGTTTCGACGTCCTCCCGGGCGACCACGCCATCGCGCCCGTGATGATCGGCGACGCGGCGAAGGCCGGCCGGATGGCGGAGCTGCTGCTGGAGCGGGGCGTGTACGTGATCGGCTTCTCGTACCCGGTGGTGCCGCAGGGGCAGGCCCGGATCCGGGTGCAGCTTTCCGCCGCGCACTCGACGGCCGACGTGAACCGCGCGGTGGACGCGTTCGTCGCGGCCCGCGCGGAGCTGGAGGGCTGAGCGGAGCGGGAGGGCTGAGCGGAGGGAGCTGAGCGGAGCGCGGCCGCCGGGGCTGCCGGGCGGCTGGTCCGGCCGGGAGGGACGACCGGGCGCGCCCCCCCGGCCTGGCCGCCGGGCGACGGGTCTCACCGAAGCCGACGCTGCTTCCGGCCCCGGACCGACACCGCTTCCGGCCCTGCAGCGACCCCGCACCGGCCCCTTGTGGCCTCGGCGGCGCCCGCCCGGGATCGGGCGGCTGGGCCGGTCGGGACCGCCGGCCGGCCGGGCCGGTGGGACGGACCGCTGACCGGTCCCGCGTGTCCGGTCAGCGGCGGGCTTGCGATAATCGGCCCATGATCGAAGCGCGGCGGCTGCACATCCTGCGGGCGGTGGCCGACCACCGTACGGTGACGGCGGCTGCCGCCGCGCTCTACCTGACGCCCTCGGCGGTCTCCCAGCAGCTGACCGCCCTGGAGCAGGAGACCGGCCACCGGCTGGTGGAACGCGGTGCCAAAGGCGTACGGCTGACCCCGGCGGGCGAGATCCTGCTGAACCACACCAACGCGGTGCTGGCCCAGCTGGAGCGGGCGGAGGCCGAGCTGGCCGCCTACGGGTCGGGCGAGGCCGGCACCGTCACCGTCGCCGCCTTCGCCACCGGCATCGCCGAGGTCGTCGCACCCGCCGTGTCCCGCCTGGCCGGGACGGCACCCGGCATCCGGATCCGGGTCCAGGACGCGGAGGGCGACGCGAGCCTGCCCATGGTGCTGGACCGGCAGGTCGACGTGGCGGTCGCCGTCGAGTACCGCGGGGCGCCGCCCGCCGACGACCCCCGCCTCACCCACGTCCCGCTGTACGCCGAACCGTTCGACGCGGTCTTCCCGGTCACCCACCGCATGACCGACACCCCCGAGGTTCCGCTCGCGGAACTGGCGAAGGACCCCTGGATCGGCCCCTACCCCGGCAATCCGTGCCACGACGTGGTCGTCCTGGCCTGCGAGAGCGCCGGCTTCCAGCCCCGTCTCGAACACTCCTCCGACGACTTCCGGGCGGTCGTCGCGCTCGCCGCGGCCGACGCGGGCGTCGCCCTCGTCCCGCGCTCCGCACTGCGCGGTATGGACCTGACGGGCGTGGTCGTGCGTCCCGTGGACGGTGTGGCGCCCACGCGCCGGGTCTTCGCCGCGGTACGCCGGGGCGCCGAGGAGCACCCGCTGATCCGCCCGGTGCTGGACGCGCTGGGAGAGGCGGCCGGACACTAGCGGTACGGTCCCCGGAGAGGCCCGCCCACCCCGCGCCCGCGTCCGCTGTTGCACCTGCCTTCCGCCCCCTCCTGCCTCCTGCGGTGAGCGTCCCGTAACACGGGCGTTTCCTGTCCGGGTTAGCTTCCCGGACATGGCGGAGAGGGCACATGTGGAGGACTTCGAAAGGGCCGAGGGGCCGATGGGCGGCCGGGACGCGCAAGGCGTCCAGGACGCGGAAAGGACGGAAGGTGCGGAGAACGCGGACCGGGGCGCCGGTGGTGCGCCCGTGACGGTGACCACGGCCCGGCTGGACGCCGCCGAACTCGACGCGCGCGCAGAGGAGTTGGCGGAGCTGCTGACCGACACGGTGGCGGGCGGCGCGTCCGTCGGTTTCCTCGCGCCCCTGGGCCGGGCCGACGCGGTCGCCTGGTGGCAGGAGCGGTCGGCCGGCGCGGCGGCGGGCCGGCTGGCGGTGTGGGCCGCGTACGACACGGACGGCCGGGTGACCGGGACCGTCAGCCTCGCCTTCCCCGACAAACCCAACAGCCGTCACCGGGCCGAGCTGGTCAAGCTCATGGTGCACCGGCGCGCCCGCGGCCAGGGCCTGGGCCGCAGGCTGCTGGCCGTCGCGGAGGAGGCGGCCGCGGCCGCGGGCGTCACCCTGCTGCACCTGGACACCGAGACCGGCAGCCCGGCGGAGCACCTGTACCGGTCGGCCGGCTGGACGCGGGTCGGGGTGATCCCGGACTACGCGGCCGACCCCGCCGGGACACTGCGGCCGACGACGATCTACTGCAAGCGGCTGGGGGCGGCCGGTCCGCTCCCGGGGTGACTGTCGGTAGGAGCGGCTAGCGTGCCGGACATGCAGGATGCCGAAGACGTACGCCGTATCGCCCTGTCCCTGCCGGACACGACGGAGAAGACCGCCTGGAGCATGCCCACGTTCCGCGTCGCGGGCAAGATGTTCGCCACGCTGCCGGAGGACGAGACCTCCATCGCCGTGCGCTGTCCCAAGGACGAGCGCGACGAACTGGTCCTGGCGGAGCCGGAGAAGTTCTGGATCGCCCGTCACGAGGCCCAGTTCGCCTGGGTGAGGGTCCGCCTGGCGGCACTGGAGGACGAGGGCGAACTGCGCGACATCCTCGCCGACTCCTGGCGCCAGGCGGCCCCGGACCGGCTCCTGGAGGCCCACCCCGGACTCGGGCTGCCGGCCCAGGGGTGAAAACCCCTCGGGCGTTGTCAGTGGGCCGTGGCATGATCCGCAGGACGGGGAGGGCGGGCGCGGGAGGGAGCCTCGCCCACCGCTGAGCGACGGGTGCGGCGGGGACCGGCCGGGGAGGGGAGCGTCGGAGGAATGACAGGGGCGTCAGCGCAGTCGTCGGGGGAGGAGACGGCGGGACCGGCTGGGACCGCCGAGACGGCGGTGGCGGGCAGGCCGGACGGTCCGGCCCACACCGCCGTGGGAGCGCCGGCGGGCCAGGCGCCGGCCCTCGGTGCGGCGGCCGGTGCGGCGCGGCCGGTCTGGTCGCGGGACTTCGCGCTGTTCTTCGTCGCCAGAGCCGTCGCCCGGCTCGGCGACACCATGCTGCCCGTCGCACTGGCCGCGGGCCTGTTGCAGCACGGGTACGGCGCGGGCGCGGTGGGCCTCGCCATGGCCTCGACCGCGGCCGCCTTCGCCGGACTCGTGGTCTTCGGCGGCGTCATGGCCGACCGCTTCAGCACCCGCAGACTGATGATCGGCGCCGACCTGGTGCGCCTGGGCACCCAGTCCGCGGCCGCCGTGCTGTTCTTCTCCGGGCACGTGGTGCTCTGGGAGATCTGCCTCATCGGCCTGGTCAACGGCGTGGCGGGCGCCGTCTTCCAGCCCGGCGTGGCCAGTACGGTGCCGCGCCTCGCCACCGACATCCAGGGCGCCAACGGCGCGATACGGATCGCCGAGTCCGCCGCCCAGCTCGCCGGGCCCGCCGTCGCCGGCCTCCTCGTGGGCTTCGCCTCGCCCGGCGGGGTCTTCGCCGCCCATGGAGCCACCTACGCGATCAGCGCCCTGTGCCTGCTGCTGCTCAGACTGCCGCCGGCGAGGCCCGGCAGCCGGCCTGCGGCCGGTCACGGCCAGGGCACCTTCAAGGCCGACCTGGTCGAGGGCTGGCGGGAGTTCCGGGCACGGACGTGGCTGTGGGGTGTCATCGCGATCTGGTGCCTCTACATGATCGCCGTGTGGGGCCCCACCGTCCCGCTGGTGGCCACCGAGGTGGTCCAGCAGCACGGCCCCCGGGCCTACGGCCTGATCAACTCCGCCCTCGGCGCGGGCACCGTCGTCGGCGGGTTCCTCGCGCTGCGGCTGCGCCCGCGCCGGATGCTGCGCGCCGGCGCGCTCGCCCTGTTCGCGTTCGTCTGGTTCCCGGCGGCCGTCGGGGCCGGTCTCGGGGTGGGGGCCATGGCCGCGGGAGCCGCCGTCGCGGGTGCCGGACAGGCGTTCTGGGGCGTGATGTGGGCGACCAGCGTCCAGACGCAGGTCCCCTCCGACGTCCTCAACCGCATCCACGCCTACGACGTGGCGGGCTCCCTCGCCATGATGCCCGTGGGCCAGGCCCTCGCCGGACCGTCCGCCGCCCTGCTCGGCGCGGGGCACGTCCTGCTGGTCTCCGCGGCGATGAGCCTCGTGGTCCCGGTCGCGCTGCTCGCGGTGCCCGCGATACGCGGTCTCGTGCGCGCCGACGGGCGCGGGCCGCGGGCCGGGCGGGCACACCCGGCGCGGAGCTGACCGCCGTGCTCTCCGCGCCCGCCGCCCCGGCGGTCGCGGCGCCCGGCGCTCAGGCGTTCCCGGCGCCCGGCGCGAGGAACGTGGAGATCCGCTCCCGCAGGGACGGGGCGTCCAGGCCGTGCGCCGCGGCATGCTCCTCGACGGTGCCGTACCGCCGGAGTTCGGCGCGGCCCACCCCCAGGCCCAGGACCCGGTGGGGGACGTCGTGGAGCGCGTCGTTCGCCGCCGCCGTCGAGGTGCCCGCCAGGTACGGCTCGACGAGGACCACGTCGGTGCCGGCCGAGCGGGTGGCCCGGCGCAGGGCCGCCGTGTCGAAGGGCCGCACGGTCGTCGCGTACAGCACGGTGACGTCCAGGCCCTCCGTGGCGCCGAGCACCGCGTCGAGCAGGGGCCCGACGGCCACCACGACCCCGCCACGGCCCTCGCGCACCGTCACGAAGTGCTCGCCGTCCACCGGCCGCCCGTGCGCGTTCGACTGCACGGACAGCCGTACGTACACCTTGTCCTCGCCCGCCGCGACCGCGTGCCGCAGCAGGGTCTCGGCCTCGTCCGGGTGCCCGGGCACGTGGACCGTCCAGCCGTCCAGGGTGTCGAACAGGGCCACGTCACCGGGCGCCATGTGGGTGTAGCCGCCGGCGGGCCAGTCGAACGAGGCGGCCGCGCTCACCAGCACCGCGCCGGCCCCCTGGTGCCCCAGGTCCAGTTTCACCTGCTCGAAGGGGCGCTCCACGAGGAAGCTGGCGAAGGTGTGCACCACCGGCCGCATACCGGTCAGCGCCAGACCCGCCCCGGCCCCGACGAGGAGCTGCTCACGGATGCCCACGTTGATCACCCGGTCGGGGTGCCGCTGCCGGGCGGCGGCGAACGCGTCCTTGCCGATCTCGGCGAGGACGACGGCCACTCGTGGATCCTCGTCGAGGAGACGGGAGACGACGGGGGCGAAACGGTCACGCATGGTGTCCATGGGATCGGGTCCTTCTGTTTCGGGACGGAGGCGGGGGAGGGGCGGAGAGGGTGCGGGGGACAGGGCGGCCGCGTGCCCGGTGGGCGCGGTGGGCGGGGCAGGTCAGAGAGGGCGGAAGGGGCGGAGAGCCGGAGAGGTGGTGAGGGCGGAGAGGTCGTGAGGCGGCCGTGGCGTCCGGGAAGCGCCCGGCGGCCGCGTCAGGAGGTCTTCGGCTCCACCCGTGCCACCACCACGTGCGGGCGGCCCGGATGCGGCGCGGTGAACGCGGTGTACAGCGCCTCGTGGTCGCGGCCGTCGACGGTCACCGCCGACCAGCCCGCGGCCTCGAAACGGGCGGCGATCCCGCCCGGCCGGGCATGGCTCGCGGAGGCGTTGTCGACGACCACGGTGTGCAGCTGTCCGAGTCCCGCCGGACCGGCGAAGGCGATCGCCTCGTGGTTGCTCCCCTCGTCCAGCTCGGCGTCACCGGTCAGCACCCACACCCGGGGCTCCTCCAGGCCCTGGGCGCGCAGTCCGAGGGCCGTGCCGACGGCCAGGGGCAGCCCGTGCCCCAGCGAGCCGCTGCCGATCTCCACGCCCGGCACCAGGGTGCGGTCCGGGTGGTGTCCGAGCGGGGAGTCGTAGGAGCCGAAGCCCGGCAGCCACTCCACCGGCAGGAGACCCCGGGCGGCGAGGACCGCGTAGTAGGCCATCGGGCCGTGTCCCTTGGACAGCAGGAACCGGTCGCGCCCGGGATCGTCCCGGCTCCCCGGACCCACGCGGAGCACCCGGTCGTACAGGACCCAGAGCACGTCCAGCGTGGACGTGGCCGCGGGCCCGTGCTTCTCGTCACCCGTCATGAGCCCCATCAGCCGGGGCAGGTCGGCGTACCCGTAGGTGCGCCCGCGTTCTTCGGTGGTCGTCATGGCGACGATCGTGCAACCTCAAGCAAACTTGAGGTCAAGCGCTGCCGAACAGGTCCCACCGCCACGCGGGCGTGTGCTGCGTACGGCGCCGACGGCCCCGGCCTCCCGAAGGCGCGCCGGTGCCCCGCTCGCGGGAAAGGCGTGCGCGACCACCGACCCGAGTGCGGTATGGTTTTCCTGCGCGTTCGGCCAGGGGAAACCCCAGGTCAAGCGGGCAACGGGACGTGGCGCAGCTTGGTAGCGCACTTGACTGGGGGTCAAGGGGTCGCAGGTTCAAATCCTGTCGTCCCGACTCGCGAGAGTCGCAGATCAGGGCCGGTTTCGGAGCGATCCGAAGCCGGTCCTCGTTTTTTCCTGGGGCCGCTCGGGGCCGCTTGGGGCCGCTCGGGGCCGGTCGGGGTCGGTCGGGGACCGGCGCCGGCCTCCCGGACCGGTGCCGGCGCGGGAGGACCATCGGGCTCGGCGCACGGCGTGGAGCGCGCGGCCCGCCGAGAAGTGCCGGGAGCGCCGCGCAGGCGGACGTGCTCCGGTGGCCGTCGGGACCGGAGGCCACTGAACCTTCCGCGTCCGGACCCCCGTTGCCCTTACGTAAGGTTCACCCGCTGCGGGCGGCCGGAGGCCGGTACGGATCTCCCCGGACATCGCACGCCGACGGGTGGGCGTGTCGCGTGAGTGCATTGGGGATGACATGGCCAGGATTTCCAGGAGCATCGCCCGTATCGGCGTCGTCGGAGCCGCCGCAGCGGCCCTGGGGCTCGGGTTCGCGGGGTCGTCGTCGGCGGACGTCCAGTACCAGTGGATCGGTGAAGGGGACGGTTCCTGCAGCAAGCAGATCGCCGCCAACGTGTGTTTCTGGGTGGACAACAACTACAAGGGGTACGGCGTAGCTCTCGTGGGGCCCAGCTTCAGCGTGGCGGACATCCTCAAGGAGGGGTTCCCCGTGATGGACAACAAGATCTCGTCCTTCGTCAACAACACCGGCGGGAACTACTGCCTCTACGAGAAGGAGGGTTACGGGGGCGCCGTGATGAAGATGGGCCCCAGGGAGCACTGGGCCAGCCTGCCTGACTGGATCAACGACAAGACCAGTTCCATGAGGCCTTGCTGATCACGGACCTTTGAGAGGGCGTGAGGAAGACCCGCCCGGTGTTCGGGGCGGCCCGGCGGGCCGCCCCGACGCGGTCCGTGCACGGCGCGGATCCGCTGCCGGGGCCGTCGGCGAGACGCGTGAGCGGGCGGGGGCGGCGAGGCGTGAGGTAGCTCCGGTGAGTGAGGCGGGATCGCTTCTTCCGCGGCCGTCCGGGTGAGGGGCGTCCCACGGGCGCCCGGTCGGAGCGGCGCCGATCACTTCGGGTCGGTGCAGTTCCTGGTCAGGTGAGATGCGCGAGATGCGCGGGCCGTCCGGCCGGGACTCGTCCCGGCCGGGATCCTCATGGTGCCGCGGATCCTTCAGGGGGCGGGCGTCGGTGTAGCCGCGGGCGCGCACCAGGGCGTGGGTGAGGCGGGTGAAGGCCCGGGCGGCGGCGCTCTCGTAACCGCCCGCGCGGCGCAGCAGGGTGACCGTGCGCGCGGGCAGCGCCGGTTCCAGGGGCACCGGGGTGAGGTGGGGGTGGTCGTGGGTGATGGCGTCGGGCAGCACCGTGCCGATCGTCGTGCGGCGCACGATCTCGACCAGGGCCTGGATGGAGTTGGCCTCGACCGCGATGCGCGGGCGCACGCTGTGGGCCGCGAGATGGGCGTCGATGTGCCCCCGGGTGGCGAAGTCGCCGCTGAGCAACGCGAGCTGATGGTCTATCAGGTCGCGTACGGGGAGCGGCGCCGGCGGTGCGTCCTCCGGACGGTGCGCGCCGGTGACCAGGCTGAGGGTCTCCGTGAACAAGGTCGCCGCGGTGATGCCGGGCAGATGAGCGCCGGCGAAGGTGACATGCCCCACCTGGAACGTGCCGTCGAGCTGGCGGCCGAGGCACTGCGCGCCGGGGACGAGCCCTTCGGCTCCCTCCTGGTCGGCGCCGACGGGCGGGTCCTGGCCAAGGACCGCAACCGCGTCCGTACCCTCGGCGACCGGACCAGGCACCCGGAGTTCGAGCTGGTCCGCTGGGCCACGGCCCACCTCACCGAGGACGAGCGGGCCGCGGCCACCGTCTTCACCTCGGGCGAGCACTGCCCCATGTGCGCGGCCGCGCACGGCTGGGCCGGCCTGGGTCCCGTCGTGTACGCCCACTCCGCCGCGCAGTTGACGCGGTGGCTGGCCGACCTCGGTGTACCGCCGTCCCCGGAGCGCTGCACGCCCATCCGGGACGTGGTGCCCGGCCCGGAGGTGCGGGGGCCCGCACCGGCGCTGGCCGGGCGGCTGTACGACCTGCACCGCGCGTTCGCTGCAGCACGGCGGTCCCCGGCGGCCGGTGACCGGCCGCCGGGCGCGTGACGCGGCCCGTGCCGACGTCCGGCGCGCACCCGGCCGGCCTGGCGACGTCCGCGAGCACCGCGCCCCTGACGGCCGCCGGGCGCCGCCGCCTCACTCGCCGGTCTCCGCACCCCGCGAGGCCGTCCGCCGCTCGGCCGACAGCAGCACGGCGGCGATCCCGCTGAAGCCGCGGCGCTCGGCGTGGACGCGGGCCGTGACGCCCTCGGCGTCCGGCAGCAGCGGGTCGGCGCCCGCCGCGAGCAGCACCTCCACGACCTCCTGGTGGGTGCGTCCGCCGTCGCCGAGGATCACCGCCTCCAGCAGGGCCGTCCAGCCGAGCCGGTTGACGTGGTTCACGTCGACGGCGGTCTCGGCCAGGACCGCCCGCACGTACGCCACGTGTCCGCGTTCGGCGGCCGGGATCACCGAGACCCCGCCGAACCGGTTGGTCAGGCGCACGTCCGGGCCGCCGGGCAGCAGCGCGCGCATCATCGCCACGCTGCCGGACACCCCGGTGACCAGCCAGGCACTGTCCTGCCGGTCGTCCTGCGCGTTCACGTCCGCGCCCGCCCCGACCAGCACCCCGGCCGCGGGCACCTGGTCGGCGAGGGCCGCCAGGAGCAGTGGCGTACGGCCCTCCTCGTCGCGGGCCTCCAGGCCCGCGCCCGCTGCCAGGGCCGCGCGGACGGCGGGGACGTCGCCGCCGCGCGCCGCCTCCAGCAGGGCGCGGTCGGCAGGGGAAAGTGACTTCTTGGCCACGGCGGAACTCCTCCACGGGGTGACGGTGACGACGGGACGGCGGGGGACCGGAGACAGTGGGGCGGCGCGCGAGGCCGGAACCCCGCGCGCCGCCACCGAGCGGCCCCGGCAGGGGCCGCCGCTCATCCGGGCGGGACGAGCGACCCGGTCAGCGGCCGCCCGCGATCGCCTCGGCGCCGGCCTGGGCGAACTTCTCGTCCAGGTCACCGGAGGGCGCACCCGCCACACCGATGCCCGCGATCGGAGCGTTGTCGTACGCCACCGGGGCGCCGCCCGCCAGGAACAGGGTGCCCGGGATGTCCTTGAGGGTGGGCGCCGACTCCAAGCGCTTGACCAGCTGCGAGGTGGGCGCGTTCCAGGAGACCGCCGTGTACGCCTTCTTCACCGCGGACTCGTACGACTGCGGGCCGGCACCGTCGCCGCGCAGGGTGACGATCGTGTTGCCGTCGCGGTCCACCACCGCGACGCTCACCCGCTGGCCCTCCTTCCGCGCGGCCTTCAGCGCCGCCTCGGCCGCGTCGGCGGCGGCGTCCACCGTCAGGTGGGTGCTGGTGGTCGTGGCCTTCCCCTTCACCGCCGCGACGGCCGCGACCGGAGCGGCGGCCGGGGTGTCGGCGGACGCGGAGACCGCGCCGGCCACACCGGCAGCGACCGCTGCCACGGCCGCCACGGAGGTGACGAGCTTGGCGCGGGTGGAGAACTTCTCGGCCTTGTGCTGCATGCGGGCAACTCCCCGGTAGTCTCGCGTCCCTCCCGCCCCGGCGGGACCGGCCGGCGTCGCCGCCCGGCCCCTACGGTGCAGGAGAGCGCAGCGCTTCCTGCGCTGTGCCTCCAGCCTCGCCCCGTCCGCCCCGCGCACCCGTCGGCGTACCGGCTGGTCCCGGCGAGCAGGACGGTGGACACCGGGGTCATCCGTTCGGTTGACCCGGGCGGGTGCGGCCGGGGCGACAATGGCAGTGCTCGCCCAGCTCGGCGGCCAAGTCCGTACGTCCCGAAGTCCCGGCCGGGAGGAGCAGCCCATGCCGTCCATGCCGTCCATGGGCCGAACCTCCCCGGCCCGTGCGGAGAACACCGACGGTGAGGAGCGCAGGCTCGCGCTCGTCATCCATCTGGCGTTCTTCCTGCTGCTGCTCTCCGCCCTGGCCCGCTACGTGCAGCGGCACGGTGCCCAGCCCCAGGTGCCCGCCGTCCTCGCGCTGGCGGGCGCGCTGGCCCTGCTCTACGTCGTCGGTCGCCGCACGGCGGCGGGGGCGGCCGCCGCCGTGCCCGGGGCGAGGGCCGCGTCGGCCGGGGCGGCGGCCCAGCCCGGAGCGGGGCGCCCCGCGCTCCGGGGGCCGTCCGCCGCATCGGCGGCAGCGGCTGCTCCAGCGGCTGCTCCGGCCGCATCAGCGCATTCGGCTGCTCCGGCGGCAACGGGGGCTTGGGCAGCTCCAATGGCAACGGGTGCTTCGGTGGTATCGGCGGCTGCCGGCGGGTCCGTCCGCGACCCCGGCCGACCGCCCGGCAGGGCCCTGCTGTGGCTGGGCGCGCTGGTCGCGGTGTGGGCCGTGCTGGTCGCCCTGGCACCCAGTTTCGCCTGGTGCGCGGTGCCGCTGTTCTACACCGCCCTGCGGATCCTCCCCGCGCGCGCCGCGTACGCGCTGGTGGTGTTCCTCACCCTCTTCGTGGTCGTCGCGCAGGTGCGGCTGGCCGACCGCGTCGACGTCGACCTGGTGGTCGCACCGCCGGCCGTCGCCCTCCTGGCCACCGCGGTCCTCACCCACATGGACCGGCAGGCGGCGGGCCAGGCCGCGCTGATCCGCGACCTGGTGCGCACACGCCGCGAACTGGCCGCCACCGAGCGCCGCGAGGGCACCCTCGCCGAGCGCC
This sequence comes from Streptomyces sp. NPDC006743, assembly GCF_040703815.1. NCBI lineage: Bacteria > Bacillati > Actinomycetota > Actinomycetes > Kitasatosporales > Streptomycetaceae > Streptomyces > Streptomyces sp. NPDC006743. Next base: position 106,376 of record NZ_JBEYJA010000019.1, on the reverse strand, counting down.
AGCGGCTGTCCATGGAGATCCACGACACCCTCGCCCAGAGCCTGTCCAGTCAGCGGATGCTCCTCCAGGCGGCAGACCTGGTGTGGCACACCGACCCGCGCCAGGCGCAGGCCCATGTGCGCACGGCCGCCGCGATCGCCGAGAGCAGCCTCACCGAGGCCCGCCGGTTCGTGCACGACCTGGCCCCGGCCGATCTCGCCGAGGGCGGCGGGCTGGAAGCGGCGCTGCGCGGCCTCGCCTCCCGCGAGAGCACGGCGGAACGCACCGTGACCTGCCTCGTCGACGGCACTCCGGGACCGTCCGGGCTGCCGGACCGGGTGCAGTCCGCACTGCTGCGCATCGCGCAGGGCGCCCTCGCCAACGTCCGCGAGCACTCCGGTGCCACCCGGGCGGCCCTCACCCTCACCTACCTGGAGGACCAGGTCCGCCTGGACGTGGCCGACGACGGCCGCGGCCTGGACACCTCGGCCCTGCCGGAGCGGGCGTCCGGGGTACGCGGGCACGGCCTGCCCGCGATCCGCGCCCGGGTCGGCCAGCTGGGCGGCACCCTCACCATCGAGTCCGCACCCGGTGACGGCACCGTCGTCTCCGCCGCCGTACCGCTCCGTCCCACCCCCAGCGCAGTGGAGGTCCCCGCACCGTGACCCGCCCCGAACCCGACCGATCCGCCGGTCCCGACGGCTCCACCGGCCCCGGCGAAGGCGCCGACCCCAGCGGATCGGCCCCGGCCCGCCCGTCCACCGTGCCTAGCTCGTCCGCCGGGCCCGCCGGGGCCGTACGGATCGTGCTCTGCGACGATCACGCGGTGGTCCGTGCGGGTCTGCGGGCGCTGCTGGGCAGCGCCCCGGGCATCGAGGTGGTGGGTGAGGCGGACAGCGGGGCGGAGGCCGTCGCGCTCGCCGCGAAGCTCACCCCCGACGTGGTCCTCATGGATCTGCAGCTGGGTGAGGGGATGGACGGCGTCGAGGCCACCCGCCGGATCACCGCCGCTTCCGGCGGCCGGGTGCACGTCCTGGTCCTGACCACGTACGACACGGACGCGGACATCACCCGGGCCATCGAGGCGGGGGCCACCGGCTACCTGCTCAAGGCGGAGCGCCCCGACGAGCTGTTCACGGCCATCCACAGCGCCGCGGCCGGCCGCACCGCCCTGTCCGCACCCGTCGCCCACCGGGTCATGGCCCGCATGCGCAGCCCGCGCCCCGGGCTCACCGACCGCGAGCGCGACATCCTCGGGCAGCTGGCCCGGGGGCTGACCAACCGGGACATCGCCAAGGCGCTCTTCCTGAGCGAGGCGACGGTCAAGACGCACCTGGGGCGCGTCTACGGCAAACTCGGCGTCGACACCCGCGCCGGCGCCGTGGCCGTCGCCAAGGAGCAGCGCCTGCTGCCGTGAACGGCGACGGCCCTGAACGTCGGCGGTGGTGAACGGCGGCGGCCCTGACCGGCATCTTCCCCGAGCGGCGATGCCCCTGACCGGCACGGCGCCCGACGGCGGCAGTCCTGACCGGCGGCGGCCCTGCGGGGAACTGCCGGCCGGGGCCTGCCGGACACGGGCTTCGGGCCGGCCTGTCAGCGCGTGCGGGCGAGGCCCGCCGTCCCGCGCATCAGGGCGGCGTAGAGCACCGCGGCGACCACGAGGCCCACCGGCAGGGCCAGGTCCACGCCGCCGAGGGCGGTCGCCACCGGCCCGGTGTAGTACAGGGTGTTCACGCACAGCGAGGCCACGGCGGTGCCCGCGACGACCGCGACGGCGCCCGCCCGGTTCACGCCGCCCGTGTACCAGAAGGGGCCGCCCGGGGTCTCGTCCATCAGGGCGGGGCCGTCGTAGCGGTTGCGGCGCAGCAGGATGTCGGTGGCGTAGACGGCCATGCTGGGGCCGAGCAGCGCGACGGTGAGCTGCAGGACGTTGTTCACGGTGTCGAGGAAGTCGGACACGAGCAGCGCGTACAGCGTCAGGCAGACCGAGACGGTGCCGTCGACGAGCACGCTGAGGGAGCGGCGGATGCGCACGCCCACGGCCTGGAGCGCGAGGCCCGCGCTGTAGGCGGTCAGGGCGTTGATGGCGATCGTGCCGAGGATCAGCGCCAGCAGGAAGACCGGGTCGAACCAGGACGGGAGGATCTTCTGCAGCGCGCTCTGCGGGTCCGTCATGTCGACCGCGGTCGCGGCGAAGGCGCCCAGCGCGCACACCGCGGTGCCCGGCAGGAAGCCGCCCAGGGCCGTCCAGCCGACGATCGCCTTCGCGGAGGCGGTGCGGGGCAGGTAGCGGGAGAAGTCCGCACTGGTGGTGTACGACAGCGGACCCGAGGCGACGAGGGCGACCCCGGCGAGCACGGCGGCCCACAGGCTCCGGCCGGTGAGCGGCTGATCGGGGACGTAGGCGAAGTCGGTGTGGCCGGCCACGGCGACGGCCACACCGAGGAAGGCCCCGGTGAGGACCAGGGTGATCGGGAGGTACAGCTTCATGATCAGTGCGTGGCCGCAGACGCTGATGGTCAGCGTCAGTGCCGCGACGACCACCACGACCACGATCTTGACGCCGGTGTTCACCGGCAGGCCGGCCTTGCCGACGAGGGAGAAGGCGGCCGTCGCGGCGGCGGCGAGGTTGAGCGCGAAATAGCAGACGGAGATCAGCCAGCCGACGACGGCGTTGTTGACGCGGTTGCCGCGGATCCCGTACATCGCCCGGGTGATCACCTCGCTCGGCGTGCCCGCCGCGGGGCCCGAGACGGCCAGCACCCCGGTCAGCAGCCAGAACGCGTTGCCCACCACGATCACCGCGAGCGACTGCCACAGGCTCAGACCCATCATGACCAGCGCGCCGCCGACCACCAGGCTGAGGTAGTTCACGTTGGCGGCAGCCCACACGGAGAACAACTCCCGGACGGCCCCGGCGTTCGCTGTCCGGGATGTGATCGATGCCGTGCGCCTCGACCCGGGCGGAACGTTCCGCGGACGGGGGTGGACCGGGACGGTCGTCGACGTCCGGGTCCGGGCCAGGGGTCGTGGACACCATGGTCACTCCGAGGGGCTGATGGCGGCTTGCTTATTGGTCGGTCACTCAATAACATCCCCGGTATGTCGTCAAGCGTCAGCCGTAAACGAATTCGCAAAGACCCGGCCACGCGACGTGCGGAAATCGTCGACGCCGCCGCGGCGATCGCGCTGACCGAGGGCCTGGAGTGCATCACCCTGCGCCGGATCGGTGAGGAACTCGACGTCCGGCCGGGACTGATCAGCCACTACTTCCCGTCCGCGGACGACCTGGTGGCCGAGGCGTTCGGCAGCGCCGCGACCGGCGAACTGGACAGCCTGATCCCGCCCGAGCGGCCCGAGGGCACGCCGACGGAGCACCTCGCGCGCTTCCTCGCCCGCACGGTGGGGGACGCCTACGACGCGATGAGCCGGCTGTGGATCAACGCCCGGCACCTCAGCCGCTACCGGCCGGTGCTGCGCGACCGGGTCGACGAGCAGGAGGCCGCCTGGCGCGGACGGCTCGGGGACGTCATCCGGGACGGAGTCGCCGCGGGCGAGTTCCGCACGGACGACGTGCCGGTGGCGGCCGTGCAGATCCTGGTCGTCCTCGACGGGCTCGGGGCGCACGCCAACTCCGGTGTGTCCAAACGCAGGCCGGAGGTGAGCGGGATGGCCGTCGCCACGGCGGAACGCGCCCTGGGCCTGCCGGCGGGCGCCCTCGTCCACCGCGCCGAGGACGCGGCGGCCCCGGCGACGGACACCGGCCCCGCTTCCCGTACAGCGCCGTAGGGCGAGGACGGACCCTCACGACGCGACGGCGGCGCGCGCCTGACGCACGGCCGGCCGCCGCCGGCACGCCCCACCGCACCTCAGCACCCCCCGCACCACCAGTTCCGAAGGAGCGACCCCGTGTTCCCCGATCTCGTCCTGCTCTCCGCCCGGCTCCTCGACCCGGGCACGGGCTCGCTCCTGCCGCACACCGCGCTGGCCGCGGGCGGCGGCCGCATCACACACCTCGGGCAGGACCGGGAGGTCCGCGCGCTGGCCGGACCGGCGACCACGGTGATCGACCTGAAGGGCGCGGTGGTCACCACGGGATTCACGGACGCGCACATCCACCCCGTCTCCGGCGCCGAGCGCACCATGGGCGTGGACCTCTCAGGCTGCCGCGACCTGGCGGCCGTGCGGGCGGCGCTCGCCGAGCGGGCCGCGACGCTCGCGCCCGGGACCTGGCTGCGCGGCTGGGGCCTGGACCCGAACGCCTTCGGTGACGCACCCGTCGGCGCCGCCTCCCTCGGCCCGGTCCTCGACGGCGTCCCCGCCCTGATCGACCTGTTCGACGGCCACTCCGTGCTGGCCAGCGCCCGGGCGCTGGAACTGGCGGGCGTCGACGGGCCCCGGCGGTTCGAGCAGGCCGCCGAGATCGTCTGCGACGACGCGGGCCGCCCCACGGGCCTGCTGCTGGAGGACGCCGCCTGCGAACTCGTCGAGGCCGTGGCGCCCAAGCCCACGGAGGAGGAGGTGCGGGCGCGCACCGGTGAGGTGCTGCGCGAGATGGCGGCGGCCGGCCTGACCGGCGGTCACGCCATGGACGCCAACGGCGCGACCCTGGCGATCCTCGGCGCCCTGGAGGCCGAGGACGCCCTGCCGCTGCGGCTGCGGGTGGCGCCCTGGTGCCAGCCGGGCGCCGACGCGGACGCGGTGGCCGGACTCGTCCGGCTCCAGGGCACCGGTGGCACCCTGTGGCGGGTCGCCGGGGTCAAGATGTTCATGGACGGCACCATCGACAACGGCACCGCCTGGCTGGAGCGTCCCGACTGCCACGGCGAGTCCGTGCACGCCTTCTGGCCCGACCCCGACCAGTACAGCCGGGTGGTCGGCGAACTGCACCGGGCCGGGGTGCCCACGGCCACCCACGCCATCGGCGACGCGGCGGTGCGGCACGTGCTGGACTCGGTGGAGAAGGCGCAGGCCATGGGCGGGGCGCCGGTACGCCACCGGGTGGAGCACATCGAGACCGTTCCCGACGACACGGTGGCGCGCTTCGCCCGGCTCGGGGTGGCGGCGTCGATGCAGCCCACCCACTGCTGCGAGTACACCCGCGCCGACCACACCGACAACTGGTCGCGGCGGCTCGGCGAGGAGCGCGCCTCGCGGGCCTTCCGCTGCCGGGACCTGTGGGAGGCCGGTGCCCGGGTCGTCCTCGGCTCCGACTGGCCCATCGCGCCCTTCCCGCCGCTGGGCGTCATGGCGGGCGCGCGCCACCGCCGTCCCGGCGACCTCTCCCTGCCGCCGCACGGTCCCGAGCAGGCGCTGACGCCGCTCCAGGCGCTGCAGGCGATCACCCTCGCTCCGGCGTGGGTCGCGGGGGAGGAGGGCGTGGCCGGCCGGCCGGCTGTCGGGCACCGGGCCGACCTCACGGTCCTCGCGGACAACCCCCTCGACGTCGCCGACGCCGACCTGGCCCGGCTCCCGGTGCTGCTCACCGTGGTGAACGGCCGCCCCACCCACCGCGCCGCCCACCTGTGAGCGCCGGCCGGTGACCGCCCGCCGGTGACCGTCCCCCCGTCACCGCCCACCCGTGTCCGTCCGCGGCGCACCGGGCGGTGCCCTCCGGGGGCGGCCGCCTCGCCGGCCGGTGACCGTCGCGGTCCGGTTCGCGTCAGGCGTGACCCACGTGAGCGAGTGCCTGCTTCAGCAGGACCCCGTGCCCGCCCGGCATCTCGCTCTGGACCGCGCCGGAGGCCGCCTCCTGCGGCGTGAACCACACCAGGTCCAGTGCGTCCTGCCGGGGGCGGCAGTCACCGGCGACCGGGACGATGTAGGCGAGCGACACGGCGTGCTGGCGCGGGTCGTGGTACGGCGTGATGCCCGCCGTCGGGAAGTACTCGGCCACGGTGAACGGCTGGAGGGAGGCGGGGACCCGGGGCAGCGCCACCGGTCCGAGGTCCTTCTCGAGATGGCGCAGCAGCGCGTCCCGTACCCGCTCGTGGTGGAGCACCCGGCCGGAGACCAGGGTCCGGCTGACCGTCCCGTCCGGGCCGATGCGCAGCAGCAGGCCGATACTGGTCACTTCGCCGCTGTCGTCGACGCGCACCGGCACCGCCTCGACGTACAGGATCGGCATACGGGCGCGCGCCGACTCCAGTTCATCGGTGGTCAGCCAACCGGGCGTGATCTCGGTCATGTCAGACATTGTTTGATCATACTTTCAGTGGTTCCGGATGGGGAGTTCCGGCGAGCCCGTAGACCCGCAGGGCGTTGTCCCGCCCCGTCCAGCGGGCGATCCGCAGCGCGTCGGCGAGACTCAGCTCGTCGGCTTCCACCCGTTCGCGCAGCAGCCCCGCCAGGCCCTGCCGGAAGGCGACCGCGCCGAGGTGGTGGAACTCGGCCAGACCGCAGGCGTCGGAGCTGTACAGCAGTTTGCGGAACGGGGTGATCTCCAGGGCCTCGGCCAGGACGGCACCGGCCCGCGCCGGACCGACGTGGTGCAGGGCGAGACCGACATCGAGGTACACCTGCTCGAAGACGGCGGCGAGGTAGGCGGCCTGCCGCTGGTAGGGCCAGCAGTGCAGCAGCATCACGGGGACCGTGCCGGCCGTCAGGTGCAGCCAGTCGGTGAGGAGCGCGGGATCGGCGCGGTGCAGACGCAGGTCGTCGTCGCCGAACCCGGTGTGCAGTTGCAGCGGCAGCCCGAGGTCGACGGCCGTCCACAGCAGGTGCCGTACGAGGACGGGGTCCTCCAGCCGCAGGCCCGCACGCCCGCCGGGGCGCCCGCGGGACCCGGCCAGTCACCCGGCCGCCGCCCGCGTGACCTCCGGGTCCGTGGGGCGGGCCGGGTCCAGCAGGAAACCGGTGCGGTAGGCGGCCACCGACTTCACCGCGACCACCCCGGGCCGCCCTACTGCCTCCTGCGCGGCCGCGCGCACCACGGCGCCGTACTCGTCCGCCTCCACCCCGCCCTCGGCCGCCGCCTCGGCGACGCTCTCCAGCCGTACGACCTCGTAGGCCGCCGCCCGCGCCGGCTGCGCCAGCTCGGCCGGGGTGGTCAGCCGCTGGGGCGCGTAGCCGGTGTCGACGCACAGCACGGCCGTGCCCGCGGCGGCCAGGAAACGCCGGTTGACCTCGTGGGGGCCCAGCTCCGCCCGGCGTTCGAGGTACTGCGCGGCCGGGGCGTGCCGGGGCAGGTCCAGGACGGGGGCGCAGTGGCGGCGCACGGCCACACCGACCGGGCTGTCGAAGGCCGAGATGCCGCTGTCCGGCCAGCCGGGGCCCTCGGTGAGCAGCGACTCGAAGGCCGTCCGGTCCAGGCCGGCGGTGACCACGCCGTGGCAGTGGTGGTCCACGAGCGGCAGCGCACCGAGCACCTCACCGATCCGCCCGCCACCCGTACCCGTATCCGTATCCGGGGCCGTCCGCGTGCCTGTGCCGTCGGCCGTCCCCTCGCCCGCGTCCGTACCGGCATCCGTGCCCGCGGCCGTCGGCCCGCCCATTCAGTACCTCCAGCGGTAGGCCGCCGCCACCTGCTCGTCGTCCAGTCCGTCGGCGGCCGCGATCTCGCCCCGGCGCACGGCGGTCACCGCGTCGGCCAGGACCGGCCCGAGGGCGTCGCGCAGCAGGGTGTCCCGGCGGAACGCCTCGACCGCCTCGGCCAGGGACACCGGCAGGCGCCGTACGCCCCGGGCCGCGGCGGTCGCCGCGTCGAGCCGCGCGGGATCGCCGGTGGTCTCCTCGGGCAGCGGGGCACGGGTGGCGATGCCGTCGAGACCGGCGGCGATCAGGGCGCCCAGCGTCAGGTACGGGTTGGCCGCGAGGTCGACCGGCTTGACCTCCAGGTTCGAGGCCCGCTCGCGCACACCGAGCGTCCCGGTGACGACGCGCAGCGCGCACTCGCGGGTCTCCCGCCCCCACGCGGTGAACACCCCGGCCCACTGGGAGGGCCGCAGCCGCAGGTAGCCGGCGGGGCTCGGCGCGGTCACCGCCGTCAGCGCGGGCAGGCGGGCGAGCAGACCGGCGGCGAAGGACTCCGCCTCGGCCGTCATGCCGTACCGGCCGGAGCCGCCGGCGTGCAGGTTGGAGCCGTCCCGCCAGGCGGACAGGTGGACGTGGCCGCCGTTGCCGACGCCCTGGGCGAGGACCGCGGGGGCGAAGGAGACCCGCAGTCCGTGCCGCTGGGCCACGGCCCGCACGGTCTGCCGCACCAGCACGCTCCGGTCGGCCGCCGCCACCGGGTCCAGGGCGCCCACCGACACCTCGAACTGCCCGGCCGCGTACTCGGGGTGGAACTGCTCGACCTCCACGGCCTGCGCCGCGAGCGCCGCCAGCAGGTCGGCGCCGTAGTCGCTCACCTCGACCTGCCGGACGGCTCCGTAGGCCGGACCGGAGACGGCGGGTTCGAACACGCCCCGAGGCGCCGTCCCCCGGCCGAGCACCCACTCGATCTCGACGGCCGCCTTGAACGTGATCCCGTGCCGCTGCCGCGCGTGCGCCGTGATCCGGCGCAGGACGGTACGGCCGCACCCCGGGTGCCGTTCGCCGTCCTGCGTGATCCGGTCGACGGGCGCCCAGGCCCAGCCGGGCTGGGCGGCCAGCGCCACCAGACGGTCGAGGTCGGGGTAGAGCCGCAGGTCGCCGTCCGGGGAGCCGAGGACGTCCGTGGTGACGACCGAGTCGTCGGAGAGGAAGGTGTCGAACACCGGTGACATGCCCACGCCCCACGCCACCGCGTCGGGCAGCCGCGCGACGGGCACCGTCTTGACCCGGGTGATCCCGGCGGTGTCGACGTAGGCCAGGACGACACCGTGCACGCCCTGCCCGGCCAGTTCGGCGGCGAGCGCGCCGGCCCGCTCCACCTCGCCGGGGCGACCGCCCGGCACGGGGTCGGCGTGGGTGGTCATACGTACTCCATGGGGCTGCCTCGGGGCGTGCGGCGAGGGTGCCGCCGCGCCGCCCGGGTCAGGGCTTCACGGCCACCGCGCCGAACTGCGGCACCACGGCGGGGGCCTCGGCCCCGGGCCGCCACCGCGAGCACGGCACCAGACCCGGCTCGACCAGGTCGAGACCGTCCAGGAAGGCGGCGACCTCGGCCCGCGGACGGGCGGTGATCGGGGGAGTGGCGTTCTCGTTCCAGAACGCCATGGCACCCACGTTGCCCTCGCCGCCGAGGTCGGCGTCGACGGTGGGGTGGGTGAGGACCAGGTAGCTGCCCGACGGGACCGCCGCCATGACACGGTGGACGATGTCGCGCGCCTTGTCGGTGTCCAGGACGAAGTTCAGGATGCCGAGCATCATCACGGCGACGGGCCGGCCGAGGTCCAGCGTGGCCGCGGCCCGCTCGACGATGGCCTGCGGGTCGTGCACGTCCGCGTCGATGTAGGCGGTGGCGCCCGCGGGGGTACTGGTCAGCAGGGTGCGCGCGTGGGCGAGGACGATCGGGTCGTTGTCGACGTACACGATGCGCGCCTCGGGAGCCAGGCGCTGGGCTATCTCATGGGTGTTGTCGACGGTCGGCAGCCCGGTGCCGATGTCGAGGAACTGCCGTATGCCGCGCTCGGCGGTCAGGAAGCGCACCGCCCGGCCCAGGAACTCGCGGTCCGCGCGCGCGACCTCGCGGATCACCGGGAACATGCCGGCCACGTGCTCGCCGACCCGCTGGTCCACCTCGTAGTTGTCCTTGCCGCCGATCCAGTAGTTCCAGACCCGCGCGTTGTGCGCCACCCCGGTGTTCAGCCTCGGCGACCCGCCCGTCGGGATGCTGCTCTCGCTCACGTCCGCGCTCCTGGTTCCTGTCCGCTCGGTGCATGTCCGCCGACGGCACGGCGCAGACCGCGCAGTCTCCCGCCATTGTGCCGCGCGAAGATCACCCTGTCCCGGGAATCGACGCACCCGCCCGCCCGGGGCCGCGGCCGTCGTGGCCCGGCGGCACTCGGGGCGGCCGCCGGCGGGGTTTGCCCGGCGGCGGGGGGACGTGTTTGTCTCGGAGGCCGGCGGGGGAGCCGTTCCGGCTGTTCCCGCCGCTCCGCCACCCGTCCGGCGCCCCCGCGCCCCCACAGGAACCGGGACATGTCCAGCACTCCCTCGCCCCTGCTCACCGCCCCCGTCAGCCGCCCCGGGGACCCCGCCGGTCCGGCCGGCATACGGCTGATCGTCACCGACATGGACGGCACGCTCCTCGACGACGCCCAACGGATGCCCGCGGGCCTGTGGCCGGTCCTGGCCGAACTGCGCCGCCGCGGTGTGCTCTTCAGCCCGGCGAGCGGGCGCCAGTACGCCACCTTGGCCGAGCAGTTCGCCGGCGCGGACGAGGGCATGGTCTTCATCGCCGAGAACGGCACGTACGTCGTCCGGGACGGCGAGGAACTCAGCTCCGACCCGCTGGCGCCCGCGGTGGCCGTCCGGCTCGTGTCGGCCGTACGGGAGCTGGCCGCCGGGGGCGCGGACGTGGGCGCGGTGATCTGCGGCAAGCGGTCCGCCTACGTGGAACGGTCCGACGAGGCGTTCCTCGCGGAGGTCCGCAAGTACTACGTACGGCACGAGGTCGTGGCGGACGCAGCCGCCGTCGACGACGACGTCATCAAGGTGGCCGTCTTCGACTTCGGACCGGCCGAGCGGACGACCGCCCCCGCCCTGGCACCGTTCGCCGCCACCCACCAGGTCGTCGTCTCCGGCGAGCACTGGGTCGACGTCATGAACCGCACCGCCGACAAGGGCGCGGCGCTGCGCCGTCTCCAGCGGGAGCTGGGCATCACGCCCGCGCAGACCCTGGTGTTCGGCGACTACCTCAACGACCTGGAGATGCTGGACGCCGCCGACTGGTCCTTCGCCATGGCCAACGCGCACCCCGACGTGATCCGCCGGGCCCGTCACCTGGCGCCCTCCAACAACGACAACGGCGTCCTGCGGACCATCAGCCGCCTCCTCGGCCTGCCGCTGCCGCGGGGCTGAGCGCCTGCCCGGGGCCGGGGCGGCCGCCGCGCACGGAGCGTGCCCGGCCGGGTCAGCCGACCGAGCCGGCCACCTTCTTGTCGAGCGCCGCGCGCACGAGTGCCGCCGCGAGGACCTCCGGGCCCGTGCCGCCGGCGAGGGCGGTCAGCCGGCCGGGGTCGGAGGGCAGGCCGAGGCGTTCGGCGCCCGACAGCGCCTTGGCGTCCAGGAAGGGGGCGACCTCGGGCCACACGCCCTGGACCTCCCGCAGGAAGATGTCCGCGCCGGCCGGACCGAGCCCCGGTACCTCCCGCAGCAGCCCGCGCAGCGCAGCCACGTCGCCGCCGGCCTCCGCGCGCAGCCGGCGCAGGTCACCGCCCCAGCGTCCGATGACCAGCTCGGCGCCTTCGCCGAGCTGGGTGGCGGTGCGTTCGTCGTAGCGCCGGTAGCCGCCGCGGCCCAGCGCGTCCACCCGCGCCCGCCGGCCGGCGGCGGCCATGCGGCGCGGGTCGCGCAGTCCGGCGCCGGACAGCTCCCGGGCCACCGCGACGGCGACCGACCCGCGGATGCGGGCGCTGAGCAGCACGGCGAGCACCAGCAGCCGGTACAGCGGCTGCGGGGTGTTCTTCAGGGTGATGCCGGCCTCCTGCGCGAAGGTCTCGCCGTGCCGCCGGGCCAGCTCGCGCAGCACCGCTACCCCGCGCCGGTCGTCCTTCTCGTCCTTCTCTCCGGCGCCGGGCGCACGGCCGGCACCGGTGGCCTCACTCATCGTGGCCCCTGGCCCTCACGCTTCAGTCGTCGCGGGAGACGTTCTCCGCGGCGAACATCCACCGCTGCTTCTCCAGCTCGGCGGTGATCGTGATCAGCAGGTCCTGGGTGACCGGGTCGGGCTTCTCCGTCGCCTCGATGCGCTCGCGCAGCCGGGCGATGGCGGCCTCCAGGGCCTCGATCATCACCTCGACCACGTCGGTGTCGCGCACCCAGCCGTCCTTCGGGCCGGGCAGCGTGAACGCGGAGGCGATCGTCTCGGGACGGCCGTCCGGCGGCAGGCCGAGCGCCGAGGAGCGCTCCGCGACCGTGTCGGCGAACTCGCGGGCCGCCGCCACCACCTCGTCCAGCTGCAGGTGGATCGAGCGGAAACGGGGTCCCACGATGTTCCAGTGCGCCTGCTTACCGATCAAGGAGAGCCCGAGAAGATCCACCAGGGTGCTCTGCAGTGCCTCCCCGGTGACCTGGCGTGCCGACTCGGGAATCGTGCTCTTCACGACAGTCATGCGGTGGTTCTCCCTCGTGGGGTCGTCTTGGCGGTACCGAGCGGGTGCCCGGCGCGTGCTCCCGCAAACCGGGCAGGTGCCCCCGCGGACGGTCCTGGTCACGACGCCCCGTGGGGGGTCCTCAGCGGGGCAGGACCCGGTCCAGGAAGGCCGTCACGTCCGCGAAGACCTCCGCCCGGTTGGTCTCCAGGAACACCTCGTGCCGTGCGCCGGGATAGATCCGCTCGGTCAGGTCGCCGCCGGCCCCGGCCGGGCCGCCGGTGAGCTGCTCCACCCCGGGCCGGCTCCCGGCGAGCGGCACCAGCCGGTCGTCGTCCCCGTGCAGCCACAGCACGGGCAGCCGGCCGACGTCGCCGCCGTCCGCGACGGTCCGCAGGGTGCGCGCGAACGCCTCCACGGTCGGCCGCTTCATCGGGCCGTGCCACACCAGCGGGTCCGCCGCGTAGGCCGCGCCGACCGCCGGGTCCCGGGAGAGCGCCGCCGCACTGATCGGCCGGTCGGGGATCTCGTCCAGGGCGAGCAGCCGCCCGGGCAGCTCCCAGGCGCCGATGACCGGGCCGGACAGCACGAGCGCGGTCAGCTCGTCCCCGTGGCGCTGGGCGTAGCGGGCCGCGACCAGGCCGCCCATGGAGTGGCCGACCAGGACCAGCGGCAGGCGCGGGTGCGCGGACCGGGCGAGGTCCGCCACGGCGTGCACGTCGCTCACCACGTCCTCGAAGTCCTCGACGACCACGCGCTCGCCCGCCGACTTGCCGTGCCCCATGTGATCGGGCGCGTGGACGGCCGCGCCGAGCCCCCGGAGCACGTCCGCCACCTCCTGGTAGCGCCCGGCGTGCTCGCCGTAGCCGTGGACGAGCACCGCGAGGAAGCGCGGGCGCGGGTGCGGCCACTCGTGGACGCACAGGGTGCCCCGGGTTCCGGTGAGGACGTGCTCGCGGGTGTCGGCCATGTCTCCTCCTGCGGGGTCGGCGGGTCCGGAGGGGATCTTCCCAGCGGGCCGGTCCGCGGTCTATAGTCCGAAACTAGCAGTGCTAATTAATGGTCGTCCGGGACCGAGCGGTGACCCCGCGCCGTACCGTCCGGCCGTACGAGCCCTTCGAGGAGTCCTGCCGTGCGTCCCGTCCACTTCGCGGCCGCCCGCCGCACCCCGATCGGCAAGCTGCGCGGGACCCTGTCCTCCGTACGCCCCGACGACCTCGCCGCGGCGGTGATCCGCGCCCTGCTCGACGGCGTGCCCGCCCTCGACCCGGCCCGCGTCGACGACGTCTACTGGGGCGCCGCCAACCAGGCCGGCGAGGACAACCGCAACGTCGCCCGGATGGCCGCGCTGCTCGCCGGGCTCCCCGAGTCCGTGCCCGGCGCCACCGTCAACCGGCTCTGCGCCTCCGGCCTGGAGGCCGTCACCACCGCCGCACGCACCATCGCCGCGGGCGAGGCAGACATCGTGCTCGCGGGCGGCTCCGAGTCGATGAGCCGCGCCCCCTTCGTGCTGCCCCGCCCGGACGAGGCGCTGCCGCACCGCATCGAGACGTACGACACCCGGCTCGGCTGGCGCCTGGTCAACCCGGCGATGAAGGACCTGCACGGGCTGCTCTCCATGGGCGAGACCGCCGAGGAGGTCGCCGCGCGGTACGGCATCGCGCGCGACCGCCAGGACGCGTTCGCGCTGCGCAGCCACCGGCGCGCCGCCCAGGCACGCGCCGACGGCCACTTCGACGCCGAGATCCTGCCCGTGAAGCGTCCCGACGGTACGGTCGTCGACCGCGATGAGTGCATCCGCGAGGACACCTCCTACGACAAGCTCGCCCGGCTGAAGCCCGTCTTCCGCGCGGACGGCACGGTCACGGCGGGCAACGCCTCCCCGATGAACGACGGAGCCGCCGGTCTCCTCCTGGTCAGCGAGGAGGCGCTGAACGACCTGGGCCTGCGGTCCCTGGGCCGCTACGTCGCCGGCGCCTCCGCGGGGGTCCACCCCGACGTCATGGGCATCGGTCCCGTCCCCGCCACCCGCAAGGCGCTGGCCCGCGCCGGATGGGGGATCGGCGACATCGAGGAGGCCGAGTTCAACGAGGCGTTCGCCGCCCAGGCCCTCGCCTGCGTCGACCAGCTCGGCATCGACGAGGACCTGGTCAACCCGAGCGGCGGCGCCATCGCCCTCGGCCACCCGCTCGGCTGCTCCGGCGCCCGCATCCTCACCACCCTGCTGCACCGCATGGACCGCACCGGCGCGGCCCGCGGCCTCGCCACGATGTGCGTGGGCGTGGGACAGGGCAGCGCCCTGCTCGTCGAGCGACCCTAGACCCGCCCGGACACGTCCTGGGCGTGGGACTCGGCCCGGGACACGTCCTGGGCTTGGGACCGGGCCCGGGCACGTCCCGGGACCCGCCCGGCCGGCAGGCACGTCCCCGGGCCCCGCGCCGCCCCCCGGCCGTGCCGGAGAGCGCCGTGACGAAACCGGCCGTACCCCCGCGCCGGAACAAGCCGCCTCCCCTCACCGCAGCAACGAAGCCGCACCTGAAGGAAGTACCCCCCATGGCAACCCTCTCCGTCGCCGCCATCCTCGCCGAGAACGCCCGGCGCCGCCCCGACCGGACCGCCCTCGTCGAAGGCGACCTGCGGCTCACCTTCGCGCAGGTGTGGCAGCGGGCCCGCGCGCAGGCCGGGGCGCTGGCCGGGCTCGGGATCCGGCCGGGTGACAGGGTCGCCCTGATGGCGCCGAACACCGCCGAGTTCCCGCAGGCGTACTACGCGATCGCGGCGGCCGGCGCGGTCGTCGTGCCGGTCCACCTGCTGCTCTCGGCGGCCGAGGCCGAGCACGTCCTGAAGGACAGCGGCGCCACCCTGCTCCTGTGTCATCCGGCGCAGGCGGAGACAGGCACCGCCGCCGCCCGCGCCGCCGGGGTGAGGGTGGTCACGCTCGGCGCCGAACTGGAGGCACTGGCGGCCGGCGCGCAGCCGTTGGCGTCCTACGTCACCCGGGCCGCCGACGACCCCGCCGTCGTCTTCTACACCAGCGGCACCACCGGCGTCCCCAAGGGCGCCGTGCTCAGCCACTTCAACCTGGTGATGAACGCCACCGTCAACGCCTTCGACGCCAACGACATCCGCCCCGACGACATCGCACTCGGCGCGCTGCCCCTCTTCCACGCCTTCGGGCAGACGGTGTCGATGAACTCCACCTGGCGGGCCGGGGCGACCCTCGTGCTGCTGCCCCGCTTCGACGCGGCCCGCGCGATCGAGCTGATGGTGAAGGAGGGCGTCAACACCTTCCACGGCGTGCCCACGATGTTCGTCTCCCTGGCCGCCGCGGCGGCCGGCGCCGACGTCCTCCCGGAGCTGCGCGTGTGCGTCTCCGGCGGAGCCTCCCTGCCGGTCGCGGTGCTCGAACGGTTCGAGGCGGCGTTCGGGGCGAAGATCTACGAGGGGTACGGGCTGTCGGAGACCTCCCCGGCGGCCGCCGTCAACCAGCCGGTGTTCGGCGCGAAGCCCGGCAGCATCGGCCACCCGCTGTGGGGCGTGGACGTGGAGATCGCCCGCGCCGAGACCGAGGACCGCGTCGAACTCCTGCCCCCGGGCGAACTGGGCGAGGTCGTCGTCCGCGGCCACAACGTCTTCTCCGGCTACCTCGGCCGCCCCGAGGCCACCGCCGAGGCCCTGGTCGACGGCTGGTTCCGCACCGGCGACCTCGGCACCAAGGACGACGAGGGCTTCCTCAGCATCGTCGACCGCAAGAAGGACGTCGTCATCCGCGGCGGCTACAACGTCTACCCGCGCGAGGTGGAGGAGGTGCTGCTGCGCCACCCCGGCGTCGCCCAGGTCGCCGTCATCGGCCTGCCCGACGAACTGCATGGCGAGGAGGTGTGCGCGGTCGTCGTGCCGGCCCCCGGCGCCCCGGCGGACGCGGCCGCCGTCACCGCGTGGGCCAAGGAGCGGCTGGGCCGCCACATGTACCCGCGCCGCGTGGAGTTCACCGACGCGCTGCCGCTCGGGCCCAGCATGAAGGTGCTCAAGCGGGAACTGCGGGCTCGGTACGCCTGACGGAGGACGGCGGGGAAGCGGGACGGCGAGGGCGGGACGGCGGGACGCGAGCGGTCCGCGGCCGGCGCACCGGCCGCCTGAGCCCCCTCACATCAACGCACCGGCCGCCTGAGCCTCCCTCACATCAGCCCGCCACTCACGTCAGTCGCCCACGCCCCGCAGGTCCCGGGACCACCTGGCGAGACGCCGGTTACCACCGGATCCTGCCCGGACGTACCATCGGTCTCCGCATGGACACGATGACTCTGTGGCACCTGTCCGGCTGGGCCTTCGCCGCGCTCGCGTCCGCGGCCCTGCTGGTGGGCTTCTCCAAGACCGCCGTCAACGGGGCCAACACGGTCAGCCTCGCGATCTTCGCGGCCGTCCTCCCCGCGCGCGCCTCGACCGGGGTGCTGCTTCCGGTCCTGATCGCCGGAGACGTGCTGGCCG
The DNA here is from genome assembly GCF_040703815.1 of Streptomyces sp. NPDC006743. Classification (NCBI taxonomy): domain Bacteria; kingdom Bacillati; phylum Actinomycetota; class Actinomycetes; order Kitasatosporales; family Streptomycetaceae; genus Streptomyces; species Streptomyces sp. NPDC006743. The sequence goes on along the minus strand of NZ_JBEYJA010000019.1, from coordinate 89,733 downwards.
TACTGACCTACCGGCGCCACGCCCACTGGCCCACGCTGTGGCGGCTGTTCCCGGCGGTCGCGGCCGGAGTGGTCGTCGGCACCCTGTTCCTGCTGCGGGCCGACGACGGGGTCGTGCGGATCTCGATCGGTGCCATCCTGCTGCTGATGGCCGCCGTCACGGTGGTGCGGCGCAGGGCGGCCGAGCGGCAGGAGGAACCCGGCGCGGTCACCACCCGCGCCGGCCGCCTCAAGGCCCGCTCCTACGGTGTCCTCGGCGGCTTCACCACCATGGTCGCCAACGCCGGCGGCCCGGTGATGTCGATGTACCTGCTCTCGGCCGGTTTCCGCAAGCTCGGCTTCCTCGGGACGTCGGCCTTCTTCTTCCTGATCGTCAACGTCTCCAAGGTGCCCTTCAGCGTGGGGCTCGGGCTGATCGACGGCCGCTCCCTGCTGCTGGACGCGGTGCTCGTGGTCTTCGTCGTGCCCGGCGCCGTGTTCGGCCGGTGGGCCGCCGACCGGATCGACCAGCGGCTCTTCGAGCGGCTGGTGATCGCGGCGACGGCCGTCGGGGGAGTGCAGCTGCTGCTGGGTTAGGGCAGGGTCCGGCGGGCCTGCCCCAGGGATCCCGTCAGCGGCAGGGGACCGACGGGGCGGTGGAGGCCGAGGCGGTCGCGCGGGCCAGGGCCGCCCGCAGGCGGTCGTAGCGCTGCACGTTGGTCCAGTCGTCGGCGCGCCGGGTGCGCCCCGCGCAAGAGCCCCACAGGGCCGCCATGATCGCGGCCGCCAGTGGGATGAGCAGCCAGGTCAGTGGGTCCAAGGTCGTCCTCACCCTTCCTGAGTGGATCAGCGGGTCACGGCGACGATGACATACATGATCAGTTCTACATACTGGTACGAAGTGGGATGTTCCGCTTTTCACCCGTAAGGGTCCCGTACGTCACGATGGTCGTGATCCGCCGGCCGTCGCCGAAGGTAAGACGCCGGTCGGCGGAAGGCCAAGTGATCGTTAAGATGGGCCGGTTGCCGCGCCCCGGAAGCGGTGCCCGGCTGCGGCCGTGCCCGCCCGCGGGGCGGGGCTCGTGCGGGGGGATTGCGGGGACATTGGTGGCTACGGGGATTGAGGGCGGTCTACAGGTGCTGGTGGCGGATCGGTACCGGCTCCACGCGGTCATCGGGCGGGGCGGGATGGGTGAGGTCTGGCGGGCCCAGGACGAGGTGCTCGGCCGGCCCGTCGCGGTCAAACTGCTGTTGAGCGACCTGGCCGACGCCTCGGCCGAGGCCCGCTTCCGGCTGGAGGCGCAGACCTCCGCCCGGCTCAACCACCCCCATGTGGTGGGCACGCTCGACTTCGGCACCTGGGAGCACCGCTGCTTCCTCGTCATGGAACTGGTCGACGGCGACAGCCTCTCCGGGGAACTGTCCTCGGGCGGTCCGCTCACACCCGAGCGGCTGGCCCAGGTGGCCGAGCAGGCCGCCGAGGGGCTGGCCGCCGCGCACGCCCAGGGCATCGTGCACCGCGACATCAAGCCCGGCAATCTGCTGAGCGACCGCGACGGCACCGTCCGCATCGGCGACTTCGGCATCGCCCGGTTCGTCGACGACCCGTCGGCCGGCCTCACCACGACCGGCCAGATCGTCGGCACCGGCCTCTACCTGGCGCCCGAACGCGCCATCGGCACCCCGGCGTCCTCGGCCTCCGACATGTACTCGCTGGGCTGCGTCCTCTACCAACTGGCCGTGGGCCGTCCGCCGTTCGAGTCGGACACCGCCACCGGACTGCTGTACCAGCACGTCGACTCCCCGCCCGTGCCCCCGCACCAGCGCGGCGCCGCGCTGCCCCCCGCCTTCGAGGCGTACCTGCTGAGCATGCTCGCCAAGAGCCCCGAGGAGCGGCCCACGGCCCGGCAGACGGCGGACTGGTTCCGCAGCGGCGCCTGGCGCGGGGCACCGGAACCGCTGCCGCCCGAGCAGCCGGGCCTCGCCCACGAGCCCTACGCCGCCGCGCCCCACCCGGGCCCCGGGCGGGCGGTACCGGACCGGACCGCCGCGCACCCGCAGGTCCCGGGGGTGGACACCGGCTGGAACACCACCGTCCACCGGGTGCCCCCGCGCCGTCCCGGCGTGCGCACCTCGCTGCGGCGCCACTCCCGGCTGGTCGCCGTCGTCGGCGCGGCCGCCCTGTTCGTCTGCGCCCTCCTGCTCGGCATGACCCTGTTCCAGGCGTAGCCTTCCGGGCATGCGGATCTCCGTCTCCTCGGACATGCCCGAACCCGTGGCCCACGCCCTCGTCGCCGCATTGCGTGAGCGCGGCCACGACGTGGTCACCCACGGCGCCCTGCGGGCCGGCGACGATCCCCGGTGGGCGGTGTGCTCCCGGGCTGCGGCCCGCGACGTAGCCGAGGGCCGCAGCGACCAGGCGGTGGTGTGCTGCTGGACCGGGACGGGCGCGTCGATCGCCGCGAACAAGGTGCCGGGCGTCCGCGCCGCCCTGTGCACCGACGCGTACACGGCGGACGGCGCGCGCCGCTGGAACGACGCCAACGTCTTGGCCCTCGGCCTGCGGCTGACCTCCGAGCCCCTGCTGAAGGAGATCCTCGACGCCTGGTTCGCCGCCGTGCCCAGCGAGGACGCCGAGGACCGCGGGAACGTGGACCACGTGATGCGCCTGGACCGGGTCCGCCCCGGCGGGAGCGGGCCGACGACGGGGTGAGCGTGCCCGTGTGAGGACGACGGGTGGAGCGGGGCGCGCGGAGCCGGGGCTTCCGGTCACCCGCGCAGGCGTACGACCTCCGTCAGCGCGTCCGTCCCGAACAGCGCGCGCCCCGCCGCGATCCGCCGCTCCCGCTCCGGACCCTCCGCCGTGAGGCGGGCCAGGGACCGCACCAGACCGGTCTCGTCCCCGGCGTGGTCGGACACCCCGAGACCGGCCATCGTGCGGACCCCCTCCGCCCCGTGCCCCGGCAGCGGCCGGTACCCGACGACCGGCACACCCGCGGCGAGCGCCTGGACGGCCGTCTGCCCGGCCGCGTTGTCCACCAGCGCGGCACAGGCGTGCAGCAGCTCCGGCATGTCCCTCACCCAGCCGGGGGTCAGCACCCCGGGCACGCCGGACAGGGCCCGCCGCAGCCGTTCGTTGCGCCCGCACAGCACGACGGGCAGGAAGCCGTGCGCCGCGAGCAGCCGCGCGGTACGGGGCAGCCGCGCGCCCGCCCCCCAGGCACCCGCGGAGACCAGCACCGCCGGGCGCCCGGGCGCCTGCCGCGCGAACCGGTCCCGCCACTCGGCCGCCCCCGCCCCCGGCGCGAAGAAGGCCGGGTCCACCACCGGTCCCGTCGCCCGCGCCGGACGGCCCAGGCCCCGGCTCACCTCCCGCGCGGCCTCGTCCGTCAGGCACAGGTGCAGGTCGTTGCCCGGGTGCAGCCACTGGCGGTGCACGGCGAAGTCGACCACGACCACCGCGCTGGGCACCCGCAGCGTCCCGCGCGCCCGCAGATGCCCGGTGAGCTGCGCCGCCAGGTGGAACACGGACACCACCACGTCGGGGCACGTCTCGCGCACCAGCGCCATCAGCGCGTCCCCCGCCAGCCGCGCGAGCGGCGTGCCGCTCGGGCGGGGCCGGGGACCGGGCCGCAGGAAGAGGTCGTAGACACCGGAGTAGACCCACGGACAGTGCCGGACGGCGCCCTGGTAGCCCGCGCGCAGCCCCGCGCCCAGCCCGTACGGCAGCAGCTCCAGCACGTCGACGACGTCGGCCCGGCCGCCGGCGGCGCGGGCCCGGCGGGCCAGTTCCGCGGCCACCGTGTCGTGCCCGGAGCCCATGCTGGCGCTCACCACGAGCAGTCGCCCCGCCCCGGTGACGGAGCCCTCACCGGGAACGGGACCGCCGACGGCGGCCGGGCCGGTCCCCGGGGCGGCCGAGGGATCCCGCCCGGCCCCGGTCACGGGACCCCGGGCGGCGGGCAGCGGTGGCGGCGCGGGCGTTTCGGACGACACTGGAAGTGAGTAACCCTCACCCACCGCAGTCAAACGAACCGACCCGCCCCAGCCCGTCCCGCGTTTCGGACCCGGCCACCGGGATACTCCACGCCCGGCATGGCCGTCCCGGACCACCGGCGCCGCACCGGCGGCCCCGGGCCCGTCGATCCAGAGGTGCGCCCCCATGACCCAAGCCCCTTCCCGCGTACGGTCCGGCTCCGGGCTCCGCGCCGAGGCACCGGCGACGCAGGGCGCCGAGCGCCGCAGAAGCGCCGACGGCACGCCCACGGGCGGGGGCGCGCTGGTCACCGGCGCCTCCTCCGGGATCGGCGCGGCCGTCGCGCGGCGGCTCGCGGCGGAGGGCGGCTGGCGGATGGTGCTCAACGGGCGGGACCGCGCACGGCTGGAAGAGGTCGCCCGGGGCACCTCCGCGCTGGCCTATCCGGCGGACCTGTCCGGGCCGGGGGCCGAGCGCCGGCTCGCCGAGTTCGCACTCGACCGCGTAGGCCGGGTCGACCTCCTCGTGGCCGGCGCCGGCATCGGCTGGGCGGGACCGTTCAGCACGATGCCGCAGTCCGCCATCGACGAGGTGTTCGACGTCAACGTGCTCGCCACGGTGCGCCTGGTCCGGCTGCTGCTGCCGCACATGGTGGGGCAGGGCGCCGGCCGGGTGGTCATCATCGGTTCCCTGGCCGGGACGGTCGGGGTGCGCGACGAGGCCGTCTACTCCGCCGCCAAGGCCGCCCTGGGCGCCTTCGCCGACGCCGTCCGCTACGAACTGCGCGGCACCGGCGTCGGCATCAGCCACGTGGTGCCCGGCGTGGTGGACACCCCGTTCTTCGACCGCCGCGGCGTACCGTACCGCCGGTCGCGGCCCAGGCCCGTCCCGGCGGCCCGGGTCGCCGACGCCGTCTGGGAGGCGGTCACGCGGGGGCGGGACGAGGTCTACGTCCCCGGCTGGACCCGGCTGCCCGGCCGCGTCCGCGGCGCCGCGCCCGGCCTGTACCGGCGCCTGGCCGCACGGTTCGGGTGAGCCGGGTGAGCGACCGGGGAACGGGACGGCGCGGGTCCGGGGCCGTCGGCACCCTCACGCGGGCCGCGGGTGTCCCGCCGCTCACGGCCGCGGCCCTCGCGGTGCCGGCCGCCGTGTCCGCCGTGGCGGCCGCCCACATCGTCCCCGCCGCCACCTGGCTGCCGCGCCTGCGCTCGCGCTGCTTCCCGCGCCTGGCCGGCCACGGCAGGTCCGACCACGTCGCCCTCACCTTCGACGACGGCCCCGACCCCGCGACCACGCCGTACTTCCTGGACGTCCTGGACCGGCTCGGCGTACGCGCCACCTTCTTCGTGCTCGGGGAGAGCGCCGCCCGCCATCCCGCGCTCACCCGCGCCGTCACCGCGCGCGGCCACGAACTCGGCGTGCACGGCTGGACCCACAGCCGCCCGTGGCTGCCCGCCCCCGGCCGGGACCTGCGGGAGACCGCGCGCGCGGTCCGCGTCGTGCACGACCTCACCGGCCGCCGGCCCCTGTGGTACCGCCCTCCCTACGGCATCCTCACCGCGGGCCGCTGGACGGCCGCCCGGAGCCTGGGGCTGCGGCCCGTGCTGTGGTCGGCCTGGGGCCGGGACTGGACGGCGGACGCCACCGCGGTCACCGTGCGGGACTGCGTCCGGGCGGACCTGCGCGGCGGCGGCACGGTCCTCCTGCACGACACGGACCACGCCTCGGCGCCGGGCTGCTGGCACGCCGCCCTCGGTGCCCTGCCCGGCCTGGTCGCCGCCTGCCGCGACGCCGGCTGGGAGGTGGGCACCCTGGCCGAGCACGAGGTGGGCCGCGGCACGCCCCGGCGGCGCCCGGCCGGGCGTGCCGCCCCCGCCCCGGCCGCCCCTACCCCTTCGGCCTGCGGCGCAGCAGATACGTGTCCATGATCCAGCCCTTGCGTTCCCGGGCCTCGGCACGCAGCCGCTCGATGCGCGGGGCGGTCTCGGCGAGGGGGCCGCAGGCCAGGATCTCGTCCGGAGTGCCCAGGTACGCGCCCCAGTAGATGTCGATGTCCTGGTCCGCGTACCGCCAAAACGTCCGGTGGGCGTCGAGCATCACCACCACGTCGTCCACGCCCTCGGGGAACCCCTCGGCGAGCCGCCGGCCCGTGGTGATCTGCACGGGACGGCCGATCCGGTTCAGCCCGGTGCGGTGGCGGGCCGCCAGGGCGGAGACGCTGCTGATGCCGGGCACGACGTCGTACGTGAAGGCGACCGACCCGCGCGCCAGCACCTCCTGGAGGATCCCGAGCGTGCTGTCGTACAGCGCGGGGTCGCCCCAGACCAGGAACGCGCCGGTCGCGTCCTCACCCAGCTCCTCGGCGATCAGCCGCTCGTAGACGCCGGCGCGGGCGCCGCGCCACTGCCCGACCGCCGGGGAGTACGCCGCGCCGTCCGCGGCACGGTCCCGCTCCGGGTCCCGCGCCTCCACCACCCGGTAGCCGCCCGCGGGCAGGTGCGTGCGGAGGATGTCGCGGCGCAGCCGCACCAGGTCCGCCGTCACCTCGCCCTTGTCCAGGACGAAGAACACGTCCGTGTCGCGCAGCGCCCTGACCGCCTGCAGAGTGAGCTGGTCGGGGTCGCCCGCACCGATACCGATGACATGAATCTTCCGCACACCCCGAGTCTGCCGCAGGCCACCGACACCCCCGCACCGGCCGCCCCGCCGCGCCCGGGCCACCGGACCCCGACGCACCGCCCGCTCGGCCGGCCTCCGCCCCCGGCGACCCGGCCCGCAGGCACGTATCGGCCCGCCGGCTGGCCTTTGCGCACTGGCCACCTCGCCCGCAAGCACGCACCGCCCGCCCGGCCCCACGCACTGCGCGCCCCCACACCCCAACCGGCACCACACCGGCCGCCCGGCCGCCGGCCCGACGCCCGTCCCGCCCCCCCAACCCACCAGCCCCCTGCCGTCGCCCGCCGCGCCCGTCGTCCTTCCGCTCCGCCGCGCCCGCCGGTCCCGTCCGCCTACGTCTCGCGCCTCAGCCGGGGTGCTCGTTCGGCCGCGTCCACGGGGGCCGCCGTCCCGCTCTCCACGGCGACGGCCAGTTCCTGCGCCCAGGCGACGAGACCGGCCAGGTCGAGGCCGTGCGGCTCGCGCTCGCCCGTGTCCGCCGTCCACTCCCGCACCGCGCCCGCCCCGCGCCGCAGCAGCCGGGCGCCGCCGGTGACGTTGCCGCGGGCGGCGTGGGTCAGCCCGACCGCCAGCTGGGCCAGCCCGCGCCACAGACCGCGTTCCCCCGCGGGCCGCGACTTCCAGGCGTCCTCGAACACCTCGTGCGCGTGGAACGGCCTGCCCGCCTCCAGCAGCTCCTGGGCCTCCGCGACCGTCTCCGCGGGCGTGCGCACCACGCCCTCGGGCTGCCGGGCCACCCCGTCCGCGCCGTAGGGCAGGGGGCGCCCCAGGCCGTCCCGGGGCCTGGCGTTGCGCGCCCGCCCCTCGCTGTCCCGGTCGCGTGCGCCGGCCGCCCGGCCGGAGGATGTGCTGCTCATGGTGCGATTCTGCCCCCCGCCGCCCGCCCCGCCCGAGCGCCCCCTTCGGCGCGGCCCCCGGCGTGCGGTAAAGTGACGTTCACGCGATCACGCGGGTCACCGCACGTGAGCGCGTCGGGACGTGGCGCAGCTTGGTAGCGCACTTGACTGGGGGTCAAGGGGTCGCAGGTTCAAATCCTGTCGTCCCGACTCGTAGGAGTCGCAGGTCAGGGCCGATTCCGGAGCGATCCGGGACCGGCCCTCGATCGTTTCCGGGGCGGCACGGTCGGCGTGTTCGTCGCGTCACGCCCGTGTTCGCGGGGCCGGCCCGCCGCTACGGTGGGCTCATGCAGCCTGTCACTGTGTCGATCGACGTGCCGCGGACGCCGGAGCAGGTCTACGAGTTCCTCGAGGTCATGGCGCACCACCAGCGCTTCACCGACCACTACCTCTCCGGCTGGCGCTGCGACGGCCCGGCCCGGGGTGTCGGGTCGCGCGCCACGGTCACCGCCGCACTGGCCGGCGCGAGGACCGAGGTGACCATCGAGACCGTCGAGGCGGACGCACCGCGGCGCCTGGTCGAACGCAACGTCAGCGCCGCCGGCCGGCGGCTGGCCCAGGGCACCTACACCATCGAGCCGCAAGGCGCCGGCGCGAGCCGCGTCACGTTCACGTACGCCTGGCGGCGCGCCCCGCTCGCCGACCGGCTGCTGGCGCCCCTGGTGCGGACCGTGATGCGGCGCGCCAACCGCACGGCCCTGCACCGTCTGGCCGCCGAACTGAACCGTTCCTCTGGCGGCCCCGGATGACGGACGGGGGCGGGCGCCCGGCCGGTGGCCGGGCGCCCACCCCCGCCGTTCCCGTCAGGTGGTGCTCGTGGTGGACGACTGCAGGACCGTGCAGCCGGAATCCCACCAGGGGAGATCCGCGCGGATCTCGTCCAACCGGTGCTCGGAGTAGTCCGGCAGGCCCTCGGGGATCCCGGCGGCCTGCAGGAGATGGAACTCGGCCGCCGTGCCGGAGAGGGAGAGCTCACCGTCCGGGAAGAGGCCGAGGTCCATCCGCCATTCCCTCCTGGTCACCGAGGGCACGCTGTTCATGATGGCGAAGGGGAGCAGCGTGCGTTCCAGCGGCTCCTCCTGCCACCGGAACGTGTGCAGTCCGCGGACCACCAGGAGAGCGGCGTTGCCCGTGTCGTACTGCAGCGCGGTGCGCATGTCCAGGAGCAGTCCCGCACGGCCCGTGGGAGGAGACACCCGGCAGTCCAGGAGGTGCACCTCCTGCAGCGCGGCTTCCTCCCGCAGCGGGTCCCAGTCGACGGGAACCGCCCGCGTGACGTCCGCGGCGCCGGTGAACAGTTCTTCGATGGAGATCACGGGATCGGGATGTGGTAGTAGGGATCGGACTTCGCGATGTCGGCCCGGCCGGTCAGCGGGTGCACGGTCTGTCCCACGGCGTTCAAGTATTCCACGTAGCCGTTCGGGTACTGGAACTTGCCCTTCGTGACCGGATCCATGACCCGGACGTAGGCGACCTTGTCGCTGAGCCCGTTGGCGACGGCCTCGCTCTTCTTGATCTCGTACACCCACCCCTTGAGGTTGTTGGCCGTCGCGACGGCCTTGCGGCCCTTGGGGAGCCACAGCTTCTCCCCCTTGGGACCGAGGACGTCGGCGATCAGGCACCGGCTGTTGTGGACCAGGACGGGGGTGCCGCCGGCCAGCACGTAGTACGAGTGCAGGCCCTCGACCGTGAGGTTGTAGGTCCGTGCGAAGCCGCTGTAGAACCGGCTGTCTTGGACGGTGACGGTGTCCCCGCCGTCGGTCCTGAGCGTCATGCCCGGCCGGAGGTCGGCCGCCGCAGTCCACTTGCCCTCGGACGGCGACCAGAAGGGGTGCTCCTCCGTGGCCGTCAGCTTCTCCCGGCCGCGCGGGGTGGAGACGCCCAGCTCGGTGAAGTACTTGTCGTGCTCGGTGACGATCAGGTCGGTGACCCTGCGCGGCCCGGTCAGCCCGGTCACCGGGTCCGTGGCCAGCACCCGGTCGCCGGCCCGGACGGACTCGATGGCCTTCACCGAGCGGTCCGCCATGAGGACCCCGGTGCCCGCGAGGAAGCACTCGGCGCACTTCTGGGCCATGCGCGCGGCACGGCTGCTGTCGATCGCGCCCTCCACGCCCTCGACCGACTTCTTGAGGAGCTTGAGCTTGCCGACGGGCAGGAAGTTCATGGCCGCCAGGGCGCACTTGCCGAGACTGGGGTTCTTCGCGCAGTCCTTGGCGTCGTTGAGGCCGAGGATCTCCCAGGCGAACTCCTTCATCGTCGGGTCGATCGTGGGGAACACGAGTTCCTGGCCGGCCAGCGCGCACGGCGGGAGGCTGTCCCGGTTGACCGGGATGTAGCACTTGGGCTTGCTCTCCTCCTCCTTCTTGCGCCGTTCCGCGGCGACCCGCCGCGCTTCGGCCTCCTCGGCCTGGCGCTTGGTCACCACGTCCTTCCAGGCCGCGGCGGCCTCCTTGCCGGCCTCCTCGGAGCTCTTCCCGGCGGCCACCGCGTCGGCCTGGGCCCGGTCGCTCGCCTGCTTGGCCTCGTAGGCGGAGGTGCGCGCGTAGTCGGCGGAGAACTCCGCCTGCGCGGCGGACTCCTCGGCCGCGGCGGCATCCCGGGCGGCGCGGTCGGCGGCGGCCCGCGCGGTGGTCGCGGACGCCTTGGCCTGCTGGGCGCTGGTCTCGGCCCGGTCGGCGGCGGCGTCGGCGTCGGCGGCGTAACCCGCGGCGTCCCTGGCGCTCTGCTCGGCGTCCTTCTTGGCCTTGTCGGCGTCGGCCGAGGCGTGCTGCGCCTCGGCGGCGGCCTGCGCGGCGAGGGCGCTGTTCTTGCGGGCGGTGGCCGCGATCTCCTGGCCCTCGGCGATGAGCCGCTGCATCTGGGCGACGTGCGTGTCGGCGAGGGCGTCCTTGCGGGCGGCCATGAACTGGCCCGCCTCGACGAACTGGTGGAGCTGGTCGGCGGGGGCGGCCAGGGCGATCTTGGCCGCGGACCTGACCTCGGGCCCGCCCGCGTTGTACTGCTGCGTGGCGGCCACCCGCTCGTCGGCCTGCTGGGCCTCGTACTGTCCCTTGTCGAGGAAGTCGAGCAGGGCCTGCGTGCCCCCGTCCGCCAGGGCCTTCTTGGCGCCCTCCTTGACACCGGGCCCGCCGTCGTTGGCGAGCTTGGTGACGGCGACGCGGTAGTCGGCGTTGGCCGCCTGGTGCTGCCCGGTGGTGTAGAAGTCGCGGATCTGCTGGTCGGTGCCGTTCAGGGCCTCGGCGGCGGCGGTGCGCACGGCCTCGTAGGGGCTGTCTGTGGCGAGGTCGGCGACCTGCTGGCGGGTCTCGTCGGCCACGGCCTTGTCCCAGCCCGTGCGCAGGTACTCGATCACGTCGGCGTCGGTGCCGGACAGGGCCTGCGCGGCGGCGTCCTTGCGCCAGGAACCGAAGTACTGCATCGCCCGCAGCGCGACGGCGCGGCCCTTGGCGGCCAGCGCGGCCGGGTCCGCCCCCGGCTCGGCCGCCTCGGCGCTCAGGGCCCGGGTGTCGTCCGTGATCGCCTGGCCCTCGATGACCGACCGGGACACGTCGACGGTGAAGCCGTCGGCCGAGGCCTTCTGCGTCATGGCGCCCTCGACGCCCGCGTTCGTACGGGTGTTGAGATCCTCGGTCTCGACCTCCCGCGCGATGTCGAAGGTCTTCTGCGCGGTCGCCACCGCCTTGGTGGCGTCGTCGGCGGCGGCCTTGGCGGCGGCGGCCTGCTTGACCGCCTCCGCCGCCTGGTCGGCGGCCTCACCGGCGTGTTCGGCGGCCGCGTCGGCCGCGTCGGCGGCGCTGTTCGCGTGCGCGGCGGCGGAGTTCGCGGCGTCACGGGCCTCCATGGCCGCCGCGGCCGACTTGCGGGCCAGTGCCTCGGCGGCGTTGGCGGCGCGGTTGGCCTCGGCGGCGTGCCGACGGGTCTCCGCGGCGGCGGCCCGGGCCTCGGCGGCGCTGCCTCCGGCGGCCTCGGCGTAGTCGGCCGCCTCGTCCGCCGCGGCCGCCGCCTTGTTCGCGTTCCCGGTGGCGCTGCGGGAGGCGGCCGCCGCGTCCGCGGCGGCGAGCGAGGCCTTGCCGGCCTGCTCGGCGGCCTGCGCCGACTTCTTGGCCAGCGCCCCCGCCTTGCGCGCCTCGGCGGCCCGGTCACGGGCGGCCTGCGCGTTGTTCTTGTCCTTGCTCGCGGCGTACGCCGCGTTCGAGGCGCGGCTCGCGGCCTCGGCCGCCGCCGCCGCGGCGTTCGCGGTCTGCGCCGCGGCCAGCGACGCCCTGCGGGCCGAGCGGTTGGCCGCGTCGGCGGCACCGATCGCCTGCTGCGCGGCGGCGGCCGCGGCCCGGGCCGCGTCGGCGGCCTGCCCGGCCTTCAGCGACGCGCGCTGGGCGTCGTTCTTCGCCGCCTGCGTCTCCCGGGCCGCCTTCTGCGCGGCCTCCTCGGCGAGCGCCGCGGCGGCGATGGCCTTGCCGGACGCCTCCTCGGCCTCGTCGGTGGCGTGCTCGGCCTGCTTGCCGGCCTTCTCGGCCTGCTCGATCAGCTGCTCGATCGTGGCGCGTTCCTGGTCGCGGTTGCGCGCGACGAACTGGCCGACCTCCAGGAACTCGACGACGTCGTCGGGGGTGCCGCGCAGCGCGAGCTTGGCGGCGGCCTTCACGTTCGGGCCGCCGCTGTTGTAGAGCTTGCTGACCTCGACCCGTTCGTCGGTCTGCTGCGCCTTGTACTGGTCGATCCGCAGGAACTGCTTGAGGTCCGCGGACGTGCCCTGCAGCGCCTTCTTGCCGGCGTCCTGGACGCCGGGGCCGCCGAAGTTCACGACCCGGGTGGCCTGCACCCGCAGGTCCTGCTCGTCCGCCGTCTTCCAGCCCTCGTCGAGGAAGGCCTCGACATCGGCCGGGGTGCCGGCCAGCGCCTTCTTCGCGGCCTCCCGCACGGCGGGGCCGCCGGCGTTCACCACGCGGGAGACGTCCACGCGGTCGTCGATCTCCTGGATCGCGGGCGCGTCCGTGAGGAACTGCCGGACGTCGTCGTCCGTGCCCACGAGCGCCTTCTCGGCCGCTTCCTTGATGCCGGTGCCGCCCCCGAGCCAGTACCCCACCACCAGACCGCGGTTGGCGGCCGGGTCGGGGTCGGCCGCGACGGCCGGAGAGGCGCCCAGGAGGGTTCCCGTGAGCGTGACGGCCAGTACGGTCGCGCAGGCGGCCCGCAGGCCCGCTCCGCGCGCCGGGCCGCCCCGTCGCGGTCTGCGGCTGTGCCCGGGTGGTATCGGGCGTGATGGTTGTTTCACCTGACGGTCCTTCATGGATCGGTGACCGGACTCCCGGCGGAACACCCCTGGGCGGGACCGGACACAGGAGTCCGTGTCCCTCGTCCCCGGGCTCTCGCAGGAAACGGAGCAGCCGGGCCCCCACGGCTGCCGACAGGTGGTGGCAGCACGTCAGGAAGGCCCATAACCGCAGGTGGTGACGCCGGAGCCCACTTATTTACGGATCTTACATGTGCTTTACTTCAGCTCGACGAGGCGATTACTCCGCCTTCACGTATGCTCCGCACGCCGCACTCTGAGAGGAACCCATGGCGATAACCCCCGCCCGCAAGGTGCTGCTGGGTGGTCTGACGGCCGCCCTGGTGATGGGCCTCGGCGCCACCGCGCTGGCCCTTCCGCAGACCACCACGTCCGCCGCCACGAGCACCGCCGCGGGCGACGTGCCGAGCCTGGTGGAGGACTTCAACTACCCGGGCGCCGCCCAGGTGCAGCAGGACCGCGGGGTCACGCTCAAGCGCGGCGACGGACACGTCTGGCTCACCGACGTGACGTCCCTGAACGAGTGCAGCGGCGCGTCGAACATCGCGATCGAGTCCCGCAAGGGCCTCTTCTGCTTCAAGACCAACGCCAAGTCCGGCTACCTCACGCTGGAGTTGCCCGACACGTTCAGCATCTGGACCCAGAACCACCCGGTGAAGGCCACGCTGACCGCGGAAGGCAAGAACACGGTCGTCAACGCACCCGCCAACGACCTCACCCCGGTCGGCGAGTCCGGCGACACGGGCCTGCGCTCGGTCCTCGTCGAGATCCGCGTCACCGGCTGATCAGCCGGCCCGGCACGATCCGCCTCCGGCGGATGCTCCAGGCGGCGGCCCCCGCCCGGCCGCGTCCCGCACGCACGCGTCCGCGGACCGCCGTCAGCACGTCCTGGTCCGTCCATCCGTCAGCACTTCGTACGACCTCCGGGGAGGCTCCACCATGTCAAGATCCCGCTCTCGCGCGGCCCTGACGAGCACTCTGCTCGCGGTCACCGTCGCGTGCGGTGCGCTCACCGTCCCGAACGCCCAGGCCGTCACCGGCGACGCCGCCGACAGCGCCTACGCGTTCACCGCCCGGATCGACATAGGCGACGGCGAACGTGCCTGCTCGGGCGCCCTGGTCGACCCGCGGTGGGTCGTCACCGCGGCGTCCTGCTTCGTGGACGACCCGGCCTCCGGCGCCGTTCCCGCCGCCGGGAAGCCGGCCAAGGCCACCAAGGTCACCGTCGGCCGCCCCGACCTCACGGCCACCGGCGGTCTCGTCACCGAGATCACCGAACTCGTGCCGTACCAGGGACGCGACCTGGTCATGGCCCGGCTGGCGCAGCCGACCACGGGGATCACCCCGGTCGCCTTCGCCACCACACCGGCCGCCGCGGGCGAGACCCTCAAGGCCGTCGGCTTCGGCCGCACCAGGACCGAGTGGTCACCGCTCAAGCAGCACACCGGCGTCTTCGGCGTCGACGCCGCGGACAGCGACCAACTGACGATCACCGGCCGCAACGGGGACGCGATCTGCGCCGGTGACGCCGGCGGGCCGCTGCTCCGGGAGAAGGAGGACGGCACGGTCGAGCTCGTCGCCGTCAACAGCCGCTCCTGGCAGGGCGGATGCTTCGGCCAGGACCCGGCGGAGACCCGCACCGGCGCGGTGTCCGCGCGGGTCGACGACAGCGCGGTCCAGGCATGGGCCAAGGAGGCCAGGGACCGCCTGCGGGAGGTCCTGTACGCGGCCGACGTCAACGGTGACGGACTGAGCGACCTCGTCATCCTGGGTGCCGACGGCGTCATCACCGTGCGCACCGCCAAGAGCGGCAAGATCGCGGTGAAGCCGGGCGACCCCTACTACCGGTTCAACGACGGCGTCCGCTGGAGCGCCGGGTGGAGCAACTTCCTCGGCCAGGAGGGCAAGGGGCGCCTGTACTTCGCCGATGTCAACGGTGACGGCAAGGCCGATCTGATCGTGCACGGCGCGGACGGGAAGATCGCCGTGCGCACGAACACCGGGACGTACTGGGACGGCGGCAAGGACTGGAGCGCCGGGTGGAGCAACTTCCTTGGTCAGGAGGGCAAGGGACGCCTGTACTTCGCCGATGTCAACGGTGACGGCAAGGCCGATCTGATCGTGCACGGCACGGACGGGAAGATCGCCGTGCGCACGAACACCGGGACGTACTGGGACGGCGGCAAGGACTGGAGCGCCGGGTGGAGCAACTTCCTTGGTCAGGAGGGCAAGGGGCGCCTGTACTTCGCGGACGTCAACGGTGACGGCAAGGCCGATCTGATCGTGCACGGCACGGACGGGAAGATCGCCGTGCGCACGAACACCGGGACGTACTGGGACGGCGGCAAGGACTGGAGCGCCGGCTGGAGCAACTTCCTCGGCCGCCCCAAGGGAGAGCTGCTCTTCGCCGACGCCGACAACGACGGCAAGGCCGACCTGTGGGTCCACACCACGGACGGAAAGGTCGCCGTGCGCATCAACACCGGCACGTACTGGCAGATCACCGCGGGCGACGACTGGGTCTGAGACCCCGCCCCCTCCCGTCGTACAAGCTCCACGGAGCACTGAGCGAGGGCCTTCCCGGACCGGTCCGGGAAGGCCCTCGCCTTCTTCGTGGGCCGCGCCTCCGACGGGCTACGCCCGCGCCTGAGCGGTCCCGCGGCGCCGGGCGACCAGGTCGGCACTGCGGTGAGGCACCCCGCCCCGCACCACGGCGACCGTGTCGACGAGCGTGGCGAAGTCGGTGAACGGGTCGCCGCCCACCACCGTCAGCTCGGCCAGCTTGCCCGCCTCGACCGTGCCGAGGTCCCGGGCGAGACCGAACAGCCGGGCCGGGACGGTGGTCGCGGTGTGCAGGGCCTGCGCCGCGGTGAAACCGTGGGCGTGCAGTCCGCGCAGGGCCAGGTGGAGGGAGAGCCCGACCGGCACCAGGGGCGAGTCGGTGCCCAGGGCGAGCCGGGCGCCCTGTGCGGCCAGCCGGCGGTAGTCCTCGAACTCCAGCTTCAGCGCCGCCAGTTCAGGGCCGGTGGGCCGGGTGCGGGCCCGCTCGTGGACGGCGGCCACGTCCCAGGGCGGCATGAGGACGTCCACCCGTGGGTCGTCGGCGAGCGCCGGATCCGCGCCGAGCAGGAACTGCGCGCTGAACGGCGTCATGATCATGGCGAAGTCGCCGTCGGCGTACTGCTCGACCAGGTCCTGGTGGATGTGGCCGAGCGGGGTGGTGGCATGGCCGTACGGCAGCCGCTGGGTGGCCTGGAGATGGGTGGTCAGGTCCTGGCCCGAGGCCCGGCCCGGAGCGCACAGGTGGCTGCCGCACGGCACGCCCAGGCGGTGCGCGGCCTCGGCGGCCAGCGCCATGTACCGGCCGGGGGCCCGTACGTAGGTCTTGACGAAGTCGACGTCCAGGGCGGTGGCCCGCTCCAGTGTGCGCCGCACGCCGCTCTCGGTGCGGTGGGCGCGGCCCATGCTGTAGGCGGTGCGGGAGCCGTCGATCAGTTCGGCGCAGGCCAGGGACCGCGGACCCAGGCAGGCCCCGGAGCCCGTCGCCTCGCGCAGCCGGACCGTCTCGTACAGCGGACCGCCCATGCAGGCGGTGGTGGTGATGCCGTAGGCGAGCGCGGTCAGGTTCTGCCGGTTGCCGTAGGTGGCCTGGTAGGGGTGGGTGTGGCTGTCGAAGAGGCCGGGGAGGACCGTGTGGGCGGAGGCGTCGAGCGTGCGGTGGCCCGGCCGGCGGGCGCGGTGCGGTTCGACGGTGGTGATCCGCTCACCGCGGACCAGGATGTCCACGTCCTGGCGCGGTCCGCCGCCGGTGCCGTCCCACAGCTGCCCGGCGTGCACGCGCAGCGGTTCCCGGCCGCCGGGCGCGCGGCGGCGGGCGGGCGGCGCGGCGGGCAGGGTGCGCGCCCGCACCGGGGTGCGGGCGTCGTCGAGACGCAGCAGCCGCAGGCGCCCGCACGACAGGTACAGCAGGGTGCGGGAGCCGGCCGCCCAGCTCGGATGGTCGGCCGGCTCGTCGGTGAGCCGGCGGGCGCGGCCCGCGGGGGTGCCGTCGGGCGTGACCGGCAGCAGCCACAGGACGGACTCGGCGACGAACGCCATCCAGTGGCCGTCGGGCGACCAGACCGGCCCGGCGGCGACCCGGTCCGACAGCGACTGGTGCGCGGCGGGCAGGTGGCGGCGCTCGGTGCCGGTGCGTACGTCGACGACACGGATGACGTTGTAGCCCTCGCGGAAGCGGTGGTTGAGCCGGTTGCGGTCGCACAGCGCCACGTACCGCCCGTCCGGTGACCAGGTGGGGGTGCCGGGCGGGCCGTCGGTGGCGAGCGGACGGGCCACGGTCCGCTCCCGGCCGGTGGCCAGGTCCCGCACCAGCAGGCCGCCGGTGACGTCGAGACAGGCCAGGTGCGTGCCGTCCGGCGACGGGGCGGGCGACAGGCGGCCGGTGCCGGTGACCGCCTCGTCCGCCGAGCCGTCCACGCGGACCCTGCGCACCGCGGGCAGACCGTCGCGGTCGGTGCAGTACAGCACGGAGCGCCCGTCGGGGGACCAGGCGGGCATCTGCACGTAGTGCGCGTCGGCGGCCCGGACCAGCTCGCGGGGTGCGCCGGGGCCGTCGGCGGGCCGCAGCCACAGCGAGTTGAGCGCCGCGTACGCCACCTGGCGGCCGTCGGGGGAGAGCACCGGCCGGTGCAGCCCGCGCACCGGGGCGGAACCGGTGCCTTCCGCCGTCCGGCGCCGCTCGCTGCGGCGGCGCGGCGCGGGCACCGGCATCCGGGCGGTGAAGGGGACGTCCGTGACGGAGGCGGTGCTCAGGGTGCGGATCCGGATGCGCCCGTCGGCCACGTAGAGGAGCCGGTCCTCGCCCAGCCAGCACGGCGGCGCCGCGGCCAGGTCCTCGTCCGCGGCGACCACCTGCCCGTCCACCAGCAGCTCCGCGCGGGACGGCGGGAGGGACGGCGGGCCACCGGGACCGGACAGCCGCAGCCAGGCGATCCGGCCCCCGGGGGACACCGCGGGGCACAGCAGACGGCCCGTGGTGACGGTCCGCACCGTCCGCGCCGTGCCGTCCGCGAGGGACACCCGGACCAGGGACATACCGCCGTCGTTGCCGCCGTCGGGCGTGTGGGCGGCGCGTACGCACACCAGCGTCCGCCCGTCCGGCGACCAGGCCGGGTCGTAGTCCTCGAAGGGGCCGCTCGTCACCCGGACCGGCCGGGAGCTGCCCACGTCGAGCGTCCACAGGCCGAACGAGCCGCCGGCCACCGGGTCGCCGCCGCGCTCGGAGGAGAACGCCAGCCGCCTGCCGTCCGGCGACCAGGCCACCGCGCGGTCGTCCCACGGGCCGTCGGTGAGCCGGCGCAGCCCGCCGCCGTCGGGCCGCATCGTCCACAGGTGGAAGGCGCCGCCCGCGTAGCCGCACAGGGCCAGGCTCCGGCCGTCCGGTGAGAGGGCCGGGCGGGTCGCCTCGACCTCCCAGCCGGTCAGCCGCTCGGCCGCACCGCCCGCCCGCGGCACCCGCCACAGCACGCCCTGCACCTCGGCGATCAGCACCTGTCCGTCCGCGCGCGCGGTGACCGACCCGCCGGTCGCCTCCCGGTACGTCAGCAGCCGCGTGTCCCCGTCCGCGGCGCGCGCCCGGGCGGCGGGCGCCGCGACCGGGGACACCGCGGCGAAGGAGACGGCCGACGTCTCCAGGAAACGCCGCCGGCTGACGGTCCCGTGCTCCGTACCCGCCTGCGTACCGCTGTCCATCCGCCGTCCTCCCGTGCCTCGCCGATCCGACCGGTCACCTGGTCAACCGGCGGCGGGGCCCGGGGTCACGGCCGCGGCCGGGTGACGTGGCGGGCGGGGCAGGAGCCGGCGTCCTACAGGGGGCGGCGGCGGGCGGTGACCTCCTGCTCGTAGCGCTTGCGGGCGTCGACGGCGGCCTCGCGGGCGGCCACCTCGGCCACCGGGACGTCCCACCAGGCCTCGGCGGGCGGGGCGGCGGCCGCCGCCGTGGCGCCGGTGTCCGTCTCGACGTACACGCAGGTCGGGCGGTGGGCGGCGCGGGCCGTGCGCAGCGCCGTGCGCAGCTCGCCCACGGTCCCGGCGCGCAGGACGTCCATGCCGAGGCTGGCGGCGTTGGCGGCGAGGTCGACCGGGAGCGGGGCGCCGGTGAAGGAGCCGTCGGGGGCGCGGTGGCGGTAGGCGGTGCCGAAGCGTTCGGCCCCCACCGTCTCCGACAGGCCGCCGATGGAGGCGTACCCGTGGTTCTGGACCAGCAGCAGTTTGACGGGCAGGTCCTCCTGGACGGCGGTGACGATCTCGGTGGGCATCATCAGGTAGGTGCCGTCGCCGACCAGGGCCCACACCGGCGTGTCCGGTGCCGCCTGCTGCACGCCGACGGCGGCCGGGATCTCGTAGCCCATGCAGGAGTAGCCGTACTCCAGGTGGTACTGGCGCGGTGAGCGGGCCCGCCACAGCCGGTGCAGGTCGCCGGGGAGCGAACCGGCCGCGTTGATCACCACGTCCTCGTCGCCCACCACCGCGTCCAGGGCACCGAGGACCTGGGCCTGCGTGGGCACCGCGCTGTCGTCAAAGGCGGCGAAGGCGGCCTCCGTCACCCGCTGCCACCGCTCCTTCCCGGCGCGGTACTCGCCCTCGTAGGCGGGGTCGACACGGTGTCCGGCCAGCGCGTCGACGAGCGAGGCGAGACCGGCCCGCGCGTCGCAGACCAGGGTGGCCGCCGCCATCTTGTGCGCGTCGAACGCGGTGATGTTCAGGTTGACGAAACGCACGTGCGGGTGCTGGAAGAGCGTGCCGGAGGCGGTGGTGAAGTCCGTGTAGCGGGTGCCGACCCCGATGACGAGGTCGGCGGTGCGGGCCAGGTCGTCGCTGACCGCGGTGCCGGTGTGCCCGATGCCGCCGAGGTCGGCCGGGTGGTCGTACCGCAGCGAGCCCTTGCCGGCCTGCGTGGAGGCGACCGGGATGCCGGTGGCGTCGGCGAGCGCCCGCAGCGCGTCCTCGGCCGCGCTGTGGTGGACGCCGCCGCCCGCGACGATCAGCGGGCGGGCGGCGGACCTGATCGCCGCGACCGCGTCGGCGAGTTCGGCCGGGTCGGGGGCGGGCCGCCGGATCCGCCACACGCGTTCGGCGAAGAACTCCTCCGGCCAGTCGTGGGCCTCCGCCTGGACGTCCTGCGGCAGCGCGAGCGTGACGGCGCCCGTCTCGGCCGGGTCGGTCAGGACGCGTACGGCGTTCAGCGCGGACGGCACCAGCGCCTCGGGGCGGGTGACGCGGTCGAAGAAGCGGGAGACCGGGCGCAGGGTGTCGTTGACGGACACGTCCGCCGCCGTCGGGTGCTCCAGTTGCTGCAGCAGCGGGTCGGCCGGGTGCGTGGCGAAGTAGTCGCCGGGCAGCAGCAGGACGGGCAGGCGGTTGACGGTGGCCAGGGCCGCCCCCGTGACGAGGTTGGTGGCACCGGGGCCGATGGACGTCGTGACCGCCTGGACGGAGAGCCGGCCGCGCTGCCGGGCGAAGGCGACGGCCGCGTGCACCATCGCCTGTTCGTTGCGGCCCTGGTGGAACGGCATCACGTCCGCGTGCTCGACGAGTGCCTGGCCGATCCCGGCCACGTTCCCGTGGCCGAAGATGCCCCAGGTGCCGGCGATCAGCCGCTGCCGCACCCCGTCGCGCTCGGTGTACTGGGCGGCGAGGAAGCGGATCAGCGCCTGGGCGACCGTCAGACGGCGGGTGCGGGGGCCGGGGCCCGGCTCGGGGCCGGGACGGGAGTGGTGGCTGGGGGTCATGGGGTCTGCTCCGGTGCCGAGTAGAGGGGAAGACGCGGGTCGACGGGCTGTGCGGGCCAGGTGCCGCGGATCCAGGCGTGGTCGGGGTGGTCCCGGATCAGCCAGGCGCGTTCGGTACCGGGGCCCGCCATGACGTTGAGGTAGTACATGTGGTGGCCGGGCACGGCCATCGACGGACCGTGCCAGCCGTCCGGGATCAGCACGACGTCGCCGTCGCGCACCTCGGCCAGCACGTCCGTGTCCCGGCCGGGCCCCGACGGGGAGACCCGCTGGTAGCCCAGACCGGGGGTGCCGTCGTGGCCGGCGAACTCGAAGTAGTAGATCTCCTCCAGGACCGACTCCTCGCCGGGCCGGTGCTCGTCGTGCTTGTGCGGCGGGAACGACGACCAGTTGCCGCCCGGGGTGAGCACCTCGACGGCGATCAGGGCGTCACAGTCCCACACCCCCGCCGCGGCGAAGTTGTTGACCTGGCGCGAGCACGGGCCGCTGCCGCGCAGTTCCACCGGCACATCGCAGGCCGCGCCGTAGCGGGCGGGCAGGCGCCGGGTGCAGCGGGCGCCGGTGAGCGCGAAGCGCCCGCCGCCGGCGGACGAGACCGTCGTCCGGGCGTCCCGGGGCACGTAGGCGAAGTCGCTCACGCCGCTGAACACGCTCGCCCGGCCGGTCAGCGCGAACGTGTCGTGGCCCGAGCCGTCGGCGCAGGCGACCGCGCAGCCCCCGCTCAGCGGCAGCACGATCCACTCGCTGTCGCCGGTGTCGAAGGTGTGCGAGCCGCCCGGCGCCAGTTCCAGGACCCGGAGGGAGCAGTGGCCCCAGCCGGCGGACTCGGGGGTGACGTGCACCGCGTAGGGGCCGTGGGCCGCCCGGCCGGCCCGGAGGTGGTACGGACTCGCCGGGCCGGTGCGGCCGTCAGGTCCGGTCGGGCCGGCGGGACCGGCGGGCCGGTCGGGTCGGTCGGGCCGGTCGGGCCGGGTCGGTTCGGCGGGGCCGGTGGGCGGGTCGGGCCGGGTCGGGGCCGCCGGGGCGGTGGAGCCGTCGGGTCCGGGGGTGAGGTCTGCGCGGCCGGTGGGTTCGTCCGGTCCGGTGGGTCGGTCGGGCCCGGTGGGTCCGGGGCGCGGGGGTGTGCGGGTCATCGGGTGCGGTCCCTCCTCGTCGCAGCAGGCTGACGGCGGTGTCGACCGCGTCCTCGACACCGCCCTTCGCGGGGTGGAGCAGTGAACGGCCCACGACCAGGCCCTGGACGGTGGGCAGCCGCAGGGCCTTCCGCCGGCGCGCGTAGGCCCCCTCCTGGTCGTCGCCGACCTCCCCGCCCAGCAGCACGGCGGGCAGGGCCGAGGTCGCCAGGACCTCGGCCATGGCGTCCGGGTCCGCGGTGACCGGCACCTTCAGCCAGGTGTACGCGGAGGTGCCGCCCAGGCCGGAGGCGATGGCGATGGAACGGGTGACGGCCCCGGCGGACAGGTCGTTGACGATCCGGGCGTCCGCCCGGCGCGAGATGAACGGCTCGACGAACACCGGCAGGCGCGCCGCGGCCATCTCGTCCACCGCCCGTGCCGCGGACTCGATGGTGGCCGGCGAGCCGGGGTCGTCGTAGTCGATGCGCAGCAGCAGTTTGCCGGCGTCGAAGCGGAGCCGGGCGATGTCGCGGGCGCGGTGGCCGGTGAAGCGGTCGTCCATCTCGAAGGACGCGCCCGCCGGCCCCCCTCGGTTCATGGAGCCCATGACCACCTTGCCGTCGAGTGCGCCGAGGAGCAGCAGGTCCTCCAGTATGTCGGCGGAGGCGAGCACTCCGTCGACACCGGGCCGGGACAGGGCCACGCACAGGCGCTTCAGCAGCCCGGCGCGGTCGGCCATGGCGAGGCCGTGCTCCCCGACCCCCAGCGCGCCGCGCGCGGGATGGTCGGCGGCCACGATCAGCAGCCGTCCGCTGCCTCCGACCAGCGGGCGGCGCACCCGGCGTTCGGCCGCCTCGGCGACGGCGCCGGGGTGCCGGGCTCTGACCGAGGTGAGGTCGGGAATGCGGACGCTCAAGGGAGGGCTCCGTTCAGGAGGCGCAAGGCCGGGCTCCGTTCAGGCGGTCGGCGGTGGTCGGCCGAGGAGAGGGCGGAGGGGCGGGGGTGCAGGGGCGGGCCGGCGCAGGCAGGCCGTCGGCCGCCCCCCGGGGGTAGGACGGGACACAACGGGTAGGGATCGACCCCGGCGGGGGAGGGCGGATCCGGGAGCCCGCCGTCCCCAAGGTGTAGGGCCCGCGGCAGTGCGCTGTCAATGCTTTGTTCTAACATACGGACCTACTTCTGAAGTGATGTCCTGACAAACTATGGACAGCGGGCACCGCAGGGGAGTGGATCCCGTCCCAGCGCACCAGCCGTCCGTGAACCGGCGAGGACCCGCACCACCCCGCCGGGGCCGGCCTCCCCCCGTCGCACAGTGAGGTGCAGGAAATTGGACCTCGTCTGCGTCGTCCAGGAACAGGGCGACGACGTGGGTCCGGACCCCGGCAGCAGGGCCCGGCGGCCCACCGGCTCGGTCCCGCGCTCCGGCTCGGTCCCGCGCTCCGGTCGGCCCCGTGGTCCGGTGAGATCCGTGGCCGGTCCGGTGCGGTCCCCGGTTCCGGCGGGATCCGTTGGTCCGGCCCGGTCACTTCCGCCGGTCCCGTGCCGCCCGCCGGTGCGCGACCGCTCCCTCGCCCGGCCCCGCTCCCCGTTCCCAGCCGCTCGCGCCGCGCTACAGTCGGCCGGGTACGGCATCACCAGGCGCCACGTCCCGCGCCGGTCGCCCGGCGGCGCGGGGCCGGACACGCCCTTCGACGGGGAGCCTCATGAGCACACCGCGTGACCTGATGATCGTCGCCCTGGACGTGGCGTCCGCCCGGCCCGTGGAGCGCGGGGACCTCGCGCTCGCCCTGGCGGGGGCGGAGGCGTACGACCTGCTCCGGGCGGAGGCGATCGGGCTGGACGGCGGTGGCCGGATCCTGCCCCGGCCGCGAACCCGGCTCGGCGACCGCCTCCTGGACGAGGCCGCCGCCGCACTCCTGCGCGAGGCCCCCTACGAATCGTTGCCGGACTGGCTGTGGCGGCGCGGTCGCGGCCTGGCCGCGGCCTACCTGGCGGCGCTGGAGGAGGAGGGGCAGGTGACGTGGGAGCGGACCCGCCGGCTGCCCTTCCGCGGCTCGCGCACCGTCCTGGGTGACACCGAGGCGCGGCGGCGGGCGGCGTTCCGCTGGGCCGCGGACGAGCCGGTGCTGCTGGCGCTGGCCGCGGCCGCCGGGATCCGCGACGAGATCGCCCCCGACGAGCCGGCGGTCACCGACGACGCGGTCCTCACCGTGCTCGCCACCGTGCACGACGCCGTGATGGAGCTGGAGGCGGTGCGCCGGCGCCGCGCCATCGAGGAGGCCGCCTTCGCGAACGTCTGGCGCGGCGCGTGAGAGGGGCGGCGCCGGCAGGCGGCCGGGCGGGGCCGCTCCTATGCTGGGGAGGTCTCCTCCGCCGAGGGTGACTCCTCCCGCGGGTGTCCGCTCCTGCGGGGGTGCCCCCTGGGCCGAGAGTGCCTTCTGTACTGAGGACGTCGGGCCGCGCGGCCGGTGCACCTGCGGACGCCCCTGACGTCATGGCCGGTCCCGTCGGCGTCCGCCGCGGTAAGGACGCCTCCTGGTCCCGCGCCCGTCGACGACGGCCGCGGGTGCGATCCGCAGCGCTCGGAGTCAGCCCATGACGCACGCGTGCCCACGACGGCTGCGCGGGAGGGCCGCCACCGCGACCGCCGCCGGGATCCTGGTCATCCCACTCCTCGCCACCGCCTCGTTCACCGCGGGCCCCGCGGCCGCCGCCCCGGCCGCACGGACCTCGCCCGCCGGTGCCGCCGCCCCGTTCCCGCCTCCCGCCCGGACCGGCGCGCCACCGCCCGGACAGCTCCCGTCCCGGCCCGCGTCCCCTCCCCCTTCCCCTTATGCGTCCGCTTCTCCCTCCCCGTCCGGCTCCGCCTCCGAGGTCCGCACCCTCACACCCGCCGTGGTCCGGCAGCTGGACCGGGCCGTG
This sequence comes from Streptomyces sp. NPDC006743, assembly GCF_040703815.1. NCBI lineage: Bacteria > Bacillati > Actinomycetota > Actinomycetes > Kitasatosporales > Streptomycetaceae > Streptomyces > Streptomyces sp. NPDC006743. The sequence goes on along the minus strand of NZ_JBEYJA010000019.1, from coordinate 65,090 downwards.
CGGCGCGTCCAGCGCGAGGCGAACGTTCCCGGCGTGATCGTCGGCCTGTGGACACCCGGCCAGGGCCAGTACGTGAAGTCCTTCGGCGTCGCCGACCGGAGCACCGGCCGGAAGATGTCCGCCGACCTGTACATGCGCATCGGCAGCGAGACCAAGACGTTCACCGTGACCGCGCTGCTGCGGCTGGTCGACCGGCACCGGGTGGGCCTGGACGACCCCGTGGGCAAGTACGTCGACGGGGTGCCGGACGGCGGCCGGATCACGCTGCGCGAGCTGGCCGGCATGCGCAGCGGCCTGTTCAACTACTCCGAGGACGACGGCTTCCGCAAGGCGTTCACCTCCGACCCGCGGCGCCCCTTCACCCCGCGGCAGCTGCTCGCGTACGCCTTCCGGCACCCCGTGCTCTTCCCGCCGGGCCGGAAGTTCGACTACAGCAACACCAACCTCATCCTGCTCGGGCTGGTGATCGAGAAGGTCAGCGGCCGGTCGCTGGCCGACTGCATCCGCGCGAACGTCCTCGGACCGGCCGGCCTGCGCCACACCCTCTTCCCGGCCGGTGCCGAGTTCCCCGAGCCGCACGCGCAGGGCTACACGGACCAGACCGCGAACGGCCGCACCGCCGACACCGCCGGCTGGAACCCCTCCTGGGGCTGGGCGGCCGGCGCGATGATCTCCGACCTCGACGACCTGCGCGTCTGGGCGCGGACCGTGGCGACCGGGGTGCTCCCCGACGGTCGTGCCCTGGTCAGCCCGGCCACGCAGAAGCAGCGGCTCACCACACCGCCGACGTCCGTCCCCGGCGCGGCGTACGGGCTGGGCATCTTCGCCGTCCATGGCTGGATCGGCCACAACGGCTCCCTGCCCGGCTACGAGTCCCTCACGGTCTACCTGCCCGCCGCCCGCACGACGCTCGTCGTCCTGCTCAACACGGACACCGGCCACCAGGGCGCCGAGCCCAGCACGCTGTTCGGCCGGGCCGTCACCGGGATCGTCACGCCACGGCACGTGTTCGACCTGCCGGCGCAGCCCGCCGCCCGGTGACCCGCGCCGCAGGCAGGCGACCCGCACCACGACCCGCGCCGGGACCTGGGCCGGATCCGCCATCCGGTGACGCGCGCCCGCGGTGTCCGGCCGGCCCCGGGGCGCCCCGCTCAGAGGTTGACGGCGTACACCTTGCGCAGCGTCTCGTGCACCGTCCACGTCGTCCGGTCGCCCTCGCGCAGCACCGCCATGTCACCGGGGCCGACGCGCAGGGTCGGCCCGCCCTCCACCTCGATGGTCGCCGACCCGCTGACCACGACGAACAGTTCGTCCGCCTCGGTGTCGGTGACGACCCCGGGCGTGATCTGCCAGATCCCGCGCACCTGACGGCCGTCCGCCGACTCCCAGACGACCTTCCCGGTCACCTCGGGCGAGCCGGAGACGATCTGCCCGGGGGCGAGCGGCTCGGGAACCAGCTCGGCATCGAGGACGCCGGGGACGTGGAGAACGAAGCTGCGGTCCATGCACGGACCCTAACGGGGCCCCGCGCCCCGGTGGTCTGGACAGAGTGTGGGGGATCGGCCCGGACGCCCGGACACTTCGTCGTGCGGTGGGGAGAGCGTGCGGTGGGGACAAGGCGGTGGGGATGTCATCGGGCGGGGAGGTGGGGAGGTGGGTGCGGGGAGTGGTGGCCGGAGCGCGATGCGGTGCAGGCGTCCGTGGAGTGGCGGAGGCCGGTGCTTGGGGTGATCGTGGGGACAATCCGTCCTCGTACGTCCGGGAAGCGAGCAGCCCATGGCGGACCCCGCGGCGGCCGTCCCCGCACGGCCCGCGCACGACGACACCCGGTCCCTCCTGCTCTTCGGCGGGGTCTACGGCGCCGTGGTGGCCAGCGCCATGGTCGCGGCGCTGACCGAGTACGGGCACAACTCGCCGGGCGCCCGCCGTTACGACGCGGCCTGGCTGCTGGTGACCGCGTTCGCCTCGGCCCTGGCGCACGGCTACTCCCACTACATCGCCGAGCGCGGCCCGCGCCGGCGCGGTGAGGCGCTGCTGGCGCTCGCCGCGGAGTGGCCGCTGGTCGTGGCCATGCTGCCCACGGTGCTGATCCTCGCCGGCGCGGGCTGGGGCTGGTGGTCCGCGGACGGAGTGGAGTACCCGGCGTTCGTCTTCAACATCGCGCTGCTGTTCGTGCTGGGGCTGCTCTCGGCGCGGTGGGCGGGACGCCGCTGGCCGATCGTGCTGGTCACGGGCGTGGTGGACGCCCTGTTCGGCCTGATCGTCGTGGTGGCCAACGCGGTCATCAAGTAGGCCCCGCGCCCCCGCACCCCCGCACCCGCGCGCCGGCCGCCGGGCCGGCCGGCGCGGCCGTGTTCCGTGCGGCGGCCCGCCCGCGGTGGCCGCGCCCGCGGGGACGGGCCGCGACGGGACGCGCACCGGCGCGGCGCCCGGCACTCGCGCGCGGATCACGGCTCACCGCCCGCGTCGGCGTCCAGGCCGGTGCACGCCACCTCACCGTTCACCTCGGCGCACGCCTCCACCCCGCGCGGCGAGGAGACGGCCAGCATCGGACTGGTGTCACTCGCGGTGTCCCCGGCGGGGTAGGCGGCCGACAGCACGTCCTCACCGGTCCGTACGGAGATCTCCCGGGCCACCGCGTCCCGCACCCCGACCTGCGACCAGGCGGTGTGGCAGGACGGTGACCAGCGCAGCCGTACCGTGTACGTCGCGTCGGACACGGCGCTCCTGGTCTGCGCGTCCCGCGCGCAGGCGGAGGCGCCGGGCAGCTCGCCCTGGCAGGAGCGGCCGTGGCAGCGCGCGGGGGTGAACGCCGCCCGTGAGCCCGGCGAGGCGCCGCGCGAGGAGGCGGCCAGGGCGGTGGCGACCGCGGCGGCCGCGGTCAGCAGGGTGAGCGCCGGCAGCAGCGGCAGCCGGCGCCGCCGGACGGGCGGCCGGCCGGACCCGCCGGGCGCGTCCGGGGCGGCAGACCCGCGCGGGGCGGCCCCGCGCTGGGCGGGCACGGCGGGTCCGGTGCCGTCCGCGGCTTCCCACAGGGCCAGCACCGGGGCGGGGTCGGCGCCCGCGAGACGGGCCAGGGCCTCGACGGCCGAGCGGGGCGGGTGCTTGGCCCCGCTGAGGTAGCGGTGCCAGGCCGACTTGCTGTAGGGGGTGCGCGTGGCGAGCGCCGCCAGGCTCAGGCCCGTACGGTCCCTCAGTTCGCGCAGGGTCGCCACCAGCGGCACGGGGGACGCTGCCGCTTCTTGGGGCTGCCGCATCTCGCTGCTCCCGACTCCGTTCCCGCTTCGGGTGTTTCACCCCGGATGTCCGGATGGTTTCCCTGGCCTGGCGTGCCGCCACACATCCGGAAGGTGTGAGGACGGTGAACCCGAGGCGACCGGGGGCGTGCGCAGATGCGGCCGCGTCCGGGTGCTCCAGGGCGTGCGGCCGCGTCCGGCGGGCCCCCGGCGCGGCGCGGGCCCGGCGCGGGGACCACGGGGTCCCCGCGCCGGGCGGTCGTGTCACCGGGTGCGTGCGGCGAGCCGCGTCAGCACCACGGCACGGTGCCGCGCACCACGCGTACGTAGTGGGCGGAGACGTAGCCGCGTCCGTGGGTGAGCCGGTACCACTGGTGGGTGCCGTGCACCCGGGACCCGTACGTCCGGCACCTGAGCGCCACCAGCCGTCCCGCGTGCCGTACGCCGATCACGCGGTAGCCGGTGCCCGGGCCGGAGCGGACGTTCAGGGACGCGTGGCGGGTGACCACCCGGCCGAGGGGGTGGTGCGAACGCCTGTGCGTGGCAGAGTGGTTGACGTGGTGCGCGGTCGGGAGCGCCCGGCCGGGGAGCGGGTTCGGGGCGGTCGCCGAGACCGCGGCGCGCGGGGCGGGGGCGGCCGGGGCGGCATCGGCGGCGGTGGGCACGAGCGCGAGCATCGCGACCGTGGCCAGCAGGCCGCCGGTGAGGGTCCGTCGGATCATGGAAACCTCCGGGCTGTCGTTCCGTGACCACGTGCCGTGATCACCTGCCGCCCAGCGTGTCCGCGCAGGCCGCCGGCGATGCCGTCCCCGCGTCCCGGGGACGGCGGGGACGTCCCCGGGGACCGTCCTGCGGGCGTGGCGCCGGCCGCCACCGTGATTGCGCCCGGGAAGCTCCACCCGGCGGGGGCCGGCCGAGCGCGGGGCCCAGTGGCCGGGGTGGGCGCCGTGGCGGGCGGGCGGCGGACCGGGGCCGGGGCGGCGGTGGGCGCTCACGGCGCGTGCACTCGCGAATTAGTTGAGTAACGCAACGATATGGTAAACTGGGGGTATGTCCACAGCATCCTCGCCCCCCGGACCCGTCTCGCCCGAAGTGGCCGAGATCGAGCGCGCTCTCACCCGGATCACGTACCTGAGCACGCGGGCCCGGCAGCACGAGAAGCTGATGGGACTGGCCGGGGTCCCGCTGGACCGTGCCGCGGTCGCGCTGCTGCGCCAGATCGCCGACTCGGAGCCGCTGCGGCCGGGCGAGCTGGCCCACCGCCTCGGCGTGGAAGCCTCCCACGTCACCCGCACCGTGCAGCAACTGGAGAAGTCCGGGTACGTCACCCGCGTCCCCGACCCGGACGACCGCAGGGCCCAGCGCATCCGGCTCACCGAGCAGGGCCGGGACGCCATCGCCCGGGTCCGCGAGGTCGGCGCCCGCGGCATGGAGGCCGCCCTGTCGGGCTGGTCCGCCGACGAACTGCGCCGGCTCGCCACCCTGTTCCACCGCATGGTCGACGACTTCCTCGCCTACGCCAAGGACGTCGACGCCGAGACCGAGCCCGCCGGCGAGGCCGCGCACCGCGCGGGGACCGCCACCGGCTGAGAGCAGTCCGCGCGTGCGGTAGTGTTGACCCGCGCGTTCACACGGCAGGCCGTACGGACGCACCGGGACGTGGCGCAGCTTGGTAGCGCACTTGACTGGGGGTCAAGGGGTCGCAGGTTCAAATCCTGTCGTCCCGACGGTGAAGTACAAGGTCAGAGGGGTCCTTCGGGATCCCTCTTGATCGTTTCCAGGGGCGCCGTCTCACAATTTCTCACAAACGCTGTTGATCAAGGTCAGCCGAGCAGTTCGGCCAGCTTCTCCGAACCCGCCTTCAACGACTGCGGGTCGGGGTGCACGTAGGTCCGCTTCGTGAACCCGAGGTCCGAGTGACCGGCCCACGCGGAGACCACCGTGTCCGGCACCCCGTTGTTCGCCATCCACGACAGGCAGGCGTGCCGAGCGTTGTACAGCCGCACCTTCCGTACTCCCGTGGTGGCCATCAGCTTGTGCGCCTCGCGCCGGAGCTTGTCCGTCTTCCACGGCCGCCCCAGTTCGTCCACGAGGACGTACCCGCTGTCCTCGTACGCCTCCCCGGCGGCCAGCTTCTCCGCCGCCTGCGTGGCGTGGAACGCCTTCAGAGCCCGCAGGACCGGCTTCGGCAGGGGCAGCGTGCGCTTCCCAGCGCCGGGAGGCCACGGCGGAGTTACTGCGCACCTACGGGGACGTGGACGGTCCGCAGGAAGACCCGGCGGTCGTCGTCTCCCGGCTGATCCGGCAGGCGTCCGGCCATGTGGCGTGGCTGCTGGAGCGGGTGCAGGAGACCGAGGCCGAGCCGTTGGTGTGGGGCATGACCTCCGAAGTGGAGCGCCAGGGCGGGGAGTTCCCCGGCGTGGACACCACGTACAGCGCGGCCGTGAACGGGTGGGTGCGGCTGTACGGGGGAAGAACGGGACCGGCTGCTGAAGATGTGCGATCTTGCGGCGCGCATGGGCGTGGAAGAGCGTCTGGTGACCCTGGCCGAGGTCCAGACGAAGATCATGTTCGAGGCGATGAACCGGGCGCTGGAGGCCCTGGAGCTGACGGCCGCGCAGCGCGCCCGCGTGCCGGACATGGTGGCCGGTCTTCTGCGGGGCATCGCCACCGAGGGGCGGCCGGACCTTCCCGCCGCCTGAACACCAGGAAGCCGTAGCCCGTGAGCGCTGCGGCTTCCTGGGTGTAACGAGAACCCAGGCGGGCCGATTGATCAATCAGACTCTTCGAAGACTCGTTTCACTACGTCATCTGGACACCCCAGGATTCTCAGTGAATGAGCCCGTACTGCCAATTCAAGGATGCGCACCACTTCATCAAGTTCGAACGCATCGTAGCCTCGCGTGCCGTGCGCAAGGTTATTCCGAACGATGCGCAGCGCATTTGCCGGTGTACTTACTGAGGGGTTAGACATGGCCTCTGTGACGAGTGAGGTTGCGGCGATGCGGTCCATAATGTCAACGGGGAGCGCGCCAGTCATGGACTTCAATACGGCATCGAGGCTCGTGGGAGGGTTCTTCGAAAGGAACTTCTTCAAAAATTGCATCACATCCCGGTCGGCTACGCTACTCAGGCCGTCAATGACTTGCTCGCGCTTGGATAGATGCCTTTGCCTGCGTTGGCTGTACTCGTTGCGTGTTTCGTATCCGTGCAGACCTTCCAATGCTTGGATTAGCAGCAAGAAGCGCGACCGTGGGTGCTGGTCGTGTGCGTGCAGCATGGAGCCGTATGTTTCCACCAAAGGGTGGTGCTCTGCTGAATATTTGCGCCATTCGAGAACCAGGTCCAAAAGGGATAGTTCGTCAGCTTTGGCTCTGATGGCGCTCCGGTGATTCCTAACGTCTTTTGCTGAGCTAGCAAATGGGGCCTGCGTGATACCGGTGCCGTACACCTGGTACTGACCCGCAATGTCAGTCAGCCTGACTGCTACGTACGTCAGATCTTGGGGCTTACCAGTTGCGATTGAGCTGATCCGTCGGAGCGGCTCTACGAAATCTTCAAATGCAACCCGAAGTGATACGCCTTGTTGAAAGGTGACCGTCGCCACCGGGCTGAAACAAAGGCGAAATTCGAATCCGTCTGCGGTTCGCATTCGGCCGTTGTAGCCAACGGAAAGCTCCGCGCCTTCCTTCGCCCACTCAGCTCTTGCTTCCAGGTTGAGATTCGCACTCCACAAATCCTTGGGATTGTCCGGATGTATGCCTGGAGTCTGCACGCTCGCGATCGGGGTAGTTCCGGTTAGTGCGTCGAGTGCTGTTATTTGAAATTCTATTGACGACACAAGGGGGATTTTATTATCGGATATCGTTTGCGAAGTGCGCCGACCGAAGAATTCTCCACCTTTGCTCAAGAGGGCCGCGCTGCCGGTCACGTGCCCCTGGTTCATGGTCCAGTAAGTAATGTGGGCGTCAAGAAGAATTACTGTTCCACCATTAGCCAAGGTTCCTGATAGAACTGGAGCTTCTACAACCTGCGGGAAAGAGAAGGAGAACACTCCTTCCTGGGGCTCGTCACGATTCAGTGGAAGTTGGCCATATACGGAACCCTTTGGCGCACGGTTCGGCAGTACTTCCAATTGACCTGGGAGTTCGGTACTTCCACCCTTTCCGTCGGGGATATTCCATGTGCACAGATAGTCATCCGGCTCGTATGACAGGCGTAGCGGCGTCTGCTGATCGGACAAAGTTCCTCTTTTCTCGACGCCTTCACTGAAGGCGCGTTGCTAGCTTTACCGACCGAAAACGAGTGGCGTACCCCTAAGCGAGCAACAAGTGCCCATGGTCGGCCAGCACTTCGCGCGCCTCGGGCACGTCCTTGTACTCCTTCAGCCGGCGGAGGACCGTCCGGGCCCGCTCCGCCGTGCGCTCCGAGGGAAGATCGCCGGATGTGTCGATGACGCGGCGGGCCTCTTCGGCGGCCTGCTCGGGCTCGTTCGCGTCAGCCAGCGCCACGGCCAACCATGAGCGGTACAACGCGACCTCACGGGCGTGCGTGGCGTCGTAGCGTCCCAGCACGTCCTGGAGCAGCGGCACCGCGCGCAGCGGGCGGCGCAGCTCGGTGAACACCCGGGCGTCCATGACCTCCAGCTCTTCACGACGGACCCAGTACGCCCACGAGGGCGCCGGAGGGCCGTCCGTGGCATCCAGAGCGGCGTGCGCCTCCCCGAGTGCCCGGAGGGCCGGTTGCGCCTCTCCAGCGCGCGTATGCGCCCACGCCACGCGGTCCAGGAACAGGGCGCGGGTTGCGGCCGGGGCGTCCGGCCCGGCTTCCACCACGGCCGCGTTCGCCAACTCCAGGCCCTCCCGCTCCCGGCCGCCGTTGGACAGGTGGTAGCCGAGACTGCCAGCGAGCTGCGCCACGAGCACGGCGTCACCAGCCTGCCGGGCGGCGGAGATCCCGAGCCGGTAGGCGCGCTCCGCATCCTCACCGCACCCGGCGTCCGAGGCGATCCACCCGGCGATCTGTCCCAGCTCCCCGATCTGCACGAGCAGGCCGCGCCCCGTCTCCTCGGAGTGCTCGGACTCGCGGTACAGGCGGACGGCGGCGCGCAGCTCCCGGAAGGCGGGCGCGATCAGGTCCCCGCCGTACAGCACGTCATCCGCGAGCCGGAGGCCGTGCACGCGGGCCGCCAGCCCTTCCACGGTGGTGGCACCGATGCGACGGCCGCAGGGGGCCGCCAGGGGCTCCACCGCGTCCCCGTCGGGCAGTAGGTCCGCCAGGGTGGCCGCGACCCCGGGAAGGGCCGCGTGGGTGTCTCCCCGCGCGTACGCGGCGGCCTGCTCCAGCTCGTGCAGCGGCACCCCGAGCACCTGCGCGAGCGGAGGCAGCCACGCGTCCGGGATGCGCCCGCCGCGCTCCCACCGGGAGACCTCGTTCCGCGTCAGGGTGGTGATCCCGGCGACGGCGCACAGCCGGAGCGCCAGGGAGCGCTGCGAGAGGCCCGCGTCTCTGCGCAGGCTCGCCAGGTGCGCGCCGAACTGGGCACGTCTCGCTTGGTCGTTCATGCAGTGCCTCCCTGCTACCAAGCTACCCGCGCTGGCCCCTCCCCTGGCCCCCCGTGCGGCTCCTCCCTCCGATTGGGGACGCCGGTTACCTGAACGCGAGTGTCCCGGCGACCGCGCGAACGGCCCCGGGACTTGGCCGATCTGAGAGAGCAGACCGACATGCCGCAACCTACAACCCGGCCCATCGGCCACCCCGGGTACTCCGAGACGCTGCCGAGAGAACCCGAGAGCGCTGCCACCGCGCGGAAGCTGGTCCGCGTCGCCTGCGCCGTCTGGGGGCTGGACGACGTGGCCGAAGAAGGCGCCCTGATCATGACGGAGCTGGTGGCGAACGCCGTGCAGCACGCCCGGCGGGACACCATCCGCGTGGGCATCGACCGCACCGAGGCGGGGCGCGTGCGCGTCGGCGTCGTGGACTTCTCCAAGACGCGACCCGTCCGCAAGACGCCCGGCCCCGAGGACGAGGGCGGGCGCGGTCTGGCGCTCGTGGACGAGCTGGCCGAGACCTGGGGCACCGATCCGCTGCCGTGGGGCAAGCGGGTCTGGGCGGAGCTGGAGGGCAAGCGATGACGCGGGCAGTGATCCGGCACGAGACGTGGACGCTGGAGCCGGACCGGGAGCCGGACGCTGAGCCGGTGACGTACGCGATGCAGTGCGCGGTGTGCGGGGAGTCTTCCGAGACCGCCCACGACTTCGCAGAGCCGCAGTCGTGGGTGCTGAAGCACTGCGGCAAGAACCCGGCCCACCACACCTTCCGCGAGATCATCACGCGCCCGTGGAGGACGTGGAGGCACGGGTGAACTGATCGGCTGTAGATACGCGAGAAGCCCCGCCGGGCGTTGTGCCGGGCGGGGCTTGGTCGTCTCACGTCCGTCTCACACAGATCTCACGAGCTGCTCGGACTGTCGCGGAGTTTCGGGCCCTGACCTGGATCTTTACGGTCTCCCTGGACCTCACGGACCCCCTGGACGGTATTTCGTTCACTGGGGGTCAAGGGGTCGCAGTCAAATCCTGTCGTCCCGACGGTGTGAAGGGCCTTCGCGGGCGAGAGCCGGCGAGGGACCTTCTCGTGTGAGGGTGCCCTCGCCGGCCCTGCGTCCCAGGAGACCTGGCCGACCCCGTCAGGCCAGGCGGGCCTCGATCACGCTCTGCGGCGGAGTGGTGGGCGTCACCGAAGTGAGTGCGAAGCCCGCCCGTCGCAGCAGTGCGTGCCACTCGGAGCGCGTGCGCTCGCGTCCGCCGTTGTTCGCCATCACCTCGATGTCGATGAACTTCGCCCAGTCGAACCGGTCGTCCTCGGCGACCACCGTCTCGATGAGGACCAGCCGCGCGTCCTGACGGCCCCGCATCGCGGCGGCGACCTCCGTGAGCAGCCCGGCGCAGGCGTCGTCGCCGTAGCAGTGCAGCACGTTCTTGAGCACGTAGGCGTCGGCGTCGGCCGGGAGGTCACCGATCGGGCGGAAGGTGATCCGGGAGGCCACAGGGCCGTCGGCGAGCCGGGCGCGCGCGGTCTCCAGGGCGTCGGGGCGGTCGATGAGGATCCCGCGGGCCTCGGGGAGCGCGGTGAGCAGCCCGGCGAGCAGCTCGCCGTTGCCGCCGCCGACGTCGGCGAGGACCCGGTAGCGGGTGAAGTCGTAGTCCTTCGTCACGTCTTCGGCGAGTTCCGCCGTCAGCGGGCCCCAGGCGCCCTGGTAGCGGCGCGCCAACTCGGGTGCCTGCGCCAGGTGTTCGAACAACGGGCGGCCGTGCACCCGGTCGAAACCGGGGCCGTTGCCCCGTACGGTCTCGGTGAGTGCGGCGAAGGAGGCCATCGTCGCCGGGTCGCCCATGAACAGGGCGAAGTCGCGCAGGCTGTTGGGCACGCCCGCGCGGAGCTTCTCGCCCACCTCCGTGGTGCGCCAGCCCCGGCCGTCCGGGTCGTGTGCCACCACGCCCAGGCAGGCGGCGGCGCGCAGGATCCGCCCCAGGGCGTCGGCGTCGGCACCGACCCGCGCGGCGAGAGCGTGGGTGTCCAGGGGGCCGTCGGCGAGCGCCTCCGCGACGTCGAGTTCGGCGAGCGCGATGATCGGCTGCGCCATCCATTTGCCCGCGACAAGGCTCATCAGCCGTACGTGCGGGGGGAGTTGCGCCTGATCGTATCCGGTCGACGGGGTCATGGAGTGCCTCCTGGGCGGCGGATTCGAGACGTTCGCACCGAGCCTGCTAACACTGTTCGCACATGATGCTAGCCTCGGTTCCAGGAGCACGACAGACCCCTCTGGTCGGCATCGATCGGCAGCAGCGCGACACGGCGTCGGCTCGAGTTCGACACGGGTTCAGGTGGGGAGGAACCATGAGGTGGCCGTGGCAGGGCGATCCGGAGGAACGGGCCCGCCGTGACGTGGAGCAGCGTGAGCGCGACGAACTGCGGCGCCTGGAAGAGGAGTTGCGTGACGAGCGCCGCGCCGCCGAGGAGGCCGAACGCGACCGGGCGCAGCGCGAACGCCAGCAGGCCCGGGAGCAGGCCCGCGCACAGGCGCAGCAGGAACGGCGGCAGAACCGGCGATGGCGCCGATGACCCGCCGCCGCCGCGCACCGGACGGTGCGCGGCGGCCCGGCTCACGCCGAGCCGGACTCCGCGATCCGCAGCGCCAGCCCGTCGAGCAGCAGGTCGAGACCGTAGCGGAACCGCGCGTCCAGGCCCGGTTCGGCCAGGTACGGTGCCGCCTCGCGGACCCGCGGGAAGTCCTCGTCCGGGAAGTGTTCGAGCAGGTCACGGGTGGTCGTGAGGACCAGCTCCCGGCTCAGGCCCGCCGCGTTGGACGCGGACAGCGGCGCCTTCTCGTGCAGCACGAAGCCCTGCACGTGGACGACCACCAGGTACAGCACGTACGCGGAGTCGCGCTCGTTCAGGCCGGCGGTCCGCAGCGTCTCCAGCATCGGCTCCATCAGCCGCACCAGGTTCTTGCCGACGGCGAACCGGCCGGCCACGACGCGCTCGGCGTCCTTGTGGTCCAGGAGGAACGCGCGGTAGGTGGTGGCCACCCGGGTCAGGTACGAGCGCCAGTCGTCGTCGGGACCGTGCTCGACGGTCGGTTCGAAGTCACCGAAGAGCGAGTCGGCCACCAGGTCGACCAGCTCCTCCTTGTTGTGCACGTGCCGGTACAGCGAGGCGGCCTGGGTGTCCAGGCGCTCGGCGAGCCGGCGCATCGACAGGGACTCCAGACCGTCGTCCTCGATCAGCTCCCGCGCGCAGCGCGTGATCGCCGCGGCCGACAGGGGCACGGCGCGACGGGCGGTGCCCCCGGGTGACCGGCGCGTCATCGCGATGACCTCATCCCGTTCCCACCGAGTGCCGGGCGCGTACGGCGCCCGGCCGACGCAGACGTATTGGAGTGATCATGCCCGCCGCTCATCCCGACCCCCGCAGCGTGAGCGCGCCCGCACCCGCGCCGGACACGGCCGGAGCCCCGCTGAGCCGCGGCCGCCGCACGGCGGCGCTGCTCGTGCTGTGCGTGTCCCTGTTCATGGCGATGCTCGACAATACCGTCGTCAACGTGGCGTTGCCCAGTCTGCAGCGGGAGCTGGACGCCGGCATCAGCGACCTGCAGTGGATCGTCGACGGCTACAGTCTCAGCCTCGCCGCGCTCATGCTGACGGCCGGCACGATCGGTGACCTCTTCGGGCGCCGCAAGGTGTTCCTGGCCGGGTTGCTGCTGTTCGGAGCGGGCTCGGCGGTGTGCGCGCTGGCCGGTCATGTCGGGGTCCTCGTCGCGGGCCGGGTGCTGCAGGGCGCGGGGGCCGCCGCGTTCATGCCCGGCACGCTGTCGATCATCCGCCAAATCTACACCGACGAACGCGAACGGGCCGTGGCGATCGGCATCTGGGCCGGTGTCTCCGGACTCGGCCTGGGCGTCGGCCCGATCGTGGGCGGGCCCGTCGTCGACCACCTCGGGTGGGCCTGGGTCTTCTGGCTCAACGTGCCGGTCGCGCTGATCGGACTCGTCGGTGGCCTCCTGCTCGTCCCCGAGTCCGCCGACCGGGCCGGCCGCGGGCTCGACCCGGCCGGGCAGCTGCTCGGCGTGCTGGTGACCGGCGCGGCGGTGTACGCCACCATCGAGGGCCCGGTGCGCGGCTGGACCGACCCGTACGTCGTCGGCGGCTATGTGCTGGCCGCTGTCGCGCTGCCGCTGTTCGTGCTGGTGGAGCGCAAGGTGCGCAGCCCCATGCTCGATCTCGCCATGTTCCGCGACCGGTTGTTCACCGGCGCCCTGCTCAACGGCCTCTTCCTCTATCTCGGCATGTTCTCGGTGCTGTACTTCCTGAGCCTGTGGCTCCAGCAGGTGCTCGGCTGGTCGGCGACCGGCGCGGGCCTGGTCGTCATGCCGGCGATGGTGGTCGTGGCCGCCGTGACCCCGCTGGCGGGCTGGATCGCCGGGCGGTTCGGCGCCGGGTACCCCATGACGGCGGGGCTGCTGGTGTCGGCGTTCGCGATGGCCATGATGGCGCGGTTCGGCGCGGACGCCTCGTTCCGCTCGTACTGGTGGCTGCTGCCGGTGATCGGCCTGGGCATGGGTCTCGTGCTCACGCCCATCACGGCCACGGCGCTCGCCCGGGTGCCGGCCGAGCGGGCGGGGCTCGCGTCGGCCTCCAGCAACACCCTGCGGGAACTCGGCGGGGTCATCGGGGTGGCCGTCCTCGGCTCGGTGCTGACCGCGCAGATGAACCGCGACCTCGGCCACCGGCTCGCCTCGCTCGGCATCCCGGCCGGCGAGCGCGCCGGGTACGTCGACCGGCTCGCCGGCGGCACCCGGCTCGGTGGCGCCGACCTGCCCGCGAAGGTCGCGCACGCGGCCGACCAGGCCTTCGTGCGGGGGCTGCACGTGGCGGAGTACAGCGGTGCCGGGGTGCTGCTGTTCGGCTGCCTGCTGTCGCTGGTGCTGGTGCGGCGCGGGCGCCTGACGGAGAAGGCCGGCGAGGAGCGCACGGCGGCGTCCGCCACCGGGCCCGGGGAGGGCAGCGGGGAGCGGGTGTGAGCGGTGTGCGGGGGCTCGCGCGGGGTGCCGCCGGGCTGGCGTGAGGGGGTGTGCGGCGGGCCGGCGGAGGGGGCCCGGGGCGGGTGTCCGCGGTGTCCGGCGGCTCGCGCAGGGCCCCGCCGGGCGGGTGTGAGCGGTGTCTGCGGGGGTGAGCGGTGCGGCAGGCAGAGCCCCCGCGGCCCTGGCGGGGGAGTGCAGGGCCGCGGGGGCGGATCGGGGGGCGGGCGGGGACCGCGGAGGGGCCCGGTCAGGCGCGGGTACCGACCGGCATGAGCAGCAGCGGGATGTCCTGCTTGCCGTCGAGGCCGAGGACGCCGCCGACACGGTCCGCGTCGAAGCCCGCCACCGCGCAGATGCGCAGGCCGAGCGAGGCCGCGCACAGATAGAGGTTCTCGCCGACGAACCCGGCGTCGAGGTGGGCGAAGCAGTAGGAGCGGTCGCCGTACTTCCACCGGCCGCGGGAGAGCGAACCGGCCAGGACGAGCACCACGCCCGCGCTGTACATCCACTCGGTGTCCGGGCACGCCTCGACGACGAGACGGCGCATGTCGCCCCGGTTGAGCAGGCGCAGCGCGCCGCCGTCCTGCGGGGCGTACAGGTACGCGCCCGGCGCGACGCCCGTGACGTCGTTGACGATCACGTAGATGTCGGTGGACTGCACGCCGCCCGCGCTGGGTGCGTAACGGGTCGGGAACGAGGGGCTGTTGTACGCCGCGGTGGTGCCGCGGACGCCGTAGGAGTGGGCGAGCAGGCCGGCGACGTCCTCCAGGGCGAGCGGCCGGCCCGCGAAGTCCCGGCGCGAGGCGCGGGCCGCCAGCACGTCCTGCAACAGGTGCGTGAGCTTGGGCAGTTCGCCGGGGAAGGCCACTTCGGCCCGTCCGGCGCGCACCGGCAGCACCTGCGGGGCCGGCGCGGCGCGTGCGCTCACCTTGTCGGCCATGGTCTCCGGGGCGTTCAGTGCACGGTGGGCCATGGACACGACGTCGAGGGCCGCGCGGTCGCCGGTGCGTTCGCGCTCGCGCAGCGCGGGGCGCAGCAGTGCGGCGACCGCGTCGCGGTCCCGTCGGGACAGGCCGGCCAGCAGGGTGTCGAGCTCGTCGGCGGTCGTCATCGGCTGCTTTCTGCGTCGGGTGCGTCGGGTGCGGCGGGTGTGTCCGGGGTGTCGGATGTCGCCGGCAGGTGAGGCGCGTCGGGTGTACCGGGGGAGTGCTGTGCCGCCCGGTCCGGCCACGGCAGCGGCACGACGGCCTGCACCGCGCGCTCCACCCCGTCGAGGCCGAGCAGGTGGTGCAGCCGGTCGTCGTAGAAGTCCAGGAGCACGGGCGGGGTGCCGCCGGCCGCTTCGGCGACCGCGCGCGTCAGCCGGTCGGTGAGACGGCCCGCGGTGACCAGCATCCTGCGGTAGCCGCGCGGCCCCTGCAGAGCGGTCAGGCGCGGGGCGACGCCCACCACGAACAGCAGGGCCTCGGCCGCGGGGCCCCGGGCGGCGTGCGACGGCAGGAGGCAGTCCCGGATCGCGGCGACACTCTCCTCGGGGCGCCGGGAGTCGGTGAACAGCCAGTCGCGGCCGGGGAACCAGCGGTAGAGCCTGCCGTGCAGCAGGAGCATCAGATCGGTTCCGTAGAGCAGCTCGTCGCCGTCCTCGCCCAGCGAGCCGGGCAGCTCCACGTTCCAGGCGGCGCGCACGGCGGCGGCGGGCAGCACGGCACCGCCCGCCTGTGCCTCGCGCGGGTCCCACTCGTCCTCGTGCGGGGCGAAGGCGCTGCCGTGGAACCACGTCATGACCTCGTGGAGACGGTCCTCGTCCAGCGGCGTGTTGTGCGCGCCGGTCGGGGACAGGGCGGAGTTGACGTGGAAGAACTCCGCCGGGTCGGGGGTGCGGGCGGTGAGCCGTTGCTGGTGGGCGGCGGAGGGTGAGGGCCGCAGCACCAGCGTCTTGGCCGGGTCCGGCACCGGCGTCTCGTCCAGCGGTACGCCGCCCCGGCCGGTCGGGGGGAACGCGGTCTCCATGGTGGCTCCTGTCACAGGAACGGGTTGCGGTAGGGGGCGCGTTGCGGGCCGCAGGCCGGGCAGCGCGGCAGCCGCATCACGTCCTGGTAGTCGATCTCCATGCGCTCGAAGTCGAACCGCACGGCGCGGGCGGCGGTGATCCGTTCGCCGCCCGCCAGGTGCGCCAGGAGCGCCTCGACGGCGAGGCCGGAGACGATCTCCAGCTGGTGCGGCGGGGCGGCGGCGGTCGGGCCGTACGCGTCGGCGCCGTGCCGCAGCTCCAGGACGTGGCCGTTGAAGCCGACGGAGGAGTCGGTCAGCAGCTCGAACTCCAGGTGGCAGGCGCTCTCGCCGGGCACGTGGGTCGGGCCGACGACGCCCTCGCCGCCGTCGAAGTACACCGGCATCCAGGGCGTCTTGCCGCGCAGCGCCGTGTCGTTGAGGGCGTGCAGCAGGGTCGAGTCGGGCCGGTCGAGGGCCACGACGACGAAGCCCGCGCCGGCGAACAGCTCCTCGGGCACCTCGTCCGGCGCCGGGAGCGGTGCCTCGCGGACCGTGGCACCGGCCGCCGTGAGACCGGAGGCGGACAGCTGCCGCACGACGGTGGCGGCGAGCGCGCCGTCCCCCACGACCGTGACCGCAACGGACGGCTCCGGCGTGCCCGCGGGTGCCGGGAACACCGTACGCAGATGGGTGTGGGCGGGGTCGGCGCCGGCCGGCACCACGATGCCCTTGCCGGCGAGGTGGGCGAGGACGGCGGGGACGTCGAGCCGCGCACCGGGGGCGTGCTCGCGGGCCCATTCGGTGAGCGCCTGTGCGTCGGCGGGGGTGCGCAGCCGTTCGAGGAGGTCGGCGAGGACGCCGCCGCCCGCGTCGTCGCGCAGCAGCTCCGAGTGGATCGAGCGGCTGCCGCGGCTGATCAGCACCTCGTCGTCGGTGCGCCGCAGGAAACGCAGGTGGGGATTGAGGGTGTAGGAGGTCATGGGTGCCTTCTGCGGGGTGGGCGGCTGGGACCGGGGGCCGGAGCGGGGCGTGCGGGACGCCGCGCCCGGCGTGGTCGTGCGGGCCCCGGGGAGGGGGCCCGCACGGTGGTCTCACCGGCCGGCCGGGACGAGCTCCGCCTCGGTGGTGCGGACCGCGCTCATGCCGGTCGCCACGCCGCAGCAGCAGCAGCACAGGACGGAAGAGCAGCAGCAGGACGCGGCCAGCAGGGCCTGGCTCTCGGGGTTGGTGCTCCACTTCTCCGTGGGCACTTGAGCGGTGGACAGGTTCATACGTACCTGGCTCCCTCGTGTCGGTCTGACGGTCGGACAGGGAAACAGCGCGTCAAGACGCGCCCCCGACCGGAGGTCCCGGCCGGAGCTCGTGGGGCCGTCGCGCGCACCGGCGCGGGCGGCGCGGGTCAGGGGTAGGGCAGGGGCGGCGACGCCTGCGGCTCGCCGGTCAGCGGCGAGCGGTCCCCCAGCAGGTCGCGCACCCGCGCGAAGCGGGGATGGCCGAGCATCGGGCGGGACTGGAGGAAGGGCTGGGTCAGCTCGGGCGCGAACACCCGCATCAGCCGCAGGTGGGACAGCCCCTCCGGGGTGCGGTCGAGGACGACCGGGTCGATGCCGTGGCGTTCGAGCACGGTGCACAGTGCGGCGAGCCGTGCGGCGTCGGCGGGGCCGTCCCCGTGGCGCGGCGGCGCCGCGCCGAGGTCCGAGAGGGCGACCTCCTCGCCGCCGTGGCGGTGTGCGGCCAGCAGCCCGCGCAGCTCCCGGTTGCCGTAGTAGCCCATGGCCTGCACGTAGGTGAGCATGTCCGTGAGCGGCGCGTCGGGGGCCATGCCGAACTGGCGGGCGAACAGCTGCGAGACGGGGCGGTCGGGGGCGAGGAAGGACGAGCGCAGGATGCGTTCGGACTGCCCGAACTCCCCGATGGCCTCCGCGAGCGCCGTCTCCGCGTCGAGGTCGGCACCGGCGCCGGCGCAGAACGCGAACCGGTGCCGCCAGGGCTCCACGCGCAGCGCGGTGAAGACGGGGATCTCCGGGATGTCCAGGGAGTGGTGGAGCAGCTCCACCGGCTCGTTGTGCGTCGCCAGTTCCGCGAGCAGCGTGCGCAGGCGGTGGCTGCGCGGGGCGGTGGTGACGGTGACCCGGTCCGGCGGCACCCGCAGGTACCAGCGCAGGTTGGTCGCGTCGCGCTCCACCAGCTCGCGCACCCCGTGGTAGATCGCGGCCTCCCGGGTGACGTGGCTGCTCAGGCCGCCGGAGGAGGCGTAGCCGATGGACGCCTCGCCGGGCTCCATCAGGTGGACCAGCTCCACCAGCTGGGTCGGCACCCACACCTCGTCGCCGGAGACCAGACGGTGGCCGCGGCTCCAGCTGACGGGCGTGGTGCGCGTGAACGGCTCGTAGAGGAAACCGGGGCGCGCGTACTGGGCGGCGGAGAACAGCGGTATGCGGTCCGGGGCCATGCACGGCACGCCCGCCCTGCGCAGCTCGTCGTAGGTGCCGAAGCGCTGCTCCGTGTCACCGGTGCCGCGCAGTGAGCCGATCACCCGCTCGACGGTCTCGCCGGCGCTGGAGGCGAACATGTCGAAGAGCGAGTAGCCCTTGCCGCCCGCGCTGATGCTGTCCTGGGTGCCGGGGTCGAGCGAGGGCACGCCGGTCAGCCGCCGCAGCAGCCGGTCGATGCTGCTGAACGAGGCGGTCGCGACGTTGCTGTGCAGCGGTCCGGGGCCGCCGAGTTCGGTGAAGACCTTGGTGATCGGGCCGCCGATCGGGTTGTACAGCGCGAGCAGTTCGCTCAGCGCCGCGTGCTCGTGGTCCGCCATGGTCGCGGGGAACGCCTCGTGGCCCCGGTTGACCCAGGTGGAGCGGAGGGCGGGGGCGGCGGTCACGGCGCGGTCCCCCCGTCCGGGCCCGGCACGACGGGCAGCGCGGTCACGCCGCGCATCATCAGGTTGTCCCGCCAGGAGAGTTCCCCGGCCGGCACCGCGAGACGTATGCCGGGGAAGCGCCCGAAGAGGGCGGACAGGGCCACGCGGCTCTCCAGCCGGCCGACGGCGGCCCCCAGGCAGTGGTGGATGCCGTGGCTGAACGCCAGGTGCGGGCAGGAGGGGCGGTCGAGCCGGAAGCTGTCGGGGTCGTCCACCACCTCGGGGTCGCGGCCCGCCGAGTTGAGCAGCGCCAGTACGGCGTCCCCGCGCCGCACCGGGGCGCCGGCCAGGTCGAAGTCCTGGTTGGCGAACCGCCACGTGGGCACCTTCACCGAGCCCTCCAGGCGCAGCGCCTCCTCGACCACCGCTTCCATCAGCTCCGGCTTCTCCCGCACCTGGCGGCGCTGCTCGGGGTGGGTGAGCAGGAGCAGGGCGGTGTTGCACACGAAGTAGGCGCTGGACTCGTAGCCGGAGAAGAACAAGTGGTAGACGACGTCGATGAGCCGGTGCGGGTCTAGTTCCTCCTCGCCCTCGCCCGACGCCAGCAGCCCCACCAGGCTGTCGCCGCCGCGTTCGCGGGCCCCGAGCAGCCAGGGCACCAGGTGTTCACCCAGGGCGTCGGCGGCCTCGGCGAAGGCGTCGCCCTCGTCGAGTTCGGCGCGGGAGAACGACCGCGCGCAGGTGAGGAACGGGTCCGTCATCTCCTCCGGCACGCCGAGCAGCCGGCACACCACGTCGACGGCGAGCGGCACGGCGTACTCGTCGAGCAGGTCGAAGCGGTCCCGGCCGGCGGCCGCGTCGAGGAGCGCCTCGGCCCGGCGGCGCACCGGCTCCTCCAGCGCGGCGGTGCGCCGCGGTGTCATCGCCCGGGACATCAGGCGCCGCATCGAGGTGTGTTCCGGCGGGTCGGTGCTCAGCAGGTGGCGGCCGAGCAGCGACACCTTCTCCTCGGGCCGGCCGCGGCCGATGGCCTCGCGCACGAAATCCGCGGCGACGGCCGGGTCGGTGCTCAGACGCGGATCGCCCAGCATCGCCTTGACGTCCGCGTACCGGCTGACCACCCAGGGTTCGAGGCCCTCGCGGACGCGGACGCGCCGCACCGGCCCCTCGGCGCGCAGCCGCGCGTACGCAGGGTGCGGGTCGGCCGCCCATTCGGGGCCGAAGGGGGCTTCGGGAGCGTCCGGGAAAGCTCCGGGGGCGTCCGCGTGCGAGTTGCGCGCGCTGGTCGTCATCTTTCTCCTTCCGGTGGGCGGCGGGGCCGGCACCGTCAGCTATTCAATCTTTCCGACCACCGCTGCTAACACTGTTCATCCGTGCAGAATCCGATGCACCCAAGGCCCGTTGTTCGGCTGCCGCGGACTGTGGTTGCCTGACGGCGGCCGGAGCGCCTCGCGGCTTTCCCGGCCGTGCAGGGCAAGGGCTGAAACCAGGTCGGATGTATTTCGCCGGCCATATGGGAAGCCCTTGGTTCTTTCCTTGGAAAGCCTTTACCGGGCATTCACCAACAGGAGGTCCCCATGAAGATCACGACCACCACCGCCAGCGAGAAGCGCGACGACCGCGAGGTCGTCGTGCCGGGTGCCTGCTCCTCCTGCTGTGGCGCCGTCGTGCGCCGTCGCGGCTGAGTCTCGGCCCCGTGATCGCCGGGCGGGGGCCGGCGGCCGAGTGCCCCGGTCCCCGCCCGGGTCCGTCCGCCGCCGCACCGCAGGCCTGGGCGCGGGTCCGCGAGACGGCCCGGCCCCCCGCGCAGGTCTTCCCGAGGAAGGATCGTCCGTGCTGAGGAAAGAGTGCCCGTGACCGACCCGGTTTCCGCCTCGCCCTCCCTCTCCCGCGCAGCCGTGCTGGCCACCGCGCGCCGCTCCCGCGCCCCCGAGGCCGGTGGCGTGGGGCTGCGTACGCACTCCTTCCGCGCCGACAACGCCGACGACCCCCGGCTGCCGCGCGTCGCCGAGGAGTTCCTGGTCGCCTCCCGCCTGCGGCGGTGGGACCGTCAGACACAGCTGTCGATCTCGGCGTACTCCTCCGACCCGCTCGCCATGTGCTGGGCCCACCAGGGCGCCGAGCAGGTGCCGGCCGAGGCGCTGACCGCCCTGCCGCCGTCGGCGCCGCTCACGGATCCGCTGACCGAGGTGGTCGAACGCAGGCGCAGCGAACGGGAATTCGCCGCCGGTCCGCTCGCCGCCGGTCAACTGGCGGCGCTGCTGCGGCACGGCGCGGGCCGCACGGCCGACGCCGAGGTCCGCACCGCCGAGGGCGTGCCGCTGGCCGGGGCCTTCCACGCCGTGCCCAGCGCCGGCGGACTGCGCCCGGTCCAGGTGTGGGTGGCCGCCTCCCGGGTGGACGGCGTGCCGCCCGGCGTCCACCGCTACCTGCCGGAGCGCGACGCGCTCGCCGCGCACACCGGTCCGGAGGGCCTGGCCGCGCTGCTCGACGCGCTGCAGGACGCCCCGGGCGGGCCGCACCCGCGGGACGCCGCCGCGGTGATCCTGCTGGTCGCCCGCCCCTGGCGGTCCATGCGCAAGTACGGGCCGCGCGGCATGCGCTTCGTCTTCCACGAGTGCGGCGCGCTGTCACAGAACATCCACCTCGCGGTGACCGGAGCGCACCTGGCCGCCACCGACTTCTCCGGTTATTACGACGACGAGGCGAACGCCGCCCTCGGTATCGACGGAGTGCTGGAGACCCTGCTCCACACCATTCTTGTCGGCCTTCCCCTGTGATTCGTATCCGGTCCGCCATCCGGTCCGCACGACATTCGACCGTACGAACAACTCACCTTTACGGGCTGGAGGTTTCTCGGTGACGGGAAAGAATCCCCGAGTAAGCCAATCGGTCACGGTGATCGGGCACAGTCCGGACATCGTGGAGTTCCGAACGGGCATATGGAACATGGAGTCCCGCACCGTCACCGACGAGGGCGGCGGCGGGAAACTGCTCGCCCTCGTGACCGACCTGGACGGCACCGCGTCCCCCGCGGAACTCGCCGTGCGCCACGGTGTCACCCCGGCCGAGGTCGAGGCCCTGACCGGCCATCTCGCGGAGCTGGGAGTGCTGCGGGAGGGGCCCCGCAGCGCACTCGACGCCTACCTCGACGACGTGTCCTCGCTCGGCCGGAGGGCACCGGCCGAGCACGCCGGCCAGGTGCTGCTCCTGGGCGACCCGGAAGTGACCGCCTGCGTGCGCGACGCGCTCGGCAACGGGCACGGACTGCCCGTCGTGCGCCCGGGCCCGGACGACCCGCTGGTGCGCCGGCTCGCCGGCGTCGACCCGGCCGTCGTCCACGACGGGCTGCGACTGCGCGCGCTCGCCGACGAGTTCGAACCCTGGCGCGGCGCGTACGCGGTGCTGACCGCCACCGTGATCGACCCGCAGCGCTTCCAGGTGTTCAACCGGCTCGCCGCCCGGCTCGGCATCACCTGGCTGCACGGCGCCGTCGACGGACCGTACGTCTTCGCGGGTCCCACCGTGGTGCCGGGCCGCTCCGCCTGTTACGAGTGCTTCGAGACCCGCGTGGTGATGAACCTGCGCGAGAAGGCGTCCTACGTGCGCTACAAGGAGGCCCTGGCCCGCGGCGCCGTACGCCTGGGCACCCCGCCGGTGGCCGCGCCGGTCACCGCGCTGCTCGCCTCCCACCTGGCCCTGGAAGCCGTCAACTACCTGCACACCGGGACCGCGTTCACCGTGGAGAAGGTGCTGGGCATGCACCTTCCGACGATGGAGATCGCCTACAACGAGGTGCTGCCGCTGCCCGGCTGCGTCGGCTGCGGCACGGTGGCCGAACGTGACGACTCCCCGCTGTACTACGACCCGAGGGCGTGGCTCGATGTCTGAGCCGTCGTCCGTGCCGCTCGCGCTGAACGTCCGGCAGGACGAGATGCAGCGCGCCGAGGCGCTCCGCCGCCGTGTGCACGGCGGACTGTGCGGCATCGTCCCGGTGCTCGACCACCTCACCCGCAGCCGCAGCGACCCGCGCATGCTCATCGCGAGCGCCGACCTCACCGGCGTCCACCTCCTCCAGGACCTGCCCGCGCCGAAGGCCGGCAGCTTCCACCTCGGCGGCTTCGGCACGGAGCCGTTCGAGGCGCGGATCCGGGTGCTCGCCGAGTCCCTCGAACGCTACGCCTGCAACGTCGCGCCCCTGGAGGGCCGCTTCCCGGTGCGCTACGCCAGCCACCGCGAGCTGACCGCGGCCGGGGAACGGGTCCCGACCGAGGAGCAGCTGACGCTCTTCACCCCGGATCAGCACCGGGCGAAGGGCTTCCTCTTCGACCGGTTCGACCCGGACGCAGAGATGGGCTGGGTCCGGCTGCCCTCGCTGCTGGGGCGGTTCAGCGGGCTGATCCCCGCCCAGTGGTACTTCCTCGGCTACGTGCCGCGCGACGACGAACCCTGGCTGGCGCCCGCCGTCACCACCGGCGCCGCCGCGCACACCGACCCCGACGCGGCGCTGGCCGCCGCGCTCTCGGAGGCCGTGCAGATCGACTCGGCCATCGGCCACTGGCACGGCACCCGGCCCAGCGTGCGCATACGCGGCGACCGGCGCACCCGCATCGTCGACGACCTGGTGCGCGAGGTCTTCCCGCGCGGTGATCTCCCGCCGGAGTTCCACCTGCTGACCAACCCCGACCTGCCCGGCTTCACGGTGGCCTGCCTGCTGCGGCGCCCCCCTGGCCTCGTGCCGCAGATCGCGGTCGGCCTCGGCAGCGGCACCAGGCTGGCCGACACGATGTACCGGGCGCTGCTGGAGGCGGCGGGCGTGCGGTGGCTGGCCGGATGGCTCGCGGTGGAGAAACGCATCGACCACGGCCCCGCCGGGCCCGGCCCGGCGGAGGAGGCCCCGGAGGACTTCTACGACCTGGAGGCCAACGTCGGCAGCTACGCGGCGGCCGGAGGCGCCAAGGAGGTCGAGGACCGCTTCGCCGCCTGCGAGGAGGCCGCCGCGAGCGATCTGCCGGCCGACGACACCCGGCCGCGCCGCGAGCAGATCGCCGCGCTCGTCGACGCCTACCGCGCCGGCGGCAAGGACCTGTACTTCGCCGACCTGACCACCGCAGACGTGCGCGCGCTGGGCTTCACCGTGGTGCGGGTGTTCTCGACCGGCACCCTGGTGCTGCCCCTGCCGGCCGCGCCACCGGCCGCCCACCCCCGGTTCGCCGCCTACGGAGGCTTCCACGGTGCTGCCCCTCACCCTTACCCCTGAGCTGCGGCTCTACCTGCTCACCGGCCTCGCGCTGTGCTCCCTCGCGACGCTGAACCTGGCGGGGGCCGTGCACAACCGCTACCTGGACGACCGGGGTACGCCGATGCTCCCGGTCTACGTCGCCCTCGGCGCGGCGGTCACCGCGGGCGGGCTGCTGGTCCAGGGACCCGCCGTGCTGTGGCGCGCGGCGCCCTCCCTGCCGCCGCCATGGCGGCCGGCCGCGGTGATCGCCGCGGGCGGCGCGGTGGCGCTGGTGGCGACGGCCGGCGACCGGGCGGTGCTGCGGGCGCTGGCACGGCGGCGCGCCACGGGACGCGAAGGACCGGGGCGAGGAGGCCACGGACCCGGCGCCGCGCCGGGGCGGGAGGCCGTCGCCGCGCCGTCCCGGCAGGAGCGCGACGGGTCGTGGCGGCCCAGCGCGAAGGACCGGCGGCTGCCGGCCGGCCCGGCGTGGACCCTGTCCGCCGCCGTGGTGGAGGAGACGGTGTTCCGCGGCGTCTGGTACGACGTGGCGCTGCGCGCCCATGCCCCGGTGCTGCGCCTGGCCGCACTGGCCCTGGGCGTCCTGGCCTTCGGCCTGGCCCACCTGTTCTTCGGCTGGAACCAGGTGCTGGCGAAACTCCCCCTGTCGCTGGCGGCCACCGTGGCGGTGGCCGTGACCGGCACCGTGCTCGCGCCGGTACTCGGCCACGTGCTGTTCAACCTGCGCGCCTGGCTGCACCACCGGGCCGCGTCACGGGCGAGGACGGAGGGCGCACGGTGACCGCCGGCGCCGTACCGCCGCTGCTGGTCCTCGCCTGCTGGGCGGTCCCGGCCGTCCGCGCGGGCCTGGCCGGCCGCGCAGGTACGGCGGGCGGCTCAGGTGCGGCAGGCCGCGCGGACACCCGCTCGCCGGCCGCGCAGTGGGCCGCGCGGTTCGGTCCGCCGCTGGCCGCGCTCGCGCTGACCGGCGCATGGTGGGCGCTCACCTCGCCGCGGGGCGCCGGCGACCCGTTCCGCCTCGGCGGCCGGGCCTGGCAGCTGCTGCCCGCCGGGCTGCTCGTCGGCGCCGGGGAACTGGCCTGCGCCGCCCTGCTGTGCGGCACGCTCGGCGAACTCGCCGCCGTACGGCGGGACACGGACGCACAGCGCCCCGTCTCCCAGTGGGCCGCCCTGCAACGCAGCGCCTGGATGCGGCACGCGTCCGCCCTCCCGGGCGCCGGAACCTGGCCGCCTCTCGTACCGCTCGCGCTCGGCCTGCTCGCGGCCTGGGCCGAGCAGGCCGCCGTGTTCGGGGTCGCGGTGGCCACCGCCCTGGACCGGGCGGGCCCGGTGGCCGGCTGGGGCTGCGCCCTCCTGCTGGCGGCACTGGGCTGCCGCGGCCCGCACGCGCGGCGCTCCCCGCGCGTCGCCCCCGCCGCGACACTCCTGACCACCGCGGTCGACACGGCCCTGTTCCAGGCCGTCGCGCTCGTCCTGCCGCTGGCGGGCGCGCGGTGGACCTTCCTGCTCCTGGCCCGTTCGCGGCGGGAACCCTCGTCGACCGGACGAACGGCCGGCGTCACTACCATCGGAGGCTGACCATGAAGCACGGCATCTCGTTGCTGCCCGACTGCCGACCCGCGGTCCGCTCGGCGCGCGACTACTTCCGGGACGTGCTGACGCTCTCGCGCATCGCCGAGGACGAGGGCCTGCACTACGTGAAGATGACCGAGCACTACCTGCGCGACTACGGCGGCTACTGCCCCGACCCGCTCGGGTTCCTGTCCGCCGTCGCCGCGCGCACCAGCACCATCCGGCTGATGACCGGCGCGATCCAGGCCTCCTTCCACCACCCGGTCCAGATCGCCGCCCAGACCGCCATGGTCGACGCCATCAGCGGGGGCCGCCTCGACGTCGGCTACGCCCGCGCCTGGCTGCCCTACGAGTTCGAGGCGTTCGGCATCCCGATGGACGAGTCGCGGGCCCGCTTCCAGGCGACGGTCACCGCCGTACGCAGGCTGTGGACCGAGGAGTCGGTGGACGAGGAGAACCCGTACTTCGCCTTCCGCCGCGCCACCAGCCTGCCGCGCCCCGAGCAGCGCCCGCACCCTCCGGTGTGGGTGGCCGCGGTGCGCTCGCGGCAGAGCTTCGCCTGGATCGGCGAGCAGGGCTTCGGACTGCTCGTGACGCCGCCGCCGCACAAGGAAGCCCTGGCGGGCACCCGGGAGATGGTCGAGGTCTACCTGGAGACCTTCCGCTCGACGCACGGCCCGGGCGCCCGGCCGCGGGTCGCCGTCAGCGTCCCGCTGTTCGTCGCCGAGACCGACGAGGAGGCCTACCGCGTGGCCGATCCGCTGCTGCGCGAATACCTCACGGTGTGGGCGGAGTCCGCGGAGGACTGGAGCGGCACCACGTCCAAGGACTACCCGACGTACGAGGCGATGGGGCAGGTGCTGCGCACCATGCGCATCGACGACTTCCGCAGCGTGGGCACGGCGGTCGTCGGCTCCCCGGAGCAGGTGCTGGAACGGGCGCAGCACCTCTCGTCCCAGCTGCACGCCGACACGATGCTGTGGCAGGTCGACTTCGGCGGCCAGACGCTGGCGACGATGGAGCCCAGCCTCCGCCTGTTCGCCTCGCAGGTCATGCCGAAGCTCGCCTGATGTCCGAGGGAGCGCGAGCGGCGCGACGGGCCCGGGGCGCGGCACCGGCAAGCCTCACCACGCTGCCCGTCACCGAGCCGTGGGAGGGCGTGCTCGTCGAGCCGGAGGGCGGCTGCGACAGGGCCGTCCTGGTCCTCGGCGGCTCGGGCGGCGAGATCGCCGAGGAACGGTGCCGGCTGCTGGCCGCCGAGGGGCTGACGGCACTGTCCGTCCGCTGGTTCGGCGGGCCCGGCCAGCCGCCGGGCATCTGCGAGGTCGGCCTGGAGACCTTCACCGCCGCCGTGGACCTGCTGACCGGGCGCGGCGCGCGGCGGGTGAGCGTGCTGGGCGAGTCGAAGGGCGCGGAGGCGGCGCTGCTGCTGGCGGTGCACGATCCGCGGGTGGCGGCGGTGGTGGCGCTCTCGCCGACCTCGGTGGTGTGGGCGAACCTCGGCCCCGGCACCGACGGCCGCGCCCACCCCTTCCGCTCCTCCTGGCGTCACGGCGGTACGCCGCTGCCGTTCACCCCCTACGACACGGCGTACCTGCCGCGGCCGGGCGCGCCGGGGCCCGCCTCCTTCCGGGCGCTGTACGAGCACAGCGCGCGGACGTTCGCGGCGCGGGCGGCCGCCGCGGCGATCCCGGTGGAGCGGACGGCGGCGCGGGTGGTGCTGGTGGCGGGCGGGGCGGACGCGATGTGGCCGTCGCTGACGTACGCGGGGGAGCTTCAGCACAGGCTGCGCGAGCACGGCCGCCGGGCCACGGTGATCGGCGACCCCCGGGCCGGCCACCACCCGCTGCTGCCGGGCGAGCAGGCCCTGTCGGGGGAGCCGCTGCACGCGCTCGGCGGGGACCCCGTGTCCGACGCGGCGCTCGGCGCGGCCGCCTGGCCGCACATCCTGTCGGCGGTGAAGGGGACGCAACCGGTCGCGTGAGCGGGCTCCGGCGGATCAGTGAGCGGGAGCGGGCACATCATCTGGAGGGAGGCGGCCGCCGGAGCGCACGCGGCACACGGATCGCGCGGAACAGGGGGATCAAGTGACCGGCCTGGTAGGCTAGTTCGTGCTAACAGTGGTAGCACCTCTTCCTGGCAGGTGCACGACCGGCATCGCCAGGGCGTGAGGCCCGCGCGTGACCGGCGCGGGCCTGCTCACGGTAAGAGCGGACGCCTGGTTGCGGCGCCACCGTCCGTTCGTACGCGACGATGGGGGATGCGCGTGGCCTACCAGCTCAGGGATGCTCAGGCGGCGACCGGCGCGAGCGGGATCGCGGCCACCACGGCACATGCGCCGGCGGCAGTGGTACGGATCGGCGTCCTGGGCTCCCTCACCGTCGAGGTCGACGGGGTCCGGCACAGCTCCGGGCCGCCCTTGCGGCAGGCGGTGCTCGTCCGCCTCGCCAGCCCCTGCGGCAGCGTGGTCTCCAAGGAACAGCTGATGGACGCGGTGTGGGGCGAGGAACTGCCCGGCAACGCGAGCGGCAACCTGCACACGTACATCGCGGCCCTCCGCAAGCAGCTGGACCCCGGGCACAAGCAGCGCGCCACCGACGGCGTGCTGGCCACGGTCGCCGGGGGCTACTGCCTGCGGCTGCCGCCCGCACACCTGGACAGCACCGGGTTCCTCGACCTGTGCGCGCTGGCCAGGTCCCTGCGCGATGGTGATCCCGACGCCGCCGCCAGGCAGTTCCGCGCGGCGCTCGACCTGTGGCGTGGCACCCCGCTCCAGGGTGTGCCGGGGCCGTTCGCGCAGGCGGAGCGGGAACGGCTGACCGCGCTGCGGCTGTCGGCCGTCGAGGACTACGCGCGGCTGATGACGGGCCTGGACCGCACCGACATCGTTGTCCAGGAGCTGACGCAGGTCATCCGCGACCACCCGTTGCGCGAGTCCGCGCACGCCCTGATGATGACCGCGCTCGAACGCGGCGGCCAGCGCGACGAGGCCATGCGCCTGTACGAACGCCTCGACCGCCGTCTGCGCGCGGAGCTGGCGGTGCGGCCCGGGGCCCGGCTGCGCGAGCTGTACCGGCAGCTGCGCGAGGGCAGCGCGTTACGGGTGCCCGGACCGGGCGGCGCCAGGGCGCCCGGCGCACCTGCCGCGCCCGCGGCCTTCGGCGCACAGGCCGGACCGGCGGCACCCGGTGTGCCCACGTCACCGGCGGCGGTGCCGGCCGCACCCGGCGACCGCGCCGCACCTCACCGGTCCGCCGCACCCGCCGCCTCCCCGCCCCCCGGAGCCGCCGCGCACGCACCGGCCGCCGGCTCCGGCCACGGGGCCGACATGCGCCAGCTGCCGCCGCGAGCGGGGCGGTTCGTCGGACGGGAGAGGGAACTGGCGCGGCTGGGGGAGGTGTTGACGGCGGCCGGGGAGGGGCCGCGGTTGTGTCTCGTGACGGGCAGCGCCGGTACGGGCAAGACGACGCTGGCGATGGAGTGGGCGCACCGTAGCATCGAGAAGTTCCCCGACGGCTGTCTCCACGTCGAACTGCGGGGGTTCCACCCCGGCGCCCCGCCGCTCAGCGCGGGCGAGGCGCTCTACGACTTCCTCGTGGCCCTCGGCGTCGCCCCGGACCGGATACCGCTCACCGGCACCGCCCGGTCCGCCCTGTTCCGGTCCCTGACCAAGGACCGCAGGCTCCTCGTGCTGCTGGACGACGCGCACTCCACCGAGCAGGTGCTGCCGCTGCTGCCGACCGGGGCGGGCTGCGCCACACTCGTCACCAGCCGCCGCCGCCTGGACACCCTGGTGGTGCGCAACGGCGCGCACGCCCTCTTCCTCGGACCGATGAGCCACGAAGGGGCCCGCGAGCTCCTGGACGCCTGCGCGGGCGTCGGCCGCACGCGCCCGGAACCCACCGCGGCGGACGAACTCGTACGGTACTGCGCCGGGTTGCCCCTCGCGGTCGCCGTCATCGGCAACCGCGTGGTCAGCAGCCCGGGGATGCCGCTGAGCGCACTGCTGGAGCGGGTGCGGGCCGGCGGCAACCGGCTCGACGTGCTCTCCTCCGGCCTGCCGGACACCGGCGTCGACCTGCGCACCGTCTTCCGCGCCTCCGTCGAGGAGCTGTCGCCGCGGGCGCGGGAGGCCTTCCGTCTGCTGGGCCTGTTCCCCGGCACACACATCGACCTGCGGGCGGCCGGCGCCCTGCTGAACCGTTCCGCCCGCGAGTCGGCCGCGATCCTCGCCGAGCTGACCGCGAACACCCTGCTCACCGAGGCCGGCCCGGACCGGTACCGGTTCCACGACCTGCTGGGCGAGTTCGCCCGCGAGGAGGCCGAGGCGCTGCTCACCGACGAGGAACTCGCCGGGGCCCGCCTGCGCCTGCTGCGCTGGACGCTGCACGCGGTCGGCGAGGCGAGCGCGCTGATCGCGCCGCGCCCGGTGCGCGACCTCCTGCCCGCGCAGCCCACCCCCTGGTCCGCCGGCGGCCCCACCGACCGGCGCGGCGCCGTGCGCTGGCTCGCCGCCCACCAGCACAGCCTGGTCGCCATCAGCGAACTGGCGCTGAACTGCGGCCAGTACGACCTGGCCTGGCGCATCCCGGTGGCCCTGACCTCCTGGTTCTACCTGCACAAGAACTGGTCCCTGTGGCTGCGTTCGCTGCGGGTGGGCGCCTCGGCGGCGCGCCGGGCGCAGTCCCGCGAGGGGCAAGCGCAGATCCGGGCCGCCTCCGGCCTCGCCCACCTGTACCTGCGCCACTACCGCCGCGCGCGCAAACAACTGGTCCGCGCGGCGGCGGAGTTCCAGCGGACGGGCGAGGACTGGCAGCTGGGCACCGTGCTCGTGCCGCTCGGCGACCTGTACCTGCGGACCGGGCGCCCCGCCCAGGCCGCGCACGCCTACGAGACGGCCCGCCGCGCCTACCAGCGGGCCGACGACCACTGGGGCACCGCCTGGGCCCTCAGCGCGCTGGGCCGCGCCCTGATGGCGGCCGGGGATCCGGGCCGTGCGACGAACGCGCTGCAACGCGCGATGGGCCACTGGCACAAGTCCGGCTACCCGCGCGGCGAGGCGGACGCCATGATGCACCTCGGCCAGGTGTACCTGACCCGGGGCAGCGTCCGGGACGCCGAGCGGTACCTGCACCGGGCCGACGCCCTGTACCAGAGCCTGGGCGACGGTTACCGGCACGCGCAGGCGCTGGTCTGGATCGGCAGGCTGCGCGCGGCCACCGACGACCGGGCGGGCGCCCGTGAGGCGTGGCGGTGCGCCCAGGAGGTCTTCGAAGGGCTCGGCGCCCCCGGGGGCGCCGAATGCAGCCGCCTGCTGAGCGCCTGCTGAGGGCTGCCCACCGAGGCCCGCCGGGGGCGGCTCCTGACCGAGGCCCACCGGGCGGGGAGGGCAAGTGGGCAGGACGGCCGGCGGGGAGGCACACGGGCGGTAAGAGCTGCGAACAGGCTCGGGGGAGGGGGTCAGATCAGACCCTCCCGGAGCGCCCGGGCCACCGCCTGCGCGCGGTTGCGGGCCCCCAGGTGCGAAATGACGGAGCGCACCGAGTTCTTCACGGTGCGCTCCGAGTAGGCGAGCTTGACGGCGATCTCGCTCGTACAGAGCCCCTCCGAGACCAGCCGCAGCACTTCGATGTCGCGCGGGTTGAGCCCCATGAGGGTCTGGCCCGCCGGTTCCAGCACCTTCTCCTGGAGCTGGCCGAGCTGAACGACCAGGGATCCCTGGAGCGACGGCGGGAAGATGCCCTCGCCGTTGTGCGCCGAGTGCACGGCGCGGTCGATGAGCGCGCCGTCGGTCTCCGCCCGGCTCAGTACCCCGTGGATGCGGCAGGTGACCAGGTTGTGCAGGCAGATGGCCGGTATCTCCCCGACCACCAGGACGTGCTTGGCGCGGCACCGCTCCGCCTGCTCACGCAGCCGGCTCAGCTCCGTGCCGGTCACCGCGTGGGAGGCGTACACGACGACGTCCGCGTCGGCCGCCGAGCCGACCAGGGACACCGACCCGGGTTCCAGTTCCTGGAGCATCGCCCTCAACCCGGTGGCGGACAGGGTGTCGGACGCCTGCGGGTGCACAAGTACGGCGGACATAACTCTCCCGACGGCCGAGCAGTGTTCGTGTCGGACCATTGTTTCCGCCCGCTCTGAAGACGCTCTGTACGCTGTCTCAACGCGGCCCGCTCCAGCGCTCCCGCCCGCCGCCGGACCCTCCAGTCCTCTCCGGCCCTCCAGCCCGCCGGCAGTCCGCCCGGCCGCCCTCCAGGCCGCCGGCCGCGCGGATCGCCGGCCGGCCGGATGACGGTGCCGCTCGCCGCGTCCCGGGGAAGTGGCGTGTCTTGTGCGGGAAGTCCGGTGCAACCTGTTCGTGATCAGTGACCCCCTGTCGCGCTACGCGCGTTGAACATAGGCTCCGCACAGCCTGAACAGCCTCGTACTCACCCAGGGGAGCCCATGACCCACCCGATCCGGCCAAGACGCCGCGCCCACCGGATACTCGGAGCCGTGGCGGCTCTGGCCACGGCCGGTGCGCTGAGCGCGGCGGCCGCGCCCGCGAACGGCGCCCCGGCGGCCCACCGCCACGGGCACGGCGGGCCCACGGTCGATGTCCAGTTGCTGTCGTTCAACGACTTCCACGGGAACCTGGAGCCGCCCGCCGGTTCCTCCGGGCAGGTCACCGAGACCGAGCCGGACGGCACGACGAAGAAGACCGACGCGGGCGGCGTCGAGTACCTGGCGTCCTCGCTGCGCACGGCGCGCAAGGGTCACCCGTACAGCGTCACGGCCGCGGCCGGTGACCTGATCGGTGCGAGCCCGCTCCTGTCGGGCCTGTTCCACGACGAGCCGACCGTCGAGGCGATGAACAAGCTCGGCCTGGACGTGACGAGCGTCGGCAACCACGAGTTCGACGAGGGCGCGACCGAACTCGCCCGCATGCAGAACGGCGGCTGCCACCCCAAGGACGGCTGCTACGAGCCCGGCCGGACCTTCGAGGGCGCCGACTACCCGTATCTCGCCGCCAACGTGACGGACGAGAAGACCGGCAAGCCGATCCTCAAGCCCTACTGGGTGTGGAAGCACGACGGCGTCAAGATCGGCTTCATCGGCGTGACGCTGGAGGGCACCCCGGACATCGTCACCGCCGAGGGCGTCAAGGGCCTGAAGTTCCACGACGAGGTCGAGACCGTCAACAAGTACGCCGACGTCCTCGACAGGCAGGGCGTGAAGTCGATCGTCGCGCTCGTCCACGAGGGCGGCCGGCCCGCGTCCGCCTCGTACGACTACGACTGCGACTCCCCGGGCGCCGGCGACGGCATCTCCGGGCCGATCGTCGACATCGCCAAGAACATCACGCCCAAGGTCGACGCTCTGGTCACCGGTCACACGCACCAGGCGTACGTGTGCACGATCCCCGACCCTTCGGGCCGGCCGCGCATGGTCACCTCGGCGTCCTCGTACGGCAAGCTGTACACCGACACCACGCTGACCTATGACCGCCGTACGCGGGACATCGTCCGTACCAGCGTGAAGTCCGCGAACCACGTGGTGAGCCGCACCCAGCCGAAGGCCGCCGACATGACGGCACTCATCTCACGCTGGAACGCGCTGGCCGCGCCGGTGGCCGACCGGCCCGTCGGCTACATCTCCGGCGACATCGACGGACGCGGGGCGACCACTCCCGAATCCCCGCTCGGCGACCTGATCGCGGACGCCCAGCTCGCGCACGCCAAGTCGCTCGACCCCAAGGCCGCGTTGGCGCTGATGAACCCCGGCGGCATCCGCTCCGACCTCGTCCACAAGGCGAGCGGGAGCGAGGGCGACGGCGTCGTGACGTACGGCGAGGCGTTCACGGTCCAGCCCTTCAGCAACACGGTGAACCTGGTCGACCTCACCGGCGCGCAGCTGGTCACCGCGCTGCAGCAGCAGGTCAGCGGCCCGAACGAGGCCTCACCGAAGATCCTTCAGGTCTCGCGGGGACTCACCTACACCCTGGACCTCACCCGGTCGGGCGCGGCCCGCGTCGACGCCGGCTCCGTCCGGCTGAACGGGACGCCGATCGACCCGGCCGCCACGTACCGGGTGGCCATGAACTCCTTCCTCGCGGGCGGCGGCGACGGCTTCACCGAACTCGGCAAGGGCAGGAACCCGCTGGTCGGCGCGGACGACCTCAAGGCGTTCAACGACTACCTGACGGCCAACTCGTCGGCGGCCGGCCCGATCGCGCCCCCGGCGGCCGACCGGATCACCGTCCTGCGGTAGCGGCGTCCGAGGGCGGGGAGCGGGGCGGGCGGCGCCACCGTGCCGCACGGCCCGCCCGCGTGACCCCGGCTCACGACGAGGCCCGCGGCCGCGCCCGGGGGGCGGTTCCGGAGGAAACCGGGACCGCCCCGCGACCGTTGCCGGCGCCTGCTCCGCGCCGGCGACGGCTCAGCCGGTGTGCAGGATCCGGAAGCGGTCCGGTTCCGCCGGGTCCCGGTCGACGACCTGGACCGGCGCCCCCTCCCACTGCCACACACCGGCGCCCGGCGCGCGGGAGAACCGGATCGGCCCGCGGGTGCCCTCGACCGCGACGTGCGGCCAGGCCGCGGCGGTGCGCGCCCGGTCGTCCGCGCCGTGGGAGCGCAGCACGTCGGCGAGGACGGCGATCGTGTCGTAGCCCTCGAAGGCGACGAACGACGGGGGGCCGGCCGACCGCTCGCGCAGAGCCGTCCCGACGCGTGCGCCGAGGGGGCCGACCTGCTCGGGCAGGTAGCGCAGGAACGGGACGGCGGCGCCGTCCTCACCCAGCGAGGCCGCCCATCCGGTGAACTCCGGCTGCCCGGCCGGAGCCCCGATCAGGACACCGGCCAGGCGCGGGTCACGGCGTACGGCGCGGACGACCGGCACCGCCGGTTCCGGGTGGCCGGCCAGGAGCAGCAGGGCCGTCGCGCCGGTGCCGGCGAGTTCGCCGCACAGCCCCGCCGGGGTGAGCGCGCGCACGTCGAGTTCGACGACCGAGCCGCCGCGCGGGGTGAGACGGTCCCGCAGGATGCGGGTGCCGGCCGCCCAGTAGACGCTCGGCTCGGCCGCCACGGCGATACGGCGGTGGCCCGCGCCGAGGAGGAAGTCCGCGTAGATCCGCCAGCCGTGGGACTGCACCGGCGGCAGCCGCGCGACCCAGTCCGTGGGCTGTTCGGTGAGCGCGTCGAAGACGGCCGACGAGCACAGGAACGGCACGCGCAGGGCGTCGGCCCTGGCGGCGGCGGCACGGGCGACGACACTGTGGTACTCGCCCGCCAGGGCGGCCACGCCCAGGCGGGCCAGCTCGTCCACGGCTTCCGCGGCCCTGCCGGGATCGGCGGCGGTGTCCCGGACCAGCAGTTCGAGCGGCCTTCCGGCGATCCCGCCCGCTTCGTTGACGTCCCGCACGGCCAGTTCGAGGCCGGCGAGCAGGTGCCGGCCCGCCTCGGTCCAGCCGGGCCGGGTGAGCGGCGCGAGGGCGCCGATCCGGACGGGGTCGGACGTCCCGCCGGCCCGTGCCGCTTCCGGTGTCGATGATGGCGTGTGCATGCGTGGGCGTCTCGCGTCTTCTGTGGGACGAACCGGCCGCGGCTCGGCAGGCCGGATCGCGCGGTGAACGGGGGCGGCGCCGACAGTAGCCGAGCGGGCGACGCACTCCCGCGCCGCCCCTGCGCAGCGGTCCGGGTCCGCAACAGCCGCTCGGAGCAAGGCCCTTCGCTGCCGTGCCCCTGGAGAGAGCCGGCGACCGCGCGCACCCGCCACCCCGTGGACGCCCCCTTGACTGCGGCTCCGGGCGGCCCGACACTCCAGAGAGGAATCCTAGTGAACGGGTAGGGAATCATGAGGCGCCTCGAGCCGGTGACCGGCCGCGTGAGCCGTACGTCCCGGCCGTCGCCCGCGCCCGGCGCGCCCCCGCGTGGCCTGCCCCCGCGCGGCGTGCCTTCCCCGTCCGGCGCGCCCCCGGGCGGCCGCCCGCGTTCCCCGCTCGGCGGGCCGCCGCTCGCCGCGCCCCTGCTCACCTCGCGCCGCCACATCGACCTCCTGCGCGTCTGCAGCGCCCTCGGCGCACGCGCCGCCGCCCGGGGCGTGCTCGCCGCCCCCACCCCGCTCAGCGCCCCCGGCGCTCTCCGCTGAGCCGGGCGTCCCAGGCCCGCAGGGCCAGGGCCCGGTCCCACGCTTCGACACCGCTTCCGCGGCGCGTGCGCCCGCGCGTGCCCGTACCCGGGGAGACCCATGTCCGTCACACCGCAGGCCGCCCGTCCCGCCACCCGCCCCGCACCGGCCTTCCGGGGGCGCATCGGCCGGGACGCGCGCAGCGGCCACTACGCCGTGCCCGGCCGCTACCGCCTCCACCTGTCCACGGCCTGCCCGCAGGGACTGGCCATCGCCGTCACGCACAGCCTGCTCGGCATCGGGGACAGCTGTCCGGTGACGTTCCTGCCGGCCGTGCCGGACGGCCCGGACGGCGGGCACTCGGCCCTGCGCCCGCTCTACGACGCGAGCGCCCACCGCCACCCGGGGCCGGCCCTCGCGCCGGTCCTCAGCGACGGCTGGTCCGGCCGGATCGTCAGCACCCACGCCCCCGACATCACGCGCGACCTGGACCGTCACTTCGGCGACGGCAGGCCCGCCCTGTACCCCTGCGGCACCGACGCCGGCCCGTGGACCGACGTCGAGGCCGTCGAGCGGCTGTGCGCGCGGGGTGTCGAGGAGGCCGCCCAGCGCGCCGGGCGGGCGGACGGCGATCCCGCGGAACGCGCGGGGGCGCTCGACGTCCTCTTCCGCGCCCTGGACGAACTGGAGCAGCGGCTGAGGGACCACGACCACGTCGCGGGCCCCCGGCTCACCGCCGCCGACGTGACGCTGTGGGTCACCCTCGTCCAGCTCGACACCGTGCACCGCCACCACCTCGACGCCCGTGCCGTGCACCGCGTCGCGGACCACCCCGGCCTGTGGGACCACGCCCGGCGCCTCACCGCGCACCCGGCCTTCGGCACCCACCTCGACCTGGCCGGGACCGCCCGCCGCCACCACGCCCGCTGCCGGGGCCGGGAGGCGGCCGGCGCGGCCGTCCCGGTCCTCGACTGGGCCGCCCACGCGGACCGCGCCCGGCGGGCCGGCCGGCCCTGAGACCGCGGCGTCGGCCGGCCCGCCCGCCCGACCGTCCCACCG
This sequence comes from Streptomyces sp. NPDC006743, assembly GCF_040703815.1. Lineage (NCBI taxonomy): Bacteria > Bacillati > Actinomycetota > Actinomycetes > Kitasatosporales > Streptomycetaceae > Streptomyces > Streptomyces sp. NPDC006743. The sequence continues at coordinate 28,449 of NZ_JBEYJA010000019.1, read as the reverse complement.
GTGCGCCTGCCCCGGCCGGCCGAGGGACCGGCGTCGGCCTCCGGACGGACGACCGACGTGAGTCCCGGCTCGGAGCGGCCGCTCACCTTCCGGCTCACAACGGCCACGCACGGGTGCCTCGCACCCGCCCGGGCCGTACGGCCGCCGCCGTGCCCGGGACGCGGTAGGGCTCCGCGCCGGGCAGCGGCGGCGCGAGGCCGCTACTCCGGCGGCCGCCCGCCGGCGATCGGGGGACAGGTGAGGGAGAGGGGCGCGGCTCCCCGGGCGGCCGCAGCCCGTGCCCCGGGCCGGATACCGGCGGCCGCGCCGCGTCCGGTCGCCGGCCGCGCCCTCGGCCTGCTCCGGGTCAGCAGTGCGCTGTTCACCGTGCCGGGCCGCGCCCGCCGCCGGGGCTGACGGGCTTCCGGCCCTCCCGCGCCGCCCCCTGACCGCGCACCGCCCGGACCGGCCCCCGGCCCGCCGCTAGGAGGCCGGGGGAGCGGCGCGAGCGGCCGCTCCCCTCCTGCGCGGCCCCCTGACACCCGGTCACCTCACCGCGCTCGGCCGCGCCGGCGGTCGTTCACCGCCGTCCCCGGCCGGCGCTCCGCCCGTCCCGCCGGACGGTCCCGCTCAGGCGGCGCCGAACGCGGAGAACGCCCACCCGGTCGCCTGGTGCGTCGCATCGCCGGACACCGCGGCCCGGGCGTCGCGCAGCGCCTCGGCCAGGGAGAGTCCGGCACCGATGCCCTTGTGCAGCGCGAGCATCAGCGGCACCACCGCCTCGTCGTTGACGGGCGCGCTGCACGCCACCACCCCGGCCGTGCCCAGCGGCAGCAGCGCGGTGACCAGACCGAGCAGCTCGTCCGCGCCGACCGAGGCGAAGCGGGCCGTGTCGCAGCAGGACAGGATGATCCGGTAAGGGCTGCGGTCCAGGCGCTCGAAGTCGTGCACGATGAGCGGACCGTCCGCCATCGTCAGTGACGAGAACAGCGGGCTGTCCGCGCGGAAGGTGCCGTGCGCGGCGATGTGCGCGAGCGCGGCACCGTCCAGCTCCCGCAGCACCCGCGACACGTGCGCCGCGCCCCCCTCCAGCACGGTCGCCGTCCCGTACCGGCCGGCCAGCTCGGGGACCTCCGCGCCGCCGGTCGCGAGCCCCGGGCCGCGCACCAGGACCGGGCGGCCGACCGGCGGCGGCGCGGTCTCGCGGGCCCGCAGCCAGCTGCCCGCCGACGGGGACACGCTCAGCACCCGCTCGCGCAGCGACGGCAGCAGCGCCCACGGCACCCGGTGCAGCGAACCCGGCGGCACCACCACGACCGGACCGGACCCCAGGTGCCGGGCGGCCGGGCCGAGCAGCAGCTCCTCCAGGCGGCGGCCCGCCGCCTCCACCAGCGGCAGCCGGGCCGCCGCGCCGGGGTGCGCCAGCCGCCGCAGGCCCGCCTGCACGTGCTCCGCCTCCGTCACCGCCTCCGCGAGCCGCCCCGCCTCGAACCGCCGTACCCGCCCCTGCCCGCACAGCAGCACGTGCACCCGCCCGTCCAGCACGGCCAGTTCGACCAGGTACCCGTCCCCGAGCCGCTCCAGCAGCCGGGCGGGCGCGAAGCGGTCACCGCCGCCGGGCGCCTCGCCGCGCAGGTGCAGGGTGCGGGAACGGATCTCGCGCTCCAGACGCCGCTGCTCGCGCTCCAGGGCGGGCACCGGGTGACCGTCCTGCCGGGCCTCCTGCGCACGGGCCGCGATCTCACGGAACGCGGTCAGACCGCTGAGCAGCGCCGGATCGGCGGGCGGCCGGGTGGGCGGCGCGGACAGCACGGTGGCCCGCCAGCGTTCGCTCCACACCAGCAGCCGCCGCGGGCTGCCGGAGGCGAGCGCCGCCTGCTGGGCCAGCGCGGCCAGTTCGGCCCCCTGCGCGGTCGCCCGGGCCCGCAGCTCGGAGGCGCCCAGCGTCATCCGGTGGTCGTCGAGCACGTCGAGACCGCGCCGGCACGCCTCCAGCACACCCCGGCCCGAACCGGCCGCCCGCGCCCGCAGCGCCTGCGCGGCCCAGCCCGTCATCCGGGCCAGCGGCGGCCCGCCGCGCCGGCTGCGGGCGGCGACCGCCAGATGCCGCTCGGCCTCCGCGGGGCGGCCCAGGGCGAGCGCGATCCGGCCCGCCAGCAGCGCCGCCTCGGGCGCGGCCGGCGAACCGAACGCCGCCAACTGCCGCGCCACCGCCGCCGCGTTGGCGACCAGCCGCCCGGACCGGCCTCCGGTGGCGGCCCGCGCCTCCAGCAGCACGAGCCGTGCGTGCGCCGCCCACCAGGCGCGCCGCTGCCCGCCGAACAACCGGACCGCCTCCGCCGCCCGGGCGATCGCCGTGTGCGGGTCGTCGGCCAGCCGCGCCGCGCGCGCCGCCGCCAGCAGCAGCTCCGCCTTACGGGTCGACTGCCCGCCCAGCCGGTCGAGTTCGGTGATCGCCGCGTCCGCCTCGGCCAGCGCCTCCGGCGCCAGGCCGGCCGCCATCAGCACCTCGCAGCGCCGGATGTTCAGCATGAACGTCGGCGTGCCCAGCTTGGCGTACCGCTCCTCGGCCTCGTCGAGCAGCCGCAGCGCCGCCGGCACGTCACCGCGCCGGAACGCCGCCAGACCGCGGCTCTCCACGGCGTCCGCCTTGTCGTGTTCCTGGCCGGTGGTGTCCCACAGCGCCTCGGCCGCGGTGAAGTCGGCGTCCGCCCGCTCCACCGCGCCCAGCGCCAGATGCACGGTGGCCCGCAGCGTCAGCGCCCGCGCCGTCCAGATCACGTCGTCGGCCTGGCGCAGCACCCCCACCGCGCGGCGCACGTCCTCCAGCGCCTCCCGGTGCCGCCCCAGCACCCACCACACGTACGCCCGCCGGTACCTGACCCGGGCCCGGGTGTGCCCGGTCCCGCGCGCCACCCCCCGCTCGAACGCCGCGAGCCCCTGCCGGGTGCGCCCCGCGTGCACCAGCGCCACCCCGAGCGTGGCCAGCACGTCGGCCTCCCGTTCGGCCGACTCCGCCCGCGCCGCCAGGTCCCGCGCCCGCCGCAGGTGCCGCAGGGCCAGCCGCAGATCGCCGAAGTCCCGCTGCCAGATACCGATCACCTGGTGCGCCACCGACGCGTGCAGCGGCGAGGGACGGGAGCCGAGCAGCGCACGGGCCCGCGCCAGCGCCTCGCCGGGGTCGGCGAACACCATCGGCAGCAGGTCGAGCACCGATTCGCTTCCCGCTGTCACCTACCGGATGGTAGTGGTCCGCGAGCGGCCCCGGAACCGCGTCCCAGGGCTCCGGCACCCCGCCCGCTGTATCAACCGGGGCCCCCGCGGCTCTGACTGACGACCACCGTCCCGACGGGAGGACACGCGCGCCATGGCACCACAGCGTTTCCACGAGCAGTTCGCGCAGATCCAGCGTTCGATGCCCCACGTCCCGCTGGCGATGGGACCGGACGACTCCGCCGAGTTCCTCTACGAGAAGGGCGTGGTCCTCGCGCGCGACGGCGAGGAGGCCCACCTGGTCGAGGACACGGTGCGCACCCACTTCGCCGCGGCGCCGGACCTGGCCGCCGACCGGGTGCGCCGGACGGGCCCTGGGACCAACCGCACCGGCGTCACCCGGATCCAGGTGGGCGACCCCGGGGAGGGCGGCCGCGGCGGCGACCTCGCCGTCGCGCACGCGCTGCGCGCCCTGCGCGAGCACGAGGGACGCGCCGGACGGCGGCTGGTCAGCCGCAACCACGTGGTGTCCATCGCGGTCAACGCCTGCCCCGGCGACGAGCCGGTGCCCGCACCGCGCGCCGCGGGCACCAACCCCGCGCCCGACGGGACCCCGTACGATCCGGACACCGCCGTGGACGTCCTCGTCGTCGACACCGGACTCATGCACGACCACGGCGCCGTCCCGCTGCTGGCCCGCGTCCGCGGCGACCGCCAGCTCCGGGAGACCGGCGACGACGGCGTCCTGGAGCAGTACGTCGGGCACGGCACGTTCATCGCCGGACTGGTCGCCGCGGTCGCCCCCAACACCGACATCACCGTCCGGGGCAGCCTCAACGACGCCGGCGCCGTCCTGGAGTCCGACTTCGGGCACCGGCTGTTCGAGGCCGTCGACGCCGGCGGCTGGCCCGACATCATCAGCCTCTCCGCCGGCACCTCCAACGGCCGCACCGACGGCCTGCTCGGCGTGGACGCCTTCATGCGGGAACTGCGCGCGCGGGGCACCCTCCTGGTCGCCGCCGCCGGCAACAACTCCAGTGCCACGCCGTTCTGGCCCGCGGCCTACGCCGACCGGCCCGGCTACGAGGACTCGGTGCTGTCGGTCGGTGCGCTGCGCGGCGACGGCGAACACGGCGCCTGCTTCAGCAACCACGGCCACTGGGTGAAGGCGTACGCCCCCGGTGAGCGCCTCACCAGCGCCCTCACCGGCTTCGAGACGCCCGTGCCGTACGTGTACCGGCACTCCACCTACGACGCCTGCCGGTTCGGCTTCCGGTACGCCTGCACCTGCCAGTGGCCCCGGCACGCGGGCCTGTTGAGCGAGGACGGCGACAGGAACCCGGCCAAGCCGGACCAGGTGATGTTCGACGGGTACGCGCACTGGAGCGGGACATCCTTCGCCGCCCCCGTGGCCGCCGCCATGGTCGCCGCCCACATGACGGCCCACGAGGAACGCGACCCGAGAGCCGCCCGCCGCCTGCTCCTCGCAGCCAACCGGGAGTACGCGGAGGTGCGCGGGGCGCACGTGCCGGCGCTGCGCCCGCCCACCTGGCGGCCGGTCCCCGTCCGGCGGCCGGCTCCGCAGGCATGAGAACCGGAACGCTCCCCTCCACGGCGTACGATGACAGGCCGTACACGAGGGGTGGATCGGTGGACCGTGCAGATGTCGGCGTGCTCGTCCAGTCCGCGGTCGACGGTGACGCGGCGGCCTGGAAAGCACTGGTGGAGGGGCTGAGCCCGCTGGTGTGGTCGGTGGTGCGCGCCCACCGGCTGTCCGACGCCGACGGGCACGAGGTGTACCAGACCGTCTGGTTCCGCTTCGCCCAGCACCTCGGCCGGATCAGGGAACCCGACAAGGCGGGCTCGTGGCTGGCGAGCACCGCCCGCAACGAATGTCTCCGAACGCTGCGGAGCCTGAGCCGGCTGACGGTGACCGACGACCCGCACCTGCTCGACGGGGTCAGCGAGGTCGGGGCGCCCGAGCAGTCGCTGCTCGACGCCGAGGAGGCCGCGGCGCAGAGCGAGCGGATCCGGCGGCTGTGGCAGGAGTTCGAGAGACTCGGCGACCGCTGCCGCCAGTTGCTGCGGGTCCTGATGGCCTCGCCGCCGCCCAGCTACCAGGAGGTCTCGGCCGCGCTCGGCGTCGCCGTGGGCAGCATCGGACCTCTGCGCCAGCGCTGCCTGCGACGCCTGCGCGCACGACTCGACGACGCACGGGGGACCTCGTGAACGACCGCACCGGCAACCACGACCACGACCGCGAGGGCGGTGACGTCACGGAGGCGGCACAGGGCCTGCTGGAGGAGGAACTGCGGCAGGCCGCCGCCGTCCTCGACCCGGTCCCGCACGAGCTGCGCCAACTCGCCCTGGAGGCCTACGCGCTGCACGACCTCGACGCCCGGATCGCCGAGCTGACCTTCGACTCGCTGCTCGACGCCCTTCCGGTCAGGGGCTCCGGGGAAGTGCCGCGGATGCTGACCTTCCAGGCGGGTGACCTGACCGTCGACGTGGAGGTCAGCGGGGACGGCCTGCTGGGGCAGGTGATGCCGCCGCAGCCCGCCCGGATCGAGGTGCTGCACGGCCCCCGGCCCGGCGCCCGGCTCACCGCCGACGACCTGGGCCGCTTCGCCTCCCAGGCACCCCCCGCCGGCCCGTTCGCCCTGCGGCTGCGCACGGGTTCGGACGTGGTGGTCACCGAGTGGCTGCGGGCGTGAGCCGCGCGGGGGCGCCCGGGGCGGTCCTCACCAGGTGACCGGCAGGTTCTGCGGGCCGCGGATCATCGTCCTGCGGCGCCAGGCGACCTGGCCGGGCGGCACCGCGAGCCGCAGCCCCGGCAGCCGGTCGAGCAGGGTGTCCACGAGCAGCTCGGTCTGCAGCCGGGCGAGGACCGCGCCGGTGCAGTAGTGCGGGCCGTTGCCGAAGGCCAGGTGCGGGTTGGAGTCCCGGTCGGGGTCGATGGTGTCCGGGCCGGGGAAGACCGCCGGGTCACGGTTGGCGGCCAGGTAGGAGACGTAGACGGGATCGCCCGCGGCGATGCGCACGCCGTGCAGCTCGACGTCCTCCAGGGCGATCCGGGCCAGGCCCACGGTGCTGCGGTGCGGGATGTGGCGCAGCAGCTCGTCCAGGACCGGGCCGCGCTCGGCGGGCCGCTGCCGCATCCGCGCCATCAGCTCCGGCCGGGTCAGCAGCAGGTACAGCATCTGCCCGCAGTTGTGGGTGACGGCCTCGCCGCCGATCTGCAGCGGCCCGGCCAGGCCCACCGCCTCGTCCTCGCTGATGTCGCCCCGGCCCACGGCCGCGCCCAGCAGCGACAGCACGTCCTGGCCGCCGCTGTCCCGGCGCGCCCGGATCGTCCGCGCGATCCACCCGTACATGCCCTCCTTGGCGCGGTCGGCGGCCTCGGCGCCCCCGCACATGGAGATGATCTGCCGGGTCCAGGTGTGCACCTGCTCCCGTTCGGCGGGCGGCACCCCCATCACCTCCGCGACCACCGCGATCGGGAAGGGTTCCAGGACCCGCTCCACCAGGTCCGCGGGCGGTCCGGCGCGCAGCACCGGCTCCAGGAGCGCGTCCAGGAGTTCCTGCGCGCGGGGCCGCAGCCGCTTCATCGCGCCGACGGTGAAGGCGCCGGCGACCGCCCTGCGCAGGCGGTTGTGGTCGGGCTGGTCGGCCCAGGCGAGCGAACCGGGCCGCGGCTTGAAGTGCGGGGCCAGCCGTGTCACCTGGCGGCCGGTGACCTCGGCACGGCTGAACCGCGGGTCGTTCGTGATCAGCTTCACGTCGTCGTAGCGGGTGGCCAGCCACGCCCAGCCCTCGCCGTGGGGCAGCCGTATTCGGGTGATCGGTCCCTCGCGCATCAGCGCGCTGAGTATCGGGTCGAACTCCGGGCCGTCCAGGTCCAGTGCGGGCCACTCCCGCACCGGGGGCGGCGAGGGGGCCGGCGGTTCCGCGGTGATCGGCACGACCCGGGCGGCGGGCCGCGGAGCCACCCGGTCGGGTGAGGGCGTCGTGATCTCCTGCGTCATGCATCCACCCTCACCGCGACGGGAGCGCTTGTCGCGTGGGAGTGCTCCAGCCGTGCGGCCGTGCGAGGGACACCGGTGGCGCCGGGCGCCGGGGCCGGTGACGGCGCGCGCCGCCTGAGCCGACGGCGCCGCGGCCGGTTCGGCGACCGCCTCGCTCCCGGCGGCCGTATCGCTCCCGGTGTCCGCTCGCGTGCCGGTGCTGCCGGTGCTGCCGGTGTCCGCTCCCGTGCCCGTGGTCCCGGCGCGCGGCACGTCCGTCAGCGCGGGGCGGTGACGGACGTGCCGCTCCCGGCGGACCGGACCGCGTCGGCCGTCCCGGTGCGCTTCGTACGGGTGCCGCAGACGGCTCCGCCCCGGACCGCGTGGTGCGGGCCGGGGCGGAGCGGGCGGACCGTCAGGTCCAAGGTGTCAGCCGGGTCAGCCGAGGGTCGCCAGCGTCTCGTTCCAGGTGGCCGACGGACGCATCACCTCGGCGGCCTTGGCCGGGTCGGGCTGGTAGTAGCCGCCGATGTCCACCGGCTTGCCCTGGGCGGCGATCAGCTCGTCGACGATCTTCTGCTCGTTCGCCGCGAGGGCCTCGGCCAGCGGCGCGAACGCCTTGGCGAGGGCGGCGTCGTCGGTCTGCCGGGCCAGCTCCTGCGCCCAGTACAGGGACAGGTAGAAGTGGCTGCCGCGGTTGTCGATGCCGCCGACGCGACGGGTCGGGGACTTGTCCTCGTTGAGGAAGGTCGCCGTGGCGCGGTCGAGGGTGTCGGCGAGGACCTTGGCCCGGGTGTTGCCGGTGGCCTCGGCGTACTGCTCGAAGGACGGCACCAGCGCGAAGAACTCGCCCAGGGAGTCCCAGCGCAGGTAGTTCTCCTTGACCAGCTGCTGCACGTGCTTGGGCGCGGAACCGCCGGCGCCGGTCTCGAAGAGGCCGCCGCCCGCCATCAGCGGGACCACCGACAGCATCTTGGCGCTGGTGCCCAGCTCCAGGATCGGGAACAGGTCGGTCAGGTAGTCGCGCAGCACGTTGCCGGTGACGGAGATGGTGTTCTCGCCGCGGCGGATGCGCTCCACCGACAGCTTGGTCGCCTCCACCGGGGAGAGGATCTTGATCTCCAGGCCCTCGGTGTCGTGCTCCGGCAGGTACTGCTCGACCTTGGCGATCAGGTTGGCGTCGTGCGCGCGGGTCGCGTCCAGCCAGAAGACGGCCGGGTCGCCGGTGGCGCGGGCGCGGGTGACGGCCAGCTTCACCCAGTCCCTGATCGGGGCGTCCTTGGTCTGGCAGGCGCGGAAGATGTCACCGGCCGAGACGGCCTGCTCGATCACGACCTCGCCGGCCTGGTCCACGAGGCGGACCGTGCCGGTGACCGGGATCTCGAACGTCTTGTCGTGGCTGCCGTACTCCTCGGCCTTCTGCGCCATCAGACCGACGTTCGGGACGGAACCCATGGTGGACGGGTCGTAGGCCCCGTTGGCGCGGCAGTCGTCGAGGACGGCCTGGTAGACGCCCGCGTAGGAGGAGTCCGGCAGGACGGCGAGGGTGTCGTGCTCCTGGCCGTCGGGGCCCCACATGTGGCCCGAGGTGCGGATCATGGCCGGCATGGAGGCGTCCACGATCACGTCGGAGGGCACGTGCAGGTTGGTGATGCCCTTGTCGGAGTCGACCATGGCCAGCTCCGGGCCCTCGGCCAGCTCGGCGTCGAAGGACGCCTTGATCTCGGCGCCCTCGGGCAGGCTCTCCAGGCCCTTGAAGATGCCGCCCAGACCGTCGTTCGGGGTCAGGCCGGCCGCGGCGAACGTCTCGCCGTACTTCGCGAACGTCTTCGGGAAGAAGGCGCGCACCACGTGACCGAAGATGATCGGGTCGGAGACCTTCATCATCGTGGCCTTCAGGTGCACGGAGAACAGCACGCCCTCCGCCTTGGCCCGGGCCACCTGCGCGGTGAGGAACTCGCGCAGCGCGGCCACCCGCATCACGGAAGCGTCGACGACCTCGCCCTTGAGTACCGGCACCGACTCGCGCAGCACCGTGGTGGAGCCGTCGTCGCCCTTCAGCTCGATGCGCAGCGCGCCGTCCTCGGCGATGACGACGGACTTCTCGGTGGAGCGGAAGTCGTCGACGCCCATGGTCGCCACGTTCGTCTTGGACTCGCCGGTCCAGGCACCCATGCGGTGCGGGTGGGTCTTTGCGTAGTTCTTCACCGAGGCCGGGGCGCGGCGGTCGGAGTTGCCCTCGCGCAGGACCGGGTTGACCGCGGATCCCTTGACCTTGTCGTAGCGGGCGCGGATCTCGCGCTCCTCGTCGGTCTTCGGGTCGTCCGGGTAGTCCGGCAGCGCGTAGCCCTGGCCCTGCAGCTCGGCGACGGCGGCCTTGAGCTGTGGGATCGACGCCGAGATGTTCGGCAGCTTGATGATGTTGGCCTCGGGCGTCTTGGCCAGCTCGCCCAGCTCGGACAGCGCGTCGGGGATCCGCTGGTCCTCGTTCAGGTACTCAGGGAACACCGCGATGATGCGCCCGGCCAGCGAGATGTCACGGGTCTCCACAGCCACACTCGCCTGCGAGGCGTACGCCCGGACCACCGGCAGGAAGGAATACGTCGCCAGGGCCGGGGCCTCGTCAGTGTGTGTGTAGATGATGGTCGAGTCAGTCACCGGGTGCTCCGCTCCACGTCTGCAACATTGCTCGACATCAAGATATCTCGTGATCGGCCTCGGCTCGACAGGGGTCCACGCCGGATCCGGCCGCCCCACGGCCGACGGGCCGGATCCCGCCCGCACGGCACCCGACCGGAACGTGTCCCACCCACCCCGGACCCGGCCGGTGCGGGCACCCGTCCGGATCCGGTCCGTGTGCGGGAACCCGTCCCGATCCGGTTCCTACGCCGAGACCGCGCCGTCCCCCGCGCCGCGTGGCTGCGGTATGACCACGGGGCTCTGCTGGAGCGCCACCGTCCGGGTCGGGGCCGGGATGCTGATGCCCTCCCGGCGGTAACGCCGGTGCAGCCGTTTGATGAACTCGTGCTTGATCCGGTACTGGTCGCTGAACTCGCCTACGCCGAGGATCACGGTGAAGCCGATCCGCGAGTCCCCGAAGGTGTGGAAGCGCAGGGCGGGCTCGTGCTCCGGGAGCGCCCCGGTGATCTCGTGCATCACCTCGGCGACCACCTCCAGCGTCACCCGTTCGACGTGCTCCAGGTCGCTGTCGTAGCCCACGCCCGCCTGCACCAGGATCGTCAGCCGCTGCTCGGGCCGGGTGAAGTTGGTCATGTTCGTCTTGGCGAGCTGCCCGTTGGGGATGACGACCAGGTTGTTGGAGAGCTGGCGCACCGTCGTCTGACGCCAGTTGATGTCCTCCACATAGCCCTCCTCGCCGGTGCTCAGCCGGATGTAGTCACCCGGCTGCACCGTCTTGGAGGCGAGTATGTGGACCCCGGCGAACAGGTTGGCGAGGGTGTCCTGCAGAGCCAGCGCGACCGCGAGACCGCCCACGCCCAGGGCGGTGAGCAGCGGGGCGATGGAGATGCCCAGCGTCTGGAGCATCACCAGGAAACCGATCGCCAGCACCAGTATCCGGGTGATGTTGACGAAGATCGTGGCCGACCCGGCCACCCCCGAACGGGACTGCGTGACCGTCCGCACCAGCCCCGCGATCACCCGCGCCGCGGAGAGCGTCACCACCAGGATCAGGAACACGGTCAGCGCCTGGTGCACATGGTGCCGGGCGGCCCGGGTCAGCGGCAGGACCGCCGCCGCGCCGGCCGCGCCGCCCGCGATGGCCGCCCACGGCACCACCGTGCGCAGCGCGTCCACGATGACGTCGTCACCGCTCCAGCGGGTCCGCTTGGCGTGCCGGGCCAGCCAGAGCAGCAGCGTGCGCGACAGGAAGGCCACCGCCACCCCCGCCGCCACCGAGATCCCGGCGAGGACCAGATCGTCCAGAGTCACGGCGCGGTTCACCGGCCGCCTCCGCGCAGAGCGTCTGCACGATGGGTGGCCGTCCACGGCCGTGGGCGATGCTGCGTCACGTGATCACCTGCTCGATTTTCGGATGCGCGACCGCTCATCCTGCCCCATGCGCAAGGGTAGTTCGTACCTGACCGGCGCACGGGGCGCACGCCGCCGGAGCCCGGGAGCCATCCGGTCGGCGTCCCGGGCGCGCCCGTGCGCCCCACCCCCCCCGCGGCCCGGTGTTGACCTCAACGTTGCTCGAGGTCCTAGGTTCTCCTCCATGAGTATGGAGACCACCGCCTGGACGCAGCTGCACAGCGTGATGAACGCCCAGCAGGAGCGCCGCCCCTTCGCCCGCGAGACGCTGCGCCGCATCGGTGCCTTCGCCCGCCCCCACCGCCGCCGCATCGCCCGCTTCGTCGCCCTCGGAGTGGTGACCGCCCTGCTCGCCGTGGCCACCCCGGTCCTCGCCGGACGAGTCGTCGACGCGATCGTCTCGCACGGCGACCGGGCCACCGTCGTCCGCCTCGCCCTGCTGATCGCGGCCATCGCGGTGGCCGAGGCGGCGCTCGGCATCCTCGGCAGACGCCTGTCCGCGACCCTCGGCGAAGGACTCATCCTCGACCTGCGCACCGCGGTCTTCGACCACGTGCAGCGCATGCCCGTCGCCTTCTTCACCCGCACCCGCACCGGCGCGCTCGTCTCCCGCCTCAACAACGACGTCATCGGCGCCCAGCGCGCCTTCAGCAACACCCTGTCCGGAGTGGTGAGCAACGTGGTCACGCTGCTGCTCACGCTCGCCGTGATGCTCACCCTGTCCTGGCAGATCACCCTGCTCGCCCTCGTGCTGCTGCCGGTGTTCGTGATCCCGGCCCGCCGGATGGGCAGCCGCATGGCCCGCATGCAGCGCGAGGCGGCCACCCTCAACGCGGCGATGGGCACCCGTATGACCGAGCGGTTCTCGGCCCCTGGCGCCACCCTCGTCAAGCTCTTCGGCCGCCCCGAGCAGGAATCGGCGGAGTTCGCCGCCCGCGCCCGCCGGGTCCGCGACATCGGCATCCGCACGGCGACCGCCCAGTCCGCCTTCATCACCGCCCTGACCCTCGTCTCCTCCCTCGCCCTGGCCCTGGTCTACGGGCTCGGCGGCTGGTTCGCCCTGCGCGGCACCCTGGAGCCGGGCGCCGTCGTCTCCCTCGCCCTGCTGCTGACCCGCCTGTACGCGCCGCTCACCGCGCTCGCCGGGGCGCGCGTGGAGGTGATGAGCGCCCTCGTCAGTTTCGAACGGGTCTTCGAGATCCTCGATCTCCAGCCGCTCATCCAGGAGAAGCCGGACGCCCGCGAGGTGCCCGAGGGCCCGGTCGCGGTGGAGTTCGACGGTGTCCGCTTCGGCTACCCGTCCGCCGACAAGGTCTCCCTCGCCTCCCTGGAGGAGGTCGCGAGCCTGGACACCCGGGGCGGCGCCGAGGTCCTGCACGGCGTCTCCTTCCGCGCCGAACCCGGACAGACCGTCGCCCTCGTGGGATCCTCCGGCGCTGGCAAGTCGACCATCGCCCAACTGCTGCCGCGCCTGTACGACGTCGACGAGGGCGCCGTGCGCATCGGCGGCGTCGACGTGCGCGACCTGAGCGCCGCCACCCTGCGCGCCACCCTCGGCATGGTCACCCAGGACGGCCACCTCTTCCACGACTCCGTGCGCGCCAACCTGCTGCTGGCCCGCCCCGACGCCACCGACGGAGAACTGTGGGACGCCCTGCGCCGCTCCCGCCTCGACGACCTCGTCCGCTCGCTGCCGGACGGCCTGGACACCGTCGTCGGCGAACGCGGCTACCGGCTGTCCGGCGGGGAGCGCCAGCGGATGACGATCGCCCGGCTGCTGCTGGCCCGCCAGCGGGTCGTCATCCTCGACGAGGCCACCGCGCACCTCGACAACACCTCGGAGGCGGCGGTCCAGGAGGCCCTGACCGAGGCTCTGGCGGACCGCACCGCGGTGGTGATCGCCCACCGGCTGTCCACGGTGCGCGCGGCCGACCTCATCCTCGTCGTGGAGGCGGGCACGGTCGTCGAACGCGGCACGCACGACGAACTCCTGGCGGCGGACGGCCGCTACGCGCAGCTGTACCGCACGCAGTTCGCCCAGCAGCAGCGCCAGGGCGAACAGCGGGCGGGGGAGCGTCCAGGGGGAGAGCCGCAGGAGGGGGACCGCCCCACCGAGGGGAACCGCTCCACGGAGGGGGACCCGTCCAGGGAGGGGACCCGCTCTACGGCGGGGGAGCAGCAGCCGGCCGGCGCACCGCCGGTCGCGGGCCGGCCGGTGGCGGCGGGGTCCGTCACCGACGGCGCGGAGGCGGGGGCGTAGGCGCGCGGTGCGCCCGGCCGGACCGGTGCACCGCGGGGCCGCGGGGTGCACCGGCGCGGTGCCGCCGCGGGCACTCCGGCTCGGTCCCCGCTCGGTCCCTGCTCGGCCCCCGCGTACCGGGATCAGGGATCAGTTCCGTCGTACGCCCTGGCCGGCCCCGGGTCCGGGCCGTGCCTTCCCGCGGCCTGGCCGGGCCCCGCGTCCGGGCCGGTGCACAGGCCGTCCTGCACCCCGGGGCCGGGCCCCCTACCCGGGCCATGCCCCTTGCGCACCGCCTCCGGCGCGCCCCGGCCGAGGTTCCGGCACCGCCGTGCGCCCGGCCGGGGGCCGATTCTCAGCGAGGGCCGGTCGGCAGCAGCGTCCGCCGGTGCGTGGCGTTGATGACGGCGGCCGCCGAGGCGTACCAGGCGGTGAGCCCGGTCACGATGCCGAACCAGCCGCCGATCTGGGTCATCACCTGCGGCGGCGCCCCGCCCTGGAACGACCCGACGGCCAGGAAGACGTAGGTGAGCGTGAGCAGCACCAGCACCGCCAGCACGGCGAGGCTCACCCGCAGCGCGGCCACCGCCATGTAGGCGGTGAAGATGCCCCAGCCGAGCAGGTAGAGCCCGAGGGCGTTGTGCACGTCCCCGGCGACGGCGAGGTGCTGCACGAGCCACCAGTAGGTCAGCCAGAAGGCGCCGTAGGACATGAACGCCGTCGCGCCGAAGGTGTTGCCGCGCCGGAATTCGAACAGTCCCGCGACGAACTGCGCGATGCCGCCGTAGAACGCCGCGACGGCGAGCACCGGGAGGATCGCCCCGCCCTCCTTGAGGAGGCCGGTGTTGATGATGGACAGCAGCAGCGTGGTGAGCGCGAACCCGGCGAGGCCCACCGGGGCCGGGTCCGCGTAGGCCCGTGCCTGGGGGTCCGCGGGCCGCGCCTCCTCACGGACGGAGCCGCTCGTGTCGTCAGCCATGGCCACAATCCCTTCGCCCCGAGGCCGACAGGACGGGCCACCGGGTACCCGTGCCCGCGCACTCTCAGTCGGCGTCGGCGGGGCACCGGAAACGAAGGTGCCGGACGCCGGCCTGACCCCGTGGCACGCGGCCGGGCGGCCGCCCCGCGCGACCGTCCTGCCCGGCGCACGGCACGCGAGTCCGGCAGCCTCGACGCCCGCGTCCCCTGCCGGGCGCGCCCCGGCCGGCCCGGCTCGGCCGGCAAGCGGCCACCGGGCGGGAGTCCGGGCGCACGCCTGGGCCGTGACAGGCGTGAGTGCGCGGTGGAGGCTGCTCGTCACGGGAGGCGTGGGTCTGTGATCAGCCTTCTTCGGGACTGCCGATGCGCAGGGAGCCCTCCGGGACCGAGGCGGCGGCCCCGGGCGCGAGCGGCGGATCGTCGAGGAAGTCGGCGGTGGGCACGTGGAAGAGGCAGCCGGTGACCGCGGTGGAGAAGTCGAGGATCCGGTCGTGCACGCCGGGCCGGTCGCCGAGGAACATGTTCCGCAGCATCCGCTCGGTCACGGCGGGCGTGCGCGCGTACCCGATGAAGTACGTGCCGAACTCGCCCGCCCCGACCCGCCCGAAGGGCATGTTGTCCCGGACGATCTTGTGTTCGGTGCCGTCCTCGCCGGTGATCGTGGTGAGGGCGACATGGGAGTCGGCGGGTTTGACGTCGTCGGGCATCTCGACGTTGTCCGCCTTCGAGCGGCCGATGACCCTCTCCTGCTCCTCGGTGGGCAGCGCCTTCCAGGCGGGGAGGTCGTGCAGGTACTTCTGGACGATGACGTAGCTGCCACCGGCGAAACCGGGGTCCTCCTCACCGACGAGGACGGCGTCGGCGGCCGGCCGGCCCTCCGGGTTCTCGCTGCCGTCGACGAAGCCGAGCAGGTCGCGTTCGTCGAAGGACTTGAAGCCGTGCACCTCGTCCACCACGGTGGCGGCGCCGCGCAGGCGTTCGCCGATCAGCTGGGCCAGTTCGAAACAGAGGTCCATGCGCCGGGCCCGCAGGTGGAACAGCAGGTCGCCCGGGGTGGAGGGGGCGTGGTGGCGGCCGCCGGTCAGCGGCACGAACGGGTGCAGGTCGCGCGGGCGCGGCCCGTCGAAGAGGCGGTCCCAGGCGGTGGAGCCGATGCCGACGACGCAGGTGAGCGCGTCGTCCGGCGCCCGGAACCCCACCGACCGCTTCAGTCCGGCCACGTCCGGGAGCAGGTCGCGGACGGCCGTCTCGCCGCCGGAGGCGAGGGTGCAGACGAGGAACAGCGCGGAGCGGGCGGGCGGGGCGATCACGGACTGTGACTCGGCCACGAAGCATGCCTCCAGGCTCGGTGTGCACGGTGACGCGTGGTCATGGTCTTCCGGCGCGCGGGCGCCTGCGGGGGACGTCGCGGGCCCGTCCGCACGACGGATCCGGACCCGCCCCACGGCTCACAGTCACGAGCCGTGGCGGTCCGCACCGTTCAGCCGGCCGGCGAGCACCGCGGCCTCACTGCGGTCCACGTCCTTGGTCGCGGTGAGCAGGGTGACGTCGTCATGGGCCAGCAGGTCGTGCAGGCGTTCGACGGCCGGGTGGTGGTCGGGGTCGTCCAGTTCCGAGAGGTAACGGCGGCGGAACTCGGCGAAGCGGTCGGGGTCGTGGTGGTACCAGCGGCGCAGATCGGTGGAGGGGGCGACGTCCCGCAGCCACTCGTCGAGCCGGGCGTCCTGCTTGCTCACGCCACGGGGCCACAGCCGGTCGACGAGCACCCGCTTGCCGTCCCGCGGCGACGCGTCCTCGTAGATCCTCCGGTAGCTGATGCGTCCGGTCATGACGGCACCTTTCCCCGTCGCGTGAGCCGGCGGCCGGCCCGGTCACATTCTATCGGCGGACCCCGTGTTCGACCTGGGCGGCGGCCCGGCGGGGGACGCGCGGCGGTGCGAGGCGTACCAGTGCGCCTTCGCTGTACGGCGCGGGCGGGCCGGGGCGGAACCTGGCTCCGAGTGGCAGACGCCTCCCGCCGCCCCGCCCGCCCCAGACGCCCGGCTCCCGCTCGGCAGGTCCGCTACGGGCTCGTGCCGGTCACTGGACCAGTTCGATGTGGGGGTGGGCCGGGTCGGCGGGACAGGCGTGGAGCTGGAGGTTGTAGCCGCCGACGATGTCGATCAAGGTGAAGTTGCCGTCCCGGGCGCCGAGCGGAGGCGGGGCCGGGTTCGCCGGTTCCTCCTCGGGGATCCAGGACTTGCCGATGCCGTCCCATTCCGAGGAGGCGATGGTGAGGAGCGGGACCTCCTCGGTGCCGCACTCGGGGCAGGCGCGGTCGACGGGGTCGGTGGGGTCCCAGCGGGACCAGCCTCCCGTCTTCCAGCCGGGGGCGGTGGAGAGGCTGCCGAGGTAGAGCTCGCCGGGGTCGTACGCGTACGTGGCGTACCGCGCGGGATCGATCGTCTCCCAGCGGCTGAAGTCGTCCAACTGGTCCCGGATCTCCTTGTCCAGCTCCCTGGGGTGGGGATATTCGGTGACCTGCTCCGGTGAGAACAGGCACGGCTCCGGGAGGTAGTGCGCGGACTGGACGACCGGCGGCTCGGGCGGCGCGTCGAGGACGTCGGTGACGGTGGCGGCGGAGCGCCAGAAGAGCGCGGTCCGGGGGTGGGGGTGTTCCGCGTGGTCGAAGGGGCACCACAGGACCTGGAGGAGGTCCGCGTCGGCGGGGCGCGGGAAGGGGACGTCGCGGGCGTGGAGCTGGGCGACGGGAAGAAGAGGGACCGGGCCGTCGAACCACGGGCGGCCCCCCTTGATCCGCTCCCAGTTCTCCCGCTCCTCGGGGGTGACCTCGGGTGCCTCCGGGTCGAGGCGCAGCCGCTCGGTCGCCGCGGCGAGGTCGCGGCGCAGGAGCCGGACGTCGTCCGGGGAGTGGACCACCGGCGCCGCGTGCCGGTCGTGCGGCTCGTCGCAGTGCGGCCAGGGCTCGTCGGCGGGCCACAGCAGCGGCCCGCCGACTGAGCTGTCGTGCACGGTCGGCGACGCCGGCCGCGGGTGCAGCCGGGTCGCGGTGCGCGCCAGCGGGGCCAGTTGAGGGAAGAGCGCGGTGACGTCGAACGGCCGCGGTGGGGTGGTGAAACTCATGCAGGCTCCCGTTGGCGCTGACTGGGCGGGTCAGTTACCCAGGTTGAGCGATCCGGTGTTCTGGTAGGTGTTGGTGACGTAGACGTTGGGGAACAGTTCCTCGGTCGTCCCGTCCGCCCGCTGGATCGTCGCGTTCATCGTGACACCCGTCGGGATGGTGCTGTTAGCGTCCTTGTAGACGGGCGTCACCTGGTAGAAGAGCGCGTCGTTCGCTCCGAAAGCGGCGATGGGGCCCTTGATCAGGTCCTGCGCCTTGGTCTCGAACGTCCGCATGCTGGGCGTACCCGTGTTCATCCCCGACTGCCAGCAGGGGACGAGGTTGTAGCGGGTGAGCGCACTCGTGCCCTGTCCGCCGAGGATGTTCGCGATGAGATGGCACCGGACCAGCTGATAGGTGACGTTGTTCGCCTTCTTGAACGCCTCCGCGTCCTTCATGCCGGTGATGGGGTCGCTGGTTCCGGTCCCCTTGCCGGTGCCCCGCCCCAGGCACGCCTGCGCCTGGGCCGGCCGCTGTCCGGGCCCGCCCGCCGGGTCGGTCTGGTTGACGAGCGGAACAGGCTCGGTGGTGTTCTTGAACCAGCCGTCGCCGTTGGGAAGCGCGCCGGCCGGCGGCGGGTCGTTCAGGCAGCTGGCCTGCGGTCCCGTGTCCGGCGTCGAGACCGTCAGCTCGAACTGGTCGGCGTCGATCACCCGCTGGTCCGCGAAGCCGCCGGCGAGCTGGGTGTCGGCGAACTGCTTCTCGGTGGGCGTGACGTGGGCCTGCACGCAGGGTGCGGAACGGTCCAGGGCATGACCGTCGTTCAGGATGTAGGTGTCCCATTCGCCGTTGCCGAGGTTGGGGATCACCTGGACGCACTGGCTGCCGGCGGTGCCGCCCTCCTTCGCCTCACCGAACGGGAAGTCGCCGCAACTGTCGGCGTCGACGAGATCGGTCTGGGCCGTGAAGCCCGTGCAGGTGGCGGCGGTGCGGGCGGCCACACCGCTCGTCGACCGGGTCAGCGGGCGGCCCTTCGTCCCCCAGGCGCCGTCGAGGTTCTTCTGGGCCCAGCCGTAGGCGGCCACGGCGCCGCCCGCGTCCGAGCTCGTCGCCTTCAGCGGCACGACGGCCGTGACGGAGGGAACGGCACAGCCCGCCACCGACGTGCCGCCGACCGCGTCGTCGCACCTGATCTGCCGCGCGTTCTTCCACGACGCGTTCGGGTCGGTCGCCGTCGCGCCCGGGGACGTCACGTACATCGCGTACGCCGTGTAGAAGGAGGCGGAGGAGCCCGCCGTCTGGGGCGAGGAGTACGTGACGGTGCCGGTCAGGGTCTGGCCGAGGGTGAGGCCGCCGCCGTACCAGGGCGCGGTCTTGGTGGCCGTGCAGCCGGCGTCGCAGGAGGCGCGGAACTTGGCGTTCAGCGCGGCGACGTCGCCTTGGGCGCCGGTCATGGTGACGGTGACCTGCTCGTTCCAGGTCGTCGCGGTCGGGGAGAGGCCGGCACTGGTGGAGACCGCCAGGGTGCCGCGCCCGATCTCCCGGGCGTTGCTGTCGCGGAGGATGTAGGTGACGGTGATGCCGCTCACGCAGTACGAGAAGCGCTCGTAGCTGTAGTTGCCGGGGCTCAGGTCGCAGCTGCCGGCGGCGGCCAGGGTGGTGGCGGCGGGTGCGGCGGCACCGGTGCGGGTCTTCGCCCGCACCGGGGCGGGGGCGACCGTCACACAGGACTCGACGGCACCGGCGCGGCGCTCCTTGGAGCCCGGCGCGGTGGGCGTGCAGTCCTCACCGGAGCCTGCCGCGAACCTGCTGGTGCCGGTGGTCTTCGCGCCGGACGCCGCGGACTTGGCGGCGGACGGGGCCTTCGCCGTCGCGTGCGGCTCGGCCGCCTGGCTCGTCGCGGCCGTCGTGAGGAGGGTCAGGGCGGTGAGGACGGTCAGGACCGTCGAGCGGGCGCGTCTCCTTGCCGCGCGCCCGCCACGTATTCCATGCATGGGGACAGGGACTTTCCGTGAGAGGAGGGGAGAAGGGGGCGCCGCCCGACGGCGGCGCCCCGCAAGCGAGGGCGGGCGGGATCAGGCCGCCAGGCCCCACAGGTCGCTGAGGCCCTTCGTGATGCCGGAGACCAGGTCCTCACCGGTGTCCGTGATCTTGCTGACGACGGGCTTGACGAGGCCGCCGCCGAGCGCCTTGTCGGCGGCGCCGACCCACTTGTAGGCGCCGAAGGAGACCAGGCTCAGGCCGGTGCCGGCGGCGGACTCCCAGAAGGCGCTGCTGGTGAAGCCGTGCTCGATGCCCGTGAAGAGGGTGCCGAGGGCACCCGCGCCCGCGGAGACGCCGGCGAAGAAACCGGCCGCGGCGAGGGCCGGCGGGAAGACGAAGGCGGCGAGGGCGCAGCCGGCGGCCAGGAACCCGGCGCCGACGCTGATCACGTTGGCGGCGTCCGCGTAGAACTGGGCGTCGTTCCACCACTCGTCGGCGTCACCGTCCGCGGTGCCGTTCGGGTTGACCTGGTTGTTCTTGTCGCTGTTGGCCGGGTCCTGCTTGGCGTCGCGATCCTTCTGCGCCTGGGCCGCGGCCGCCTTGGCCTTCGCGATGTCCTCGGCCCGCTTCTTGTCGGCGGCGATCTGCTTGGCCTGCGCGTACGCGGCGGCGGCGGCCTTCGCGTCGGCGGAGGCGGCGAGTTCGGCGGCGCGGGCCGCGGCGGCGGAGCGCTGGGCCGCGGCGGAGGAGGCGAGTGCCGCGCGCGCCGAGTCGACGGCCTTGTTGGCCGAGTAGTTGGCGGAGCGGGCGGCGCTGCGGGCGGTGGCGGCGGCGTTCTTGGCCGTGTCGGCGGAGGCCTGGGCGTCGGCGGCCGACTTGTCGGCGGCGTCGGCGTTGTCCCGCGCCTGCTGGGCGTAGTCCTCGGCCTTGGCGGCGGAGTCGAGCGCCTTCTGCGCCCACTCCTGGGCCTCGGCGGCGGCCTTGCGGGCGTCGGCGGCGGCCTTCGAGGCGAGGGCCGCGTCCTCCTGCGCCTTCTCCGCGATCTTCGCGGCGGCGGCGATGGCCCCGCGGATGGCGGCGACGTGGGTGGCGGTGTCGAAGTCGAGCTGCGCCGTGCGGTACTGGATCACGGTGATGAAGTTGCGCAGCATCCACGCCGGTCCTTCGAGCGCGACCTCCGCGTAGGCCTTGGTGAAGGCGCCCGCGGTGTTGATCAGCTCGGTGGCCCGCACCCGGTCGTCCTCCTGGACGGCCAGCGGGTAGTCGTGGTCGAAGAAGTAGTTGAGGGACTCGGTGGTGTTCTCGTCGAGCGCCTTGTTGGCGGCCTCCTTGACGGCCTTGCCCGCGTCATCGTCGATGATCTTGTTGATGGCGACGCGCAGGTCCTCGTCCGAGGCGCGCTTCATGCCGCCGGTGAGGAAGTCGCCGACGGCCTTGGAGTCGCTGCTCTCCAGCGCGGCCGCGGCGGCCGCGGCGACCTTCGGTCCGCCGACCGTCGCCACGTGCAGGGTGGTCTCGCGGTCGTCCTGCGTCTGGGCGAGGGCCCGGTCGAGGTCGATCCAGGCGTAGACGTCGTCGTCGGAGCCGGCGAGGGCGTGCTGGGCGGCCTGCCGGGTGTTGGCCCCGCGGGCGTCCATCAGCGCGACCGCGGCCTGCCGGCCCAGGGTCGCGGCGGCCGTCATGTCGCCGGAGTACAGGGCCTGTTCGGCCTTGGCGATGAGGTCCTTGGTCGCCTGGTCGGTGCGCTCCGCCATCAGCCGCTTCTCGCGGACGTCGGAGAGCTCGGTCTGCTCGATGGCGGCGAGCTGCCGGGCCTCCTCGATGGCCTGCTGCTTGTCCTGCTCCAGGGTCTGCGCTTCGGCGGCGCGGGCGTTCTTCTCGACCTCCAGGGCGTCGCTGACGGCCTGGGTGGCGGTGTTGGCGGCCTTCACGGCCTCCGCGGCGTGGGCGGTCGACTTGTTGGCGTAGTCGACGGCCTGACCCGCGTACTTCACGGCCTCCTCGGCGGCGTCCGCGGCCTTGTCGGCGTGGTCGGCGGCGGAGTTGGCGGCGTCGCGGGCGGTACGGGCCGCCTTGGCGGCGGCGCTCGCCAGGGCCTGGGCGGCGGAGGCGGCGTTGGTGGCGCGGTTGGCGGCGCTGGTGGCGATGGCGGCCTGGCGCTTGGCCTCGGCGGCCTCCGCCTGGGCGGCACCGGCGGAGACGGCGGCCTGGGCGGCGGCGGTCGCGGCGGCGGCCGAGTTGCGGGCGGCGGAGGCGGCGGCCAGGCCGGCGTCCGAGGCCGCGTCGCCGGCGAGGGCCGCCTTGGCGGCAGCGGCGGCGGCGCTGCGGGCCTTGGAAGCGGCGTTGCGGGCGGCGACCGCGGCGTTCTTGGCGTCCTGCGCCTTGCCGGCGTCCTTGGACGCGGCGATCGCGGCGTTGTAGGCGCGGGCGGCCGCGTTGCCGGCCTTCGCGGCGGCCTGGGCGGCGCCCGCGGCGGCCCAGGAGGCGCGACGGGAGGCCTGCACGGCCGCGTTGGAGGCGTTGACGGCGTTGCGGGCGGCGTCGGCCGCGCCCTTCGCCGCGCTCGCCGCCTTGCGGGCCGCGGCCCCTGACTTCTGCACGTCGCTCTGGGCGGCGGCGGCCTCGGCGGCGGCCTTCTCGGCGGCCTCCTTGGCCTTGGTGGCGGCGGTCTCGGCGCGCGCCCCGGCCTCGACGGCCAGGTTCGTCTCGCGTTCGGCGCGCTTGCCCTCGCGCTCGACGACGGCCACCAGCTCCTCGATGGTCGCCGACTCCTGGTCGCGGGCGCGCGCGATGTGCTGACCGGTCTCGATGAACCACTCGACGTCCTTCGCGGTGCCGCTGAGCGCGCGGTCCGCGTACTTCTGCACCTCCGGACCGCCCGTCATCAGCATGACGCTGACCTGGACCCGGGTGTCCTCCAGCCGCGCGTCGTACTGCTTGTCGGCGAGGAAGGCGAGGAGGGCCGGCTCGGTGCCGGTGTCGAGGGCGGCGTTGGCCGCGCGCACCACGCCCTTGTCACCGGTGGACGCGACGATGCTGGTGGCGACCTGGAAATCCTCCAGGATGGCGGGGGCGAAGCCCTTCGAGAGGAAGCCGGCTATCGCCTCGTCGCCGTTGTCCAGGGCGGCGACGGCCTCACGCCGCAGGCCCTTGCCCGCACGGTCCAGACTGCGGACGATCGCGACCCGGTTGTCCTGCACGGTCTGCTGCGGCAGCGTCTCGGCGAGGAAGGTCCGGATCTCGGTGTCGGTCCCGCACAGTGCCGTGGTGGCGGCGGCCTTGACGCCCTTGCCGCCGGTCAGCCACGCGCGGACGGCCTTGGCGCGCTCGGTGTCCGGCAGCGGCACCGGGTCGGCCCCTCCCGTCTCGGCGGCCGCGGCGGTGGCCGGCCGCAGGACCGAGGGGGTGGCGGCGACAGCGGTCGCGGCCGCGAGCGCGCCGAGGACGCGGCGTCTGCTCCAGAAAGCTGTCTGCATGCGGGACTTGCCCTTCTACGAGTGATGCGGTGACGTGTCGGATTTCGCGCCGTGACGGACCGCGGATCCGTGGACCGGCCCCCGCCACAATTCGTGGACAGTATCAACATCCTCGAAATGCCGGGGAAGTTGTGCCCGCCAATACGCCAACAGTGCACCGAATCATGAGGATGTGACGATCCGGCACCTTTCTCGACGAAATCATGACGTCAGCCCCTGCGGCTTTTTCCCGGCGTGACGCAGGTCACCGCGAGGTTGCTTTCAATGTCCGGGTATGGGCAGTTCACGGCGCTGGACGTGGGTGCGTCGCCGTGCTGGGATGCCAGAGCCGATGACGATCACCGGGGGTTCGGAGAGTGCGTCGCGGAGCGCGCCGAGGGGGCGCGAGGGGGGATTTCATTCCGTGTGTGCGGCTTCCCCTGTCCGCGACGGGTTCGGGCGACCGGTTTCGGGACCGGTGGTTTTTCAGGCCCGCGCGGTGGCAACGAAATTGGGGATGCGATGAAGGAAATCAGCACCGACGCCGGAAAGTCGCGGAGAATGCGGCTCACGGTACGGGTACTCGCCGCCGCCGTCGGTGGCGCGCTGGCCTGGACCGCCGTGGCCGGCGGCGCGCAGGGCTCGGGTGCGGGCACCGCGGAGGCCGCCGACACCGCCGCGCTGGTCGCGGGGGACGCCCCCGGCTATGCCGTGGAGAACTTCGACTACCCCCAGGCGGACAAGATCCTGGCGGAGCGGAACATCGTCCTGAAGCGGGGCGACGGCCACATCACGCTCGCCGACTGCGTCTCAGGAACGGGGCAGTTGGAGCTCCTGGCCCGCGACAAGGCCGACAAGATCTGTTTCAACACGGTCGGCAACGAGGGCTGGCTGACCCTGGAGATCCCCGCCGTCTTCTCGATCAGGGGCAACGACTACTCCACCACGGTCGACATGACCGTGGGCAGCGAGGAGAAGTCCTACGAGATCAGCAAGAACAGCTGGACGCCGGTGGGCGAGTCCGCGGACCCGGAGGGCCGCGACCACATGCTCGTGGAGATCAGGACCTCGAAGTAGCCCGTCCTCGGTGCCCCGTGCGCCAGGGTCTTCCCAGGTCACGTGCGACTGCCCGGACGTCACCGCCTCGCCGCGCTCCCCGCGGCGCGCGGCGAGGTGCCGCCGGCGCCGGGCGCCGCGTCCGCGAGCCTCGTCCTTGGCCCGGCGTACGGACCGCACAGTGATCCGGCCCCGGCGATCTCGACGGGTATCGGCCGGCGAGCCGGGCACGTGGCCCCCTCGGCGCTTCCCGACGGCCGTGGTCAGCGGCGAACACCGGGAGATGCCGCCGAACACCAGCAGACACGGCAGACACCTGCAGACACCAGCAGACACCTGCAGACACCAGCAGACACCGGCGGAGACCGAAGGACACCCGCCGGCGCCGAGCCTGCCCGGTACCGGCCGATCCCTCGTTTCCGGCCCGTCCTGGCCTGCCCGGCCACCGCGCGGCCGTACCAGACAGCAGCCGTCGTAACGCGGTGAGGTGCGGCTTCCAGCCGTCGGCGAGGCCGGCGTGGCAGGGCCGGTGCGACGGCGCCCTCACCGCTCGCGCCGGCCTGCCCACTTCGCGGCGGACCGGCGCGCGACCGTGGCGGACCGGCGCGCGACCGTGGCGGACCGCCTGCCCACCTCGTCTCGCCACCCGCACGATCAACACAACCCCAGGAGGAAGTACCTTGCGCACCACAGGAATCGGGACCCGGCGGGCTCGCGGCGCCATGACCGCCGGCGTCGTCCTGGCGGTCGCCGCGGGTGTGCTGAGCGCGGCCCCGGCCGCGCAGGCACTCTCGGGCAAGCCCGCGACCGCGGGGGACCAGGCCTTCACCGCCCGGCTCGTCATCGGCGAGGACGACTCCCTGCGCTCCTGCTCCGGCGCGCTGGTGCACCAGCAGTGGCTGCTGACCGCCACGAGTTGTTTCGCGCCCACCCCGGGTGCCGTGGTCAAGCCGGGCAAGCCCGCACTGAAGACCAGGGCGACCGTGGGCAGACAGACCCTCGACGTCGTCGAGGTGGTCCCGCGCGACGACCGGGACGTGGCCATGGTCCGGCTCGCCGAGCCGGTCACCACGGTCACGCCGGTGGCGCTGGCCGCCGGCGCCCCCGAGACGGGGGAGACCCTGCTGGGTGCCGGATTCGGGCGGACCGGCACCGAGTGGGTCCCGGACCAGTTGCACACCGGTGAGTTCCGGGTGGACTCCACGGCCGGCACCACCGTGGCGCTGACCGGTCAGGACGGAGCCTCGGTCTGCAAGGGTGACGCCGGTGGCCCGGCCCTGCGCGGCAGCGGCGGTGCGGTCGAGCTGACCGCCGTCCACAGCACGTCCTGGCAGGGCGGGTGCCTCGGGGAGACGGAGACCCGGACCGGTGCGGTGGATGCCCGGGTCGACGGCCTGGCGGACTGGGTGAAGGACGTCCGCAACCGCGACCGGGACTACTCGGCCGACGTCGACGGTGACGGCAAGGCCGACCTGGTCGTCCTCCGTACGAACGGCGACGTCGTCGTCCACCGCAACCAGGGTGACACCTTCGCCCCGGGCAAGGTCATGTCCGGCGGCTGGGACCGCTTCGTGACCTGGAAGGACCTGGGCCGCCTCTACTTCGCGGACGTGGACGGCGACGGCAAGGCCGACATGATCGTGCACACCACGGACGGCAACATCGCCGTCCGGACCAACCACGGCACGTACTGGGACCAGGGCAAGCAGTGGTCGGGCGGCTGGGACCGTTTCCTCGACGGAAGTGATCTGGGCCGGCTGTACTTCGCGGACGTCGACGGCGACCGCAAGGCGGACTTGATCGTGCACACCACGGACGGGAACATCGCCGTCCGGACCAACCACGGCACGTACTGGGACCAGGGCAAGCAGTGGTCCGGCGGCTGGGACCGCTTCGTGACCTGGAAGGACCTGGGCCGCCTCTACTTCGCGGACGTGGACGGCGACGGCAAGGCGGACTTGATCGCGCACACCACGGACGGGAACATCGCCGTCCGGACCAACCACGGCACGTACTGGGACCAGGGCAAGCAGTGGTCCGGCGGCTGGGACCGCTTCGTCGACGGCACCGGGCTGGGTGTCCTGGAGTTCGGTGACGCCGGCGGCGACGGCAAGGCCGACCTGTTCGTCCTCACCAAGGACGGCAAAGTCGCGGTCCGTACGAACCACGGCACCTACTGGGACCAGGGCAAGGTCGTGCTCACTCTCTGACGCCGCTCCGCAGCCGGGGAACCGCCTCGTCCGACGGGAAGACCGGTGTCCCCGGCGTGAGTCGTGCCCTGTGTTAGTGTCATGCGTTTGCGTGGTCGTCGCGGTGGGCGATTCTGCTGGTCCGGGTCCGCTCGTGCGCGGGCTGAGCCATCCTGCCGGGCCTTCCTCGGTACGTCTCCCTGCGGAAGGCTGTTCATGAAGCACCCCGACGACTCCGGCATCGCTCACGGCGGTCCCGCCCAGCCCGGGGCCGGGGCTCCGGCGCTGCCCCCGGCCCCCTCCTTCGCCGGTCTCGCACTGCCGGCGGAGGTGCTGCGGACCCTGAGCGGACGCGGGGTGCGTGCACCGTTTCCGATCCAGGCCGCCACACTGCCCGACGCCCTGAAGGGGCGCGACGTCCTCGGGCGCGGACGCACCGGATCGGGCAAGACACTCGCCTTCGGCCTGCCGCTGCTGACCCGTACGGCCGGGCGGCGCGCCCGGCCGAAGCAGCCCCTCGCCCTGATCCTCGTGCCCACGCGGGAGCTGGCCCAGCAGGTCGCCCAGGAGCTGGCGCCGTACGCCGAAGCGCTGCGGCTGCGGATGGCCACGGTCGTCGGCGGCCTGTCGATCGGCCGGCAGATCGCCGCGCTGCGCGAGGGAGCCGAGGTGCTCGTCGCCACCCCCGGACGCCTGCACGACCTGATCGAGCGCAACGCCTGCCGCCTGGGAGGGGTCGGGATCGTCGTGCTGGACGAGGCCGACCAGATGTGCGATCTGGGATTCCTGCCGCAGGTCGTCGACGTGCTCGACCAGGTACGCCCCGACGGTCAGCGGATGCTGTTCTCGGCCACTCTGGACGGCGACGTCGACCAGTTGGTCCGCCGCCACCTCCACGACCCCGTCGTCCACTCGGTCGATCCGTCCGCGGGCACGGTCTCGACGACGGAGCACCACCTTCTCGTCGTCCACGGCCCCGACCGCTACGCCGTCACCACGGAGATCGCCGCCCGCGACCGCCGCGTACTGCTGTTCCTCGACACCAAGCACGCCGTCGACCAGCTCACCCGCCATCTGCGGGCCTGCGGGGTGCCCGCCGGGGCCCTGCACAGCGGCAAGTCCCAGCCGCAGCGCACGCGGACCCTGGAGCAGTTCAAGAGCGGCCGGCTCACGGTTCTGGTGGCGACCGACGTGGCGGCCCGCGGCCTGCACGTCGACGACCTCGATCTCGTCGTCAACGTCGACCCGCCCACCGACCCCAAGGACTATGTGCACCGGGCCGGCCGCACCGCCCGTGCCGGTGAGTCCGGCAGCGTGGTCACGCTCGTGCCGGCGGGCCGGCTCCGTGAGACGAGCCGCATGATGGCCGGGGCCGGCATCGAGCCGACCGTCACCAAGGTGCGCTCGGGCGAGGCGGAACTGAGCCGGATCACCGGCGCCAGGGCTCCCGTCGGCATCCCGCTCGACGCCGGGGCCGCCGTCCCCCGGCCCAAGAACACCAACGCTCCGTTCCGCGGTCTGGGCACCACCAAGGACCCCGCCCGCGGCGCCGGCGGCAGGTCCCGGAAGGCCGGCGAGGCCCGCAAGCTCGCCGAGGCCCGCAGGGCCGCCCTCGTACGCCGCAACGGCTGAGGTATGTCGTCCTGGCAGCGCGTGTCCGGGCCGATGGCTCGACCACCCACGGCCGGCCCGAAGCCCCTCCCGCCCTCCCACTCACCGGGCGAACCCCTTCAACGGCGCCGCGGACACCCGCAGAAGAGGCAGCGGGATGAGGTGGCCGGCGCCCCGCACCGCGCCCGGCATGACAAGCTGTGCTTGCCCACCCCCGGACCCAGGAGGTCACCATGACCGCAGAGCCCGTCACCACGGAAGGTACGGAAGGTGCGGAGCCGGACGGCGCCGAGACGTCCCCTCTGACGCCCGACGACGACGGCAACTACGACCTGAAGCGCAAGTTCCGTGAAGCCCTGGCGCGCAAGCGCGGTGCGCAGGCGGACGCGGCCGACGTCGCCGCCAACCCGGACGCCTCCAAGGTGCGTGCGGCGCACGGCCCGGCTGCGAGCCAGCGGTCGTTCAGGCGCAAGAGCGGCGGCTGAGCCGGCCAGTCCCGCGGTCCGGCCGCCTCACCGGCACTGCGCGCGCCGTCCACTCGGGCGCCCGGTGCCACGGCCCGCGACGCGCGCATGGCCATGCGCGCGTCGCG
>NZ_JBEYJA010000018.1:0-144416 GCF_040703815.1 Streptomyces sp. NPDC006743 | reverse complement strand
CGCCACCCGGCCCGGGGGCCCCCCCCTGCCCGGGGCGGGTCGCACCGGGCCTTCCCCGTTCTCGGGCCTTCCCCGTTCTCGGGCCTTCCCCGTTCTCGGGCCTTCCCCGTTCTCGGGCTCTCCCCGGTCTCGGGTCCTCCCCGGTCTCGGACTCTCCCCGTTCTCGGGGGCTCCAGCGTTCGCACGTCTCACGCGCTTCTGGTGTTCTCGCACCCTCCCGGTGTTCTCACACGCTCCCCGTCGCCAGCCGGCAGGCCTGCGCGCACGCGCGGACCAGGGGATGGTCCGCGTCCTCGCGGCGCCACGCGAAGGCGAAGCGGCTGGGTTCGATACCGCGCACCGGACGGGTGGTCACCCCGCCCAGCGTGACGAGCGGGGCGTTGCCGGCCGCGACCAGGCAGACGCCGAGCCCCGCGACCAGCGCCTCGTACGTCTCCTCGGCGCTCGCCACCTCCGCGCCGATCCGAGGCGGGCGTCCACCGCGGGCGTCCAGGGCGAGCCAGTGGTCCCGCAGCACACCGGCGGCCCGGGGCAGCGCCAGGAACGGCAGCGGGACCAGATCGGCGAAGTCGATCTGCGCACGGGCGGCCAGCGGATGCGTCTCGGGCAGCGCGACCAGGCGCGGCTCCTCGGCGACCACCGTCCACCCGTACCGCTCGGGGTCGGGCAGCGGCAGCCAGACGAAGGCGGCGTCGGTCTCCTTGCCCGCCAGACCCGCCGTCGGGTCGTCCCAGCTCACCTGCCGCAACCGCAGGGACGCCTCGGGCACCGCGGCCGTGAACCGGGAGCGGATCGCCGGCAGCAGCCCGCCGCGCCCCGGGCTGGTGCTCATGCCCACCACCAGCGTGCCGCGTCGCGCCGAGCGCGCCGACTCCACGGCGGCGGCAGCCCGCTCCCAGTCCTCCAGCACCCGCACGGCGTGCGGCAGCAGCGCCTCCCCGGCGTCGGTGAGCGCCACGCCCTGCGGCCCGCGCACGAAGAGTTCCGCGCCCAACTGCCCCTCCAGCGCCCGGATCTGCTTGCTCAGTGCGGGCTGTGACACGTACAGCCGTTCCGCGGCACGGGTGAAGTGCAGCTCCTCGGCCGCCGTCGCGAAGTACCGCAGGTCTCTCAGGTGCACGTCCGTCGTCATGACCATCGGCTATCACGACGGATCTTGGACGCGCCACCGGTTCCGGGCCGAACCTGGTGACACGAGCACGAGCACGACCGTGAGAGCAAGCACGAACGTGCGAGCGAGCGCGACGACGAACCCAGGAGGGGTCATGAACAAGGTGTGGCTGGTGACCGGGGCGAGCAGTGGTTTCGGACGGGCGATCGCCGAGGCCGCCGTCGCGGCCGGTGACATCGTGGTGGGCGCGGCACGGCGCCCCGAGGCCCTGGCCGACCTCCTCGCCGCGCACCCCGACCAGGTGGAGGCACTGGCGCTGGACGTCGCCGACACCGCCGCCGCCGAGGCCGCCGTACGGGACGTGCTCGCCCGGCACGGGCGCATCGACGTCCTGGTCAACAACGCGGGCCGCACCCATGTCGGCGCCTTCGAGGAGACCACCGAGCAGGAACTGCGCGAGCTGTTCGACGTGCACGTCTTCGGTCCGGCCGCGCTCACCCGCGCCGTGCTGCCGCACATGCGCGAGCGGCGCTCGGGCGCGATCGTGCAGATGAGCAGCATGGGCGGGCAGATGTCCTTCGCGGGGTTCGCGGCGTACAGCGGGACGAAGTTCGCCCTGGAGGGCATGTCGGAGGCGCTGGCGGACGAGGTGGCCGAGTACGGCGTCAAGGTGCTGGTCGTCGAGCCGGGAGCCTTCCGTACGTCGCTGTTCGGCACCGGCCGGGCCGGAGTCAGCACGGACAGCGGCCTGTACGCCAAGGTGAGCGGGACCCGCGCCTCCGTCGCCGGCGGTGACGGCAACCAGCCCGGCGACCCCGCGAAGGCGGCGGCGCTGATCCTCGCCGCCCTGGAGGCGGACGACACCCCCCTGCGCCTGCCGCTGGGCGACGACGCCGTCACCGCCGTCCTCGGCCACCTCGACCAGGTCCGCGGCGACATCACCGCCTGGGAGAAGCGCACGCGCGCCACCGCCTTCGACGACTGAGCCCCGACGGCCGCCCGGCCCGCTCGCGCGCTACCGCCCTGCGCGGGCGCCCAGGCCCGCGCGGCGGTACTGCCCTCCGAGGGTGCTGCGGCCGTGTGCGGCGCCACGGTCCTCCGAGGGCGTTACGGCTGTGCGCGGCGCCACGGCTCTCCGAGGGCGTTACGGCCGTGCCAGTCCCGACTTCAGGCCCGCCCCGCACAGTGGCACCACCGCCGACCTTCCGCCGAGCGCGCCCTCCCGCACCGCCGCCCAGCAGGCCACGCCCGTCGCCTCGACGTACAGGCCCCGGGAGGCGAGGTCCAGCTGGGCGTGGCGGATCTGGTCCTCCGTCACCGTCAGGAAGGTGCCGCCCGAACCCCGCACCGCGCGCAGGATCTGCCGGGCGCGCGGCGGGCGCGGGATGGCGATGCCCTCGGCGTAGGTCGGGGCGAGGGTGGTGGTGCCGGTGAGTTCCTCCGCGCCCTGCGCCCAGGCGTCGGCCAGCGGGGCCACCGCGGCCGCCTGCACCGCCCACAGCGCCGGACGCCGGTCCAGCAGCCCGGCCCCGTACAGCTCGGCGATCGCCAGCGCCGCGCCGAGCAGCAGCGTGCCGTTGCCCACCGGCAGCACGAGCACGTCGGGCAGCCGGCCGCCCAGGTCCTCCCACAGCTCGTGGACGTAGGTCTTGGTGCCGTGCAGGAAGTACGGGTTGTAGACGTGCGAGGCGTAGAACGTCTCCGGCTCGTCCGCCGCCCGCTGCGCCGCTGTGCCCGCCGCCGCCCGGTCGCCGTCGACGATCTCCAGCCGCGCGCCGTGCGCCTCGATCTGCTCCAGCTTCTTCGCGGAGGTGCCCAGCGGGACGTACACCGTGCAGGGCAGCCGGGCGCGGGCGCAGTACGCGGCGATCGCCGTGCCCGCGTTGCCGCTGCTGTCCGCGACCACCCGGCGCGGGCCGGTGCGCTGCGCGAGCTGGGCCAGCAGCACCGCGCCCCGGTCCTTGAACGACAGCGTCGGCATCAGGTAGTCCAGCTTCGCCGACACCTCGTCCGTCAGCGTCACCAGCGGGGTGCGGCCCTCGCCGAGGGACACCGAGGGCGGTGCGAGCGGCAGCGTCTCCGCGTACCGCCACAGCGAGTTCACCCGCCCGGTGAGGGATTTCAGGGGCGCCGGAGTGGGCGAGAAGTCGAGGTCCAGGGGACCGTGGCAGGACGGGCAGCACCAGGCGAGCGAGTCACTGGGGACCCGGACGCCGTCGGTGGGGCAGTAACGGTCCGGCAGACTTGTCATGGAGGCAGGTTAGGGGCGGACGGCGCCCCGCTCCGGGTACGGCGTCGGGTCGGTGACCCACCCGGCGGCGGCGAGGCCGGTCGGCCGGTGCACGGCGCGGAAGCCGAGGGGCCGGTCGGCCCCCGCCCGTACGAGGGCGGCCCTCGGCCGGGCGGGCGGCGGCCCTGCGCCGGCCGCGGCCATGACGGCGGTCACCGCGGCGGCCCGGAACCCGGCCCCGCACACCGGGCACCCGCCGACCGCCGCCCGTCGGGCCCGCTGGCCGCCCGCCGGGCCGCCCGCCGCGCCCGGTGCCCGTCACCACGCGGTTCGTCACCACGCGGTTCGTCACCACGCGGTTCGTCACCACGCCCTCCGTCCCCACGCGGTGCGTCATCGGATGGTCCGTCACCACGCGCAAGGCTATGGGCCTGGCCGGGCAGGGGTCCCCACCTGGGCGGCGCGGTGGCGGGGACGCGGGGGCCGCGGGCGGGGCCGGGCGGCAGGTGTGAGCACGCTCATAGCGGGGAGAAAGTGCCTGGGTAAAGCCCCCCGACCCCAGAAGTCATCACATCGAGTGATTCTCTGGCCTTCACTTGCCTGGCTCAACCTTCGGTTGTCACGCTGTTGCTGTCTGTGCAACCTGATGGGAGTGGCCAGTGACTTTCGGTGAGCAGCCGGCGTATCTGCGGGTCGCGGGCGACCTCCGCAAGAAGATCGTCGACGGCCTGCTGCCCCCGCACACCCGGCTGCCCTCGCAGGCCAGGATCCGCGAGGAGTACGGCGTCTCGGACACGGTCGCCCTGGAGGCGCGCAAGGTGCTGATGGCCGAGGGCCTGGTCGAGGGCCGCTCCGGCTCGGGGACGTACGTGCGCGAGCGGCCCGTGCCGCGCCGGGTCGCCCGCTCCGGGTTCCGCCCGGCCGGCGGGGCGACGCCGTTCCGGCAGGAGCAGGCCGACGCCGAGGCGCGCGGCAGCTGGGAGTCGCGGAGCGCGCAGGCCGCGGCGAGCGTCGCGATCGCCGACCGGCTCGGCATCAAGCCCGGCGACCGTGTGATGTGCACCAAGTACGTCTTCCGGGAAGCGGGTGAGGCGATGATGCTCTCCACCTCCTGGGAGCCGCTCGCGCTGACCGGCCGCACCCCCGTGATGCTTCCCGAGGAGGGGCCGCTCGGCGGCATGGGCGTGGTCGAGCGGATGCGCGCCATCGACATCATCGTGGACAACGTCACGGAGGAGGTGGGCGCCCGCCCCGGCCTCGCCGAGGAGCTGATCACACTCGGTGGTGTGCCCGGCCATGTCGTCGTGGTCGTCCAGCGCACGTTCTACGCCTCCGGCCGGGCCGTCGAGACGGCGGACGTGGTCATCCCGGCGGATCGCTACCGCGTGGCGTACCACCTGCCCGTGAAGTAGCCGCCCGGGCGCGGTCCGGCTGCCGGCCGGGGGCCGCGGGTCACCCGGCGTCGAGCTGGTGGTCCGCCCAGACGTAGGTCTCGGGCAGCAGATCGGCGGCGGGGACGCTGCGCAGGTGCTCGCCCTCGCCGACGATGACCTCCAGGGCGGGGAAGTAGTCGAGGAGCACCTGGCGGCACCGGCCGCACGGGGGGACGACGCCCCGGTCGCGGTCGCCCACGGCCACGATCGTCTCCAGCCGGTAGGCGCCCTGGGCGGCCGCCGCGCCGATGACGACCAGTTCGGCGCACGGGCCTCCTGTGAAGTGGCAGGCGTTCACCGCGGTGATGATCCGGCCGTCGTCGGCGCGGGCCGCTGCGGCCATGGTGTGCTCGTCACCCCGGCAGCGGGTGCGCGCGACGTGCGCCGCGGCCCGGATGAGTTCGTGGTCGACGCGCCTGGTCCCGGTCTGCGTGGTCATCTCTTACGCCCTCGTGATCGGTCTTCTTCGCTCTGCGCCCGATCCCTCGTCAAACAGCGCGCCAGACGCTTCGTCAGGTGCGGAGAGTACGGCCTGTGCGGACGGTACCGCCCGTGCGGAAGATGTCGGCGGTACTGACCGTACGGAAGGTGCGGGGCCCCGGAGTCCGCCAGCTCCGGAGCCCGGCAGTCCCGGAGTCCGGAGCCGCCGGAGTGCCGGAGCGCCCGTGCGCGGGGGTGGTGCGCGCCCCCACCCGCAAACCGCCGGTCGGCTTTCCCTCCCGATCCCTGCCCCCGGCGCTGGATTCCGGCCGTTCTCGCAGGTCGCCCGTGCTCGCGTCCGCCGACGGCGCCACGCCCGCGACCGCGCGCCCCTCATGTCCGCGAGCGGCGCGTTTGTCGTCGTGCGCCCCCTGTGGATTGGCCGGTTGTATGCCTCTTTGTGAAAAGCCGTATTCGCTGAGTGAAGGTTGGGCGTAGGCTCGGGCATATGCGAAGTGCGGTTTCCCGGCACGGCGCCGGAAGCCGGACGTGACCGGGAGCGCGGGGGCGCGCAGGGGCGGGAAGGAGCAGTGGGGCGGGATGAACGACAGCACGATCACTCTTCCCTGGCTCGTCGTCCGGCAGGACGACAACGGCAACCGCTACCGCGTGGGCAGGTACGCCACCCGCGCCGAGGCGCAGAAGATCGCCGACAGCCTCGACCGGCGCGGCCACAAACAGCTCTACTGGGTGGAGTGCGTCGGACAGCCCGGCGGCGGCCCGCCGCCCGGCGGCACCGACGCCTGACCCTCCCCGGGACAGCGCCGTCCGGCGACCGGGGTACGGCACCCGGGAGTGCCGGCGCCTGACTCCCGGCCCCTGGCGCAGGGCCGCCGGCCGGCCCCCCGGCGCGGCTCCCGTAGGCTCCGGGCCATGACCGAACGGATCGTGGTGGTCGGGGCCGCCCTGCTCGACGGCGGCCGTCTGCTCGCCGCGCGCCGCAGCGCGCCCCCCGAGCTGGCCGGGCGCTGGGAACTGCCCGGCGGCAAGGTCGAGCCCGGTGAGCTGCCGGAGGCGGCCCTCGTGCGCGAGCTGCGGGAGGAACTGGGCGTGGACGCCGAGACCGTCGCACCGGTCCCCGGCGCCTGGCCGCTGAGGCCCCCGTACGAACTGCGGGTGTGGACGGCCCGTCTGCGCCCCGGCTCCGCCGCCCCCGAGCCCCTCGAGGACCACGACGAACTCCGCTGGCTGGCCCCGGCCGAGGTCTGGACCGTCCCGTGGCTGGACCAGGACGTGCCCGCCGTACGCGCCGCCCTCACCCACCTCGAAGCCGCCCCGCGGACCTGACCACCGCCGTCTCGCCGGGATGCGGCACGTGTAGGCCTTCCGCCGGGCAGCCGCCCGGGTACCGTCGGCGGAAGGGCGGTACTGGGAGCGGCATATCGGGTATGGGCCCCTTAACCCCATGAAACCGGATATGGGGGGTTCGCTGACCCGGGAAGTGACCGGCGTGATCGACACCGAAGGCGACTGCGCGGAGTGGACGTTCTCCGCGGAGCCCGGCGCGGTGCGCACCGCCCGCTCCGCGGTCCGCGGCCAGTTGCGCAGTTGGGAGCTGGACAGCGTCGGTGACACCGCGGTCCTGCTGGTGAGCGAGCTGGTCACCAATTCGCTGCGGCACGCCCACGGCCCGATCGGCCTGCGCCTGGTGCGCCCGGCGGGGCTGCCGCGCGTGCTGCTGGTGGAGGTCTCCGACCCGCTCCCCGACCCGCCCCGCGAACGCCCCGCCCGTCCCGACGACGAGAGCGGGCGCGGCCTGCAACTGGTCGCCGCCTCCTCGCGCCGCTGGGGCACCCGGCCGGACGAGACCGGCAAGACCGTCTGGTTCGAACTGGCCGTACCCGCCCGCGACGGCGGAGCGCGGGCCTCCGGTGGTTCCGCCGGCTCCCCGTCCGCCGGCTCCCCGTCCGCCGGCTCTGCCTGTGACGGCTCCGCGTCCGGCGCTTCCCCGTGCGACGGCTCCCCGGGCGGGAGGAGCCGGACCGGCCGCGTCCGGCCGTGACGAAGGGTGACGAGAAGGGTGCGGGAGGCCGTCCGCCGCGCTCGCCGGGGACACTCGTTCACGGCGGTTGTCCGCAGTGGGGTTCGACGGGGTGTCGCCTGGTTAGAAGACAGGTTGTGTTGTCACAGGACGAACCGGGCCGGACCAGAAGGCATCGGGATGGTCCTGTGATCGTGAACACCGTGTTGCGGGGCGCCGTAGTGCTGGATACTGCGGGCAGCCGCCCCCGGTGACCGGTACCGGACGCGGTGAGCTGGAGGGGACGGTTCGCGTGAGCGAGATACCAGCGAAGGCCGCGGAGTCCGAGGACCCGTCGGACGGCGCGAGGACGGGGTCCGCGGGTGGCGCGGCCGCCGCGGGACCCGCTGGGGTCGAGGGGGCGCCTCCCGTGGACGCGATGTGGCAGAGCAGTCCGCCCGGCTCCATCTACGACTACATCAAGGTCGCCTCCTTCTCCATCGGACCGGACGGGCACGTCGACCAGTGGAGCCGGCGGGCCGAGCAGTTGTTCGGCATTCCCGCCGAGCGCGCCGTCGGCATGGACCCCATCGAGGCGTTCATCGACTCCGACCTGCGCGAGCAGGGCCAGCGCAAGATGGCCGAGATCCTCGACGGACGGGAGTGGACCGGCGTCGTCCCGTTCCGCCTGGACACCCCGCAGGACGAGGGCGGACGGCCGCGCGCGGGAGGCGGCGGCACGGACCCCGACGGTTCGCGCGGTACGGCCGGGCGGGGCCGTGCGGGCGGCGTCACCCGCGGTCTCGCCGAGGTGTACGTCATGCCCACCCGCACCGCCGAGGGCGACAAGGCCGCCGTCTGCATCGTCGTCGACGTCCGCACCCTGCGCAGCATCGAGACCGACCTCGCCGCCTCGCAGGCGATTTTCGGCCAGTCCCCGTTCGGGTTCCTGCTGCTCGATCCCGACCTGCGCATCCGCCGCGCCAACCAGCGCTTCGCCTCCATCTTCGGCGGCACCCCCGACGACCACCGCGGCAAGGGTCTGTACGACTATCTGCCCCGCGCCGAGGCGGACCGGGTCTCGGCCACGCTGCGCCGGGTCCTGGAGGACGGCGAGTCCATCACGGACATGCACGTCACCGGGTTCGTCCCGGGCTCCGACGAACGCCGTCACTGGTCCATCAACCTCTACCGCGTGCACAGCGGCAGCGGTCGCCCCATCGGCATCGCCTGGCTCGGCACCGACATCACCGCCCGCCGGGCCGCCGCCCGCGAAGCCGCCGCCGCACGGCGCAACCTCGCCCTCCTCAACGAGGCCGGCGCCCGCATCGGCAACTCACTCGACCTGGAGACCACCGCCCGCGAACTCCTCGACGTCGTCGTCCCCGGCTTCTGCGACCTGGCCACCGTCGACCTCTACCAGGGCCTGCTCGCCGGTGACGAGACCCCGCCCGGCCTCGCCGACGGCAGCGCCGAACTGCGCCGGGTGGCGTTCGCCAGCGCGGTCTCCGGCGCCCCGCTGTCGGCCACCGGAGCCCCCGTCGAACTGGGCGCTGTCCACCACTACGCCTTCAACTCCCGCTGCGCGGACGCCCTGCGCACCGCCCGCCCGCAGCTCGTGCCCGGCGAGGACGGCGGCCTGGTGCACTCCACGCTGGCCGTGCCGATGGTCGCCCACGACACCGTGGTGGGACTGGCGCAGTTCTCGCGGACCAAGGGCAGCGAACCGTTCGGCGACCGCGACCGCGACCTCGCCGTCGAACTCGCCGCGCGTGCCGCCGTCTGCATCGACAACGCCCGCCTCTACCGGCGCGAGCACGAACGCGCGCTGATACTCCAGCGCTCCCTGCTGCCGCCGGGCGACCCGGAGGCCTCCGGCCTGGACATCGCCTGCCGCTACCTGCCCGGCAACGCGGCCACCGGCCGGCCCAGCGAGGTCGGCGGCGACTGGTTCGACGTCATCGAACTCCCCGGCCACCGCACCGCGCTGGTCGTCGGCGACGTGATGGGCCGCGGACTGCGCGCGGCCGTCGCCATGGGCGAACTGCGCACCGCCGTACGCACGCTGGCCCTGCTCGACCTGGAACCGGCGGAGGTCCTCTCCCAGCTCGACGAGATCGCCCGCGGCCTCGGCGCGCCCGGCGGCGTCCAGCAGGCCACCCGCGCCGCCCGCAGGCCGCGGGAGGCGGACCTGTCGGAGGTCTACCTCGCCACCTGCGTCTACGCCGTCTACGACTCCGTCACCCGCCGCTGCACGTTCGCCAACGCGGGCCACCTGCCGCCCGTCCTGGTCGAGCCGGGCGAACAGGCGCTGATGCTGGACGTCCCGCCCGGCCTGCCGCTCGGTGTGGGCGGCGAGCCGTTCGAGGAGGTGACGGTCGAACTCCCCGAGGGTGCCCTGCTGGCGCTGTACACCGACGGCCTGGTCGAGTCCCGCGACCATCCGCTGGACGAGGGGCTCCAGGCCTTCGTCGGCGCGCTCACCGCCCCGAACCTCCCCCTGGAGGACGTCTGCGACCACGTCCTCAACACCCTCGGCAGCCACCACGGCGAGGACGACATCGCCCTGCTCATGGCCCGCGTGCAGGGCCTGCCCGCCGAGTCCGTCGGCGACTGGACGCTGCCGCGCGAGCCGCGCAGCGTCGGCCGCGCCCGCGAGTACGCCCGCAGCCAGCTCCTCGCCTGGGACCTGGAACCGCTGGTCGACACCACCGAACTCCTGGTCAGCGAGCTGGTCACCAACGCGCTCAGGTACGGGGAGGGCGAGATCAGGCTCCGCCTGCTGCTGGACCGCACCCTGGTCTGCGAGGTCTGGGACGCCGGCCTGGTCCAGCCCCGCCGCCGCCGCGCCCGCGACACCGACGAGGGCGGCCGTGGCCTCCAGCTGGTCGGCCTCCTCAGCGCCGCCTGGGGCTCCCGCCGCACCCCCCGCGGCAAGACGGTCTGGTTCGAACTGCCCCTCCCCGACGGCGACACCCCCCTCACGGACCCGGCGGAGGCACTGCTGAGCCTGTTCTGACGCCGAGGGCGCCGACCGCGAACGGCGCGGAACGGGGCCGCTCACGGGACCCGAGCCGCGCGGTCCGCGGATCCGTGACGCGGCGGATCCGCGGGCGTGAGGAGGACGGTGTTCCGCAGGAAGCCGATCGCCTGGGGAGCACCCTCCCGCGGCCCGTGACGACGGTGGTCAGGAAGTGCCTTCGTCGCCCATTCGACGGGGTGTCAGGGACGCGACGCGACCCGGCGCGTCCTCGTGCCGGGGCCGCCGAAGTGCGGGGCCGGGGCCGTGGGGGAGGGGTGGAGGAGGACGCCGCCCAGGACGGCGGCGGCCGTGCCGGGGGTGTCGGCGTCCGCCTCCGTGTACGGGTTTCCGTGCATGCGGACGTCCTGTTCCGCACGGTCTCGGGCCTCGCGGGCCAGGGCGTCGGCGCGCAGGTGTCCGGCGGGGTCGTCCGAGGCGAGGAGGCGTTCCGCCCCGGCCAGCAGCGTGCGGGCCCCGGCGCCCACCACACCCCGGTGCGTCGTGACGAAGTCGGCCGCCGCCCCGGTCGCGCTGCGGGCGGTGAGCAGGGCCGCGGCGGAGAGCACTCCCGTGCGCCCCGCGTCCAGGGGCGCCGTTGCCGTGACGATCCGGCGCAGGACGTCGAGCGGGTCGTGGCGCCGGCCTGAGGTCAACTCCTGCCGTACGGAGGCCAGGACGGCGTCCGCGTGCAGGACGCGGGAGCGGATCTCACCGGCCGGCACGGCCGTGAGCCGGCCCTGCGTCCCCGCCCGCTCCGCCTCCGCCCCGCTCAGCGCGGCCGGCACCAGCGACGCGGCCTCGTCCAGCTCGGCGGCGAGGCGTTCGATGCCGTCGAGGAAGACGGCCGCCTGCGCCACCGCGCCCTCGGCCGCCCGCAGATGGGCCGCGGCGCGACCGCTCTCGCCCCGGTCCGCCTGCTGACGCGCCTGGTTGAGGTGGACCGTCGCGAACATCAGGCGGTCCTTGGCCTGTTCCGTGCCCCCCGTCACCTGGTCCGACGCCGACGGGGCGTAGCGCCGCAGGAGATCGGCCACGACGGCCTCCGCCGCCGGCGTCCGGGCCGCCAGCGCCCGGAAACGGGTCTCCGCCACCTCCACCGCCCGGCCGACTCCCCGGTCCAGGCCGCGCACGTCGTCGAAGGCGTCCGCCGCCGCGTCCAGCAGACGTCCGGCCTCCTCGCAGCGGCCGATCACCGCGGCCGGCACCTGCCGCCGGGCGGCCGGGTCGGCCGGGTCGCCCGCGTCGTAGCGCAGGCGCAGTGCGAAAGCCACCGACAGTTCCCGCTCCGCCTCACGGACCGCCCCGGTGAAGGGCGCCAGGTCCGCGCCGCCGCAGCCCGCCTCGGCGAAGCCCAGTTCCTCCCGGCTGGTGCGTACGCAGTCGTCGGCCAGGACCAGCGACCGCCGGGCCCGTGCGTCGAGTTCGTCGAGGTCAGCGAGCCCGTCACCGGAGAGCGCCCCCGTCGGCGGCGGGGACGCGCCCCCGTCCCCGCCGCCCGGTGTCGTCCGTGTCCTCGCCCGCCGGGTGCGCCGCACGTACCCGTACCCCGCGCCCACCGCCGCCGCGCCCACCGCGACGAGCGGCAGGACGAGGTCGGCGCCCGACGTCTCGTCCTGCGGGGGTGCGACGGTACCGACGGCGACCGGGCCGGCGCGGGGGAGCGCTCCCGCTGCAACCGCCGTACCGCTGTTGATCGTCATCACCGGAAGCGCCAGCCAGGCGATCCCCGCCGTGCCGCCCAGCGCGGCCCGCGCCGCCCGCACGCACCAGGGCGGACGGGCGCGGCGCGGCCGGACCGCGCGGGGCAGGGAGGACGTCACGTCTCGGAGCGTATGACCGCCGGCGCGGGCCCGCGACCGGGACTGCGGCACTGGTGGGGCGGATGCGACGCGACGACAGGTGAGGGGCCGGGACAGCGGCATGCAGAACAGCGGAAGCGAAGACGGCAGAAGCGAAGACGGCGCAAGCGGCGAGGAGGCCGAGAGCGGCAAGACGCTTCACGCCGAGCAGCCCCGGGCCAAGGAGACCGAGGCCAAGGAGACCGAGGCCAAGGAGACCCAGGCCGAGGAGACCCAGGCCGAGGAGACCCAGGCCGAGGAGACCCAGGCCAACGAGGCGGGGAAGGCCGACCAGGCCAACCAGGCCGGGAAGGCCACCGAGGCCAGCGGGGCCACCCAAGCCACCGAGGCCCAGGTCAGGGAGGCCACCCATGCCACCCAGGCCACCGAGATCACGGGCGTCGCGGCCGAGCGACGCCGGCGGGCCGACGCCGCCGAGGACGCCCGGGACGCCGGCGCGGACCGAGCGCCCACGTCCCCTCCCGGCCGCCTCCCCGGCACCCGAGCCCGCCGCCCGTCCGGCGCCCGCCGTCTCCTCCGCCCCCGTCGCCTGATCCCCCTCCTCGTCCTCCTGCTGGTCCTGCCCCTCCTCGCCGCCGAGACCGCCCTGCGGGTCAACTACACCGGCGAACCGGCCGACGGGACGCGGACCAGGGGCCAGGACGCGATCTGGCTCGGGCACGCCTGGGTGGACGGGCGGAAGAAGGACGCCGATGTCGCCTCGCTCGCCGCGCGGCTGCGCGGGACGGGGATCCGGGACCTGTACGTGCACGCGGGTCCGCTGGAGCACGACGGCACCCTGCCCGCGTCGGCGTACCGCGACGCCGGATGGCTGGTGGCGGCCGTGCACCGGGCGCTGCCCGGGGTGCGGGTGCAGGCCTGGCTGGGGGACGTGCTGGCCACCGAGAGCCCGGACGGGCTGCGCCTGGAGCGGGCCCGGACACGCGCCGCCGTGGTCGCCTCCGCCCGCGCGGTCCTGGCCGCCGGGTTCGAGGGCGCCCACTTCGACCTGGAGCCGCTGCACTCCGGTGACCGGGACTACCTCGGCCTCCTGGACGACCTGCGCGCCGTCACCCGCGCGCACGGCGCCCTCCTGTCGGTCGCCGCGCACCAGATCGACCCGCTCCCCGCCTTCCACTCCCTCTGGGGCACCCTGACCAACCACCCCAAGTGGTGGTCGCAGGCGTACTTCGGGGAGGTCGCGCGCCGGGTCGACCAGATCGCCGTGATGTCGTACGACACCATGCAGCCGTCGCAGAGCCTGTACGGCGGTTACGTCGCCCAGCAGACGTCCCTCGCCCTGGAGGTCACCCCGCCCACCACCGACCTGCTGATGGGCCTGCCCTTCTACCACGAGAACCGGTTCGGCCACTGGGCGCACGCCGAGACGGTGCCCGCCGCCGTCCGGGGCGTCCGCCTCGGCCTGTCCCGTACGGACCCGGACCGCGTGCGCTTCGGCGTCGCGCTGTACGTCGACTTCGCCGCGACGGAGGCGGACTGGAGCGCGTACCGGAACGACTGGGTGTGACCCGCCGCCCTCACCGCCGCCTGCGCGCCGCCGTCGTCCCGGCGCGCGCCGACACCGTCACCCTCACGGCGAGCGCCGCCTGATCTTCGAGCCCAGCCAGACCAGCGGGTCGTACTTGCGGTCCGCCGCGCGTTCCTTCAGGGGGATCAGGGCGTTGTCGGTGATGCGGATGCCCTCCGGGCACACCTCCGTGCAGCACTTGGTGATGTTGCAGTAGCCGAGGCCGTGGTCGTCCTGGGCCGTGCGCTTGCGGTCCAGGCCCGCCTGGTCCGCCGCGTCCAGGGGGTGCATGTCCAGCTCGGCGATCCGCATCAGGAAGCGCGGCCCGGCGTACGCCGGCTTGTTGTCCTCGTGGTCGCGTACGACGTGGCACACGTCCTGGCACAGGAAGCACTCGATGCACTTGCGGAACTCCTGCGACCGGTCCACGTCCTCCTGCGTCATGCGGTACTCGCCGGGCCCCAGACCGGCCGGCGGGACGAAGGCGGGGACCTCGCGGGCCTTGGCGTAGTTGAAGCCGACGTCCGTGACCAGGTCGCGGATGACCGGGAAGGCGCGCAGCGGTGTGACGGTGACCGTCTCCTCCCGGGTGAAGACCGACATGCGGGTCATGCACATCAGGCGCGGCCGCCCGTTGATCTCCGCCGAGCACGAACCGCACTTGCCCGCCTTGCAGTTCCAGCGCACGGCGAGGTCGGGCGCCTGGGTGGCCTGGATGCGGTGGATGATGTCGAGCACCACCTCCCCGTCGTTGACCTCGACCGTGAAGTCCTTCAGGCCGCCCCCGCTCACGTCGCCCCGCCACACCCTGAAGCGGGCCTCGTAGCCGCTCATCGCGACAGCTCCTCTTCGGTGAGGTACTTGACCAGCTCTTCCTTCTCGAACAGGGCGAGCAGGTCGGGGCGGATGGGGGCGGTGGTCTCGCGGGTCAGCGTGATCTGGCCGCGCACCGGGTCGGTGGCCGCCAGGCCGCCGGTGGGGTCGCTGAGCCGGCACAGCAGGTTGGTCCGCCGCCAGGCGCGGTCCATCGACGGGTGGTCCTCGCGGGTGTGTCCGCCGCGCGACTCGGTGCGTTCCAGCGCCGCCCGGGCCACGCACTCGCTGACCAGCAGCATGTTCCGCAGGTCCAGGGCCAGGTGCCAGCCCGGATTGAACTGCCGGTGGCCCTCGACCCCGGCCCGGCGCGCGCGGACGCGCAGCTCCGCCAGCTTGTGCAGCGCCTGCTCCATCTCGGCCTCCCGGCGGATGATGCCGACCAGGTCGTTCATGGTCTGCTGGAGTTCCTGGTGGAGGGTGTACGGGTTCTCCGGCGGTCCGTCCGCCGTGCTCCCGGCCTCCGCCGAGAACGGGCGCAGCGCCTCCGCCGCCGCCGCGTCCACCTGGGTGTCCGGCACGGGCGGGCGGTCGTGGGCCAGGCCCTGGGCGTACTCGGCGGCGTGCCGGCCGGCCCGGCGGC
This sequence comes from Streptomyces sp. NPDC006743, assembly GCF_040703815.1. Lineage (NCBI taxonomy): Bacteria > Bacillati > Actinomycetota > Actinomycetes > Kitasatosporales > Streptomycetaceae > Streptomyces > Streptomyces sp. NPDC006743. The sequence continues at coordinate 129,358 of NZ_JBEYJA010000018.1, read as the reverse complement.
CGAAGACCAGCAGGTCGGAGAGGGAGTTGCCGCCGAGCCGGTTGGAGCCGTGCATGCCGCCGGCCACCTCCCCGGCCGCGAACAGGCCCAGCACCCCGCGGGCGGCCGCCGTGTCGGAGTCGACCGCGACGCCGCCCATCACGTAGTGGCAGGTCGGCCCGACCTCCATCGCCTCGGCGGTGATGTCCACGTCGGCGAGTTCCTTGAACTGGTGGTACATCGAGGGCAGCCGGCGGCGGACGACCTCGGCCGGCATACGGGTGGAGACGTCCAGGAACACCCCGCCGTGCGGGGAGCCGCGGCCCTCCTTGACCTCGGAGTTGATCGCGCGGGCCACCTCGTCGCGGGGCAGCAGTTCGGGCGGGCGGCGGTTGTGGTCGGGGTCGTCGTACCAGCGGTCGGCCTCGTCCTCGGTCTCGGCGTACTTCTCCTTGAAGACGTCGGGGACGTAGTCGAACATGAACCGCCTGCCCTCGGAGTTGCGCAGCACCCCGCCGTCGCCGCGCACCGACTCGGTGACGAGGATGCCCTTCACCGACGGCGGCCAGATCATGCCGGTGGGGTGGAACTGGACGAACTCCATGTTGACCAGCGGCGCCCCGGCCAGCAGTGCGAGCGCGTGCCCGTCGCCGGTGTACTCCCAGGAGTTCGAGGTGACCTTGAAGGACTTGCCGATGCCGCCGGTGGCGATCACCACCGCGGGCGCCTCCAGCACGAAGAAACGGCCGCTCTCGCGTGCGTAGGCGAAGACGCCGCCCACCCGCCCGCCGTCCTTCAGCACGCGGGTGACCGTGCACTCCTGGAAGACCTTCAGCCGCGCCTCGTAGTCCCCGGTCTCCCGGTGGTCCTCCTGCTGGAGGGAGACGATCTTCTGCTGGAGGGTGCGGATCAGTTCGAGGCCGGTGCGGTCGCCGACGTGGGCGAGGCGGGGGTACTCGTGACCGCCGAAGTTGCGCTGCGAGATCTTCCCGTCCTTCGTCCGGTCGAACAGCGCGCCCCAGGTCTCCAGCTCCCACACCCGCTCGGGTGCCTCCCGGGCGTGCAGCTCGGCCATCCGCCACTGGTTGAGGAACTTCCCGCCGCGCAGCGTGTCGCGGAAGTGGACCTGCCAGTTGTCGTGCGGGTTCGCGTTGCCCATGGCCGCCGCGATGCCGCCCTCGGCCATCACCGTGTGCGCCTTGCCGAACAGCGACTTGCAGATCACCGCCGTGCGCGCCCCGCGCTCGCGGGCCTCGATGGCGGCGCGCAGTCCGGCGCCGCCCGCGCCCACCACGACGACGTCCCACTCCTGCCGGTCGACCACGGACATCAGTCCTCACTCGTAGATCACTGGACGAACTGGTGGGGCGCTAGAAGAAGCGCGGATCGTCGAACACCCCGGACGCGACGAGATAGACGTAGAAGTCGGCGAGCGCGACGCTGATCAGCGACGCCCAGGCCAGCTGCATGTGGCGGGCGTTGAGCCGGCCGACCGCACGCCAGGCCCGGTAGCGCACCGGATGCTTCGAGAAGTGCTTGAGCTTGCCGCCGACGATGTGCCGGCAGGAGTGGCAGGAGAGCGTGTACGCCCAGATCAGCCCGATGTTCACCAGGAAAACCAGGGTGCCCAGGCCCATGTGGCCCCAGCGGTAGTGGGTGTCGCGGAAGGCCAGCACCGTGTCGTAGGTCAGTACGCCGGCGACGAGCAGCGCGGCGTAGAAGAAGTACCGGTGGAGGTTCTGCAGGATCAGCGGGAAGCGGCTCTCGCCCGAGTACCGGCCGTGCGGTTCGGCGACCGCGCAGGCGGGCGGGGAGGCCCAGAAGCTGCGGTAGTACGCCTTGCGGTAGTAGTAGCAGGTCAGGCGGAAGCCCAGCGGGAAGATCAGGATGATGATCGCCGGGGAGAGGGCCCACCAGCTGCCGAAGACGTCGGCGTTGGGGCCCATGCGCATGGTCCGGCAGTTCTCCGCCAGGCACGGCGAGTAGAACGGCGAGACGTAGGGGGCCGCGTAGTAGTCGGCGTTCGCGAAGGCCCGCCAGGTCGAGTACGCGACGAAGGCCAGCAGGCCCGCGGCGGTGACCGCCGGTGCCAGCCACCAGCGGTCGGTCCGCAGGTGCCCGGCGGCGATCGCGGCGCGCGCCGGGGACCGGACGCCGCCGCGCGCGGGACGGGGGGCCGTGCCGGGAGGTTCCGTACCAGTGGCCACGTAAGGACTCCGGTCGGGTCAGGGGGCGTGGCGGTCGCGGGCGCCGAGTCCCTCGTCGTCCGAGTCCGTCCACAGGGAGATGTCGTAGGGCGTGTCGGAGATGGTGACGAGGGCGGGCCGCTGGGCCGCGGCGGGGCTCCGGGTGGCCTCGCGCAGCAGGGCGACGCTCTCGCGCAGGTGGTCGGCGTCGGTGCGCACGCGGCGTATCTCCAGCGTGCCGCCGAGCTGGTGCTCCAGCCGGGCCACCGACCGCAAAAGGTCGTCGAGGGTGTGCTGTACGGACGTCAGGTCGTCGGACACGGACATGACGTGACCTCACTTCCACGGGCCGCTGAGGCCCTGGACGGCGACGTTCATGCGCCTGCGAGTGTCGCGCGTCACACCTGCCGGTGGGAAGGGACGTGCAGCGATCGGCGGATCGCGGCTTTCCCGCGCACGCTCGTACGCGCTCTGTGTGCGCCGGGGCGCATTGCTCCGCACGGGTGACCTTCCGGGCCCCCGCCGCCGTGTCGCCTCCGGCAGACGAACCCTTTCCTCTTCAGTGGGGCCATAGATCTGATCAGCTCCAAAATACCGCCAAACGTGAACAAGTAGTACGCAGACCAAGACAGCCCCACATATGTTCCGCCCGCCTCCCCACCTGTGCCGCCACCCGTGCCCACCGGCGGGAAGCGGCTCCCCGGAGGTAGCACAGATGTCGTACGACGGTGTCGGGCCCCGCGCGGTCATGCGCTCGGCCGCCTACCTGGCCGCAGGCGCCCTCGCGGTGCCCCTGCTGGCCGGCTGCGGCTCCGACGACGAGGGCAGCAAGCCCCTGGCCGGACAGGACATCGCCCCCGCGGCCCGCGCCCAGGTCGCCGACGGAGGCACCCTGCGCTGGGCCGTGGACGCGATGCCGGAGACGCTGAACACCTTCCAGGCGGACGCGGACGCGGGCACCACCCGGATCGCCCAGGCCGTCCTGCCCGCCATGTTCCGCATCGACGCCGCCGGCCGCCCGCAGCGCGACGCCGACTACCTCGACTCCGCCCGGGTGGTGGAGACCGAGCCCAAGCAGGTCGTCGTCTACCGGCTCAGCCAGCAGGCCGTCTGGAGCGACGGCCGCCAGATCGGCGCCGCCGACTTCGCCGCCCAGTGGCGCGCCCTGTCCGGCAAGGACTCCGCGTACTGGACCGCGCGCAACGCCGGCTACGACCGCATCGAGAAGGTCGAGCGCGGCGCCAACGACCTGGAGGTCCGCGTCACCTTCGCCCGCCCCTACGCGGACTGGAAGTCGCTGTTCTCGCCGCTCTACCCCAAGGACGTCACCGGCACCGCGAACGACTTCAACGACGGCGCGCGCAAGAAGCTCAAGGTCAGCGCCGGCCCGTTCACCGTGCGGAAGATCGACACCAAGGAGAAGGACGTCGTCCTCGCCCGCAATCCGCGCTGGTGGGGCCACCCGGCCAAGCTGAACGAGATCGTGCTGCACGCGGTGGCGCGCGACAAGCGGGCCGCGGCGCTCGCCGACGGCACCGTGGACGTGGCCGACATCGACCCCGCCGACGCCGACCGGATCACCCTCGCCGACGGCGCCCACGGCAGCTCCCCCTTCCTCGGCGGCGGCGGGCGCACCGCGGCCAAGGCCCTGCGCTCCTGGGCGCTCGTGCACGGCTCCGACGAGAAGGCCGCCGGCCGCGAGCGCCGCGCCGTGGAGAAGGGCCGCGGCACGCTCACCACCTACCTGAGACAGCAGGACGCGCTGCGCGGCGTGCGGGTGCGCAAGTCGCTGGAGCCCGCCTTCACCCAGCTCGCCCTGAACGGGGCGGGCGGCCCGCTCGCCGACGAACGCGTCCGGCACGCGGTGGCGCACGCCCTGGACCGCAAGGAACTCGCCGAGATCGTCCTCAAGCCGCTCGGCCTGCCCGCCACCCCCGTCGGCAGCCACCTCGCCCTGTCCGGCCAGGCCGACTACGCCGACAACAGCGACGCGCTCGGCGGCCAGGACACCGCCCAGGCCAAGGCGCTGCTCGCCGACGCCGGCTGGGTGCCGGGCCAGGGCAAGGAGCGCAAGAAGGGCGACAAGGCGGCCGGCGCCGAGGGCCACCGGGGCGCGAGCGGGTCGCCGGACGGCTCGGGCGACGGCGACGGCACCTACATCGTCGGCGTGAACGACGACATCGAGGCCAACGGGGACGGCAAGGGCCATGCGGACGGTGGTCACCGGGGGTCCGACGGCGGCGGCGACCAGGAGAGCGCCAAGGACCACGCCGGGGACGGCGGCGGTTCCCGGCAGCTCGCCCAGGACGGCAGGCACTACGCCCGCGAACAGCTGACCCAGGGCGGCGCGCCGGGCGCGTACGCCCCCCGGGGCACCGCCGCGCCGGCCGGTGCCGTCGCCGGGCCGCTGGCCAAGGACGGCAAGCCGCTCACCCTCCGCTTCGTGCTGCCGTCCGGGCCCGGCTCCGAGACGCTGCGCAAGGTCGCCGACCGGATCACGGCCATGCTGGAGAAGGTCGGCATCGCCACCGACGTCACCAAGGTCCCCGACGACAGCTACTTCCGCGACCACATCGCGGCCGGCCAGTACGACCTCGCCCTGTACTCCTGGCCGGCCACCGCCTACCCGGCCACCGACGCCCGCCCGGTCTACGCCAAGCCCGTCCCGGCGGCCGACGGCTCGCTGAACGTCCAGCAGAACTACACCCGCGTCGGCACCGACCAGGTCGACCAGCTCTTCGCCGAGGCCCTCGCCACCCTGGACGAGGGCGAGCAGCGCGACCTGGTCCGCAAGGCCGACGCGCGGATCTGGGCGAGCGCCGGGTCCATCCCCCTCTACCAGCGGCCCCAGCTCGTCGCGGTCCGCGGCACCCTGGCCAACGTGGGCGCCTTCGGCTTCCAGACGCCGGTCTACGAGGACATGGGATTCCTGCGCAAGGGCGCCGCCGGGGCCACGGCGAGCGCGTCGTCGTAGCCCGGCGCCGCCGCCGGGGCTCGAACGGGCCCGGACGCGGGCCGTGGCCGGGGCCCGGACGGGGGCCGGGACCAGGGCCGCAACCGGGTCCGTGGCCGGGGCCGAACGGCCCCGCAGGCCCCCACCGCGGCGCACCCGTACCATGGGGTGAGGCCGTGGCGTGTTCAGCCCGGCAGGGCGCGCGTACCGAGGACGTACGCGCAGCCGTCCGCACACTCCGGGAGTACGCCTCAATATGGCCACGCGCCACGACATTCGAAACGTAGCCATCGTCGCTCACGTCGACCACGGCAAGACGACCATCGTCGACGGCATGCTGAAGCAGGCCGGTGCCTTCGCCGCCCACCAGCTCGACTCCGTCGACGACCGCATGATGGACTCGAACGACCTGGAGCGTGAGAAGGGCATCACGATCCTCGCCAAGAACACGGCGGTGAAGTACCACCCCAAGGACGGCGGGGACCCCATCACGATCAACATCATCGACACCCCCGGCCACGCCGACTTCGGCGGCGAGGTCGAGCGCGGCCTGTCGATGGTCGACGGTGTCGTGCTGCTGGTCGACGCCTCCGAGGGCCCGCTGCCGCAGACCCGCTTCGTGCTGCGCAAGGCGCTCCAGCAGCGTCTGCCCGTCATCCTCTGCATCAACAAGACGGACCGCCCGGACTCCCGGATCGACGAGGTCGTCAACGAGACGTACGACCTCTTCCTCGACCTGGACGCCGACGAGGAGCAGATCGAGTTCCCGATCGTCTACGCCTGCGGCCGTGACGGCGTCGCCTCGCTGACCAAGCCGGACAACGGCACGGTCCCGGCCGACTCCGACAGCCTGGAGCCGTTCTTCTCCACCATCCTGGAGCACATCCCGGCGCCGACCTACGACGAGGACCTGCCGCTGCAGGCCCACGTCACCAACCTGGACGCGGACAACTTCCTCGGCCGTATCGCGCTGCTGCGCGTGGAGCAGGGCGAGCTGCGCAAGGGCCAGACGGTCGCGTGGATCAAGCGCGACGGCTCCGTGCAGAACGTGCGGATCTCCGAGCTGATGATGACCGAGGCGCTCACCCGCAAGCCCGCCGAGAAGGCCGGCCCCGGTGACATCTGCGCCGTCGCGGGCATCCCGGACATCATGATCGGCGAGACGCTCGCCGACCCGGAGAACCCGGTCCCGTTGCCGCTGATCACGGTCGACGAGCCCGCGATCTCCATGACCATCGGCACCAACACCTCCCCGCTGGTCGGCCGCGGCGGCACCGGCAAGGGCGCCGACGCGAAGGCGGCCGTCAAGGACCGCAAGGTCACCGCCCGCCAGGTCAAGGACCGCCTCGACCGCGAGCTGATCGGCAACGTCTCGCTGCGCGTGCTGGACACCGACCGCCCGGACGCCTGGGAGGTCCAGGGCCGTGGTGAGCTGGCTCTCGCCATCCTGGTGGAGACCATGCGCCGCGAGGGCTACGAGCTGACCGTGGGCAAGCCGCAGGTCGTCACCAAGGAGGTCGACGGCAAGACCTACGAGCCGGTCGAGCGCATGACGGTCGACGTGCCCGAGGAGCACATGGGCGCGGTCACGCAGCTCATGGGCGTGCGCAAGGGCCGCATGGACAACATGTCCAACCACGGTTCGGGCTGGGTCCGCATGGAGTTCGTGGTCCCCTCCCGCGGCCTGATCGGCTTCCGCACCGAGTTCCTGACCCAGACCCGCGGCACCGGCATCGGCCACTCCATCCACGAGGGCTTCGAGCCCTGGTTCGGCACGCTGACGACCCGTAACAACGGTTCGCTGGTCGCCGACCGCGCCGGCGCCGTCACCGCCTTCGCGATGACCAACCTGCAGGAGCGCGGCGTGCTCTTCGTGGAGCCGGGCACCGAGGTGTACGAGGGCATGATCGTCGGCGAGAACTCCCGCGCCGACGACATGGACGTCAACATCACCAAGGAGAAGAAGCTCACCAACATGCGGTCCTCGACGGCCGACGTGACCGAGTCGATCGTCCCGCCGCGCAAGCTCTCCCTGGAGCAGTCCCTGGAGTTCTGCCGCGACGACGAGTGCGTCGAGGTGACCCCGGAGGCGGTCCGCATCCGCAAGGTGAACCTGGACGCCCGCGAGCGCGCCCGCGCGGCCAGCAGGGCCAAGCACGGCTGAGTCCCGGCCGGCCCCTGAAGGCCGCGGGACGCACAGCGCACCAGGGCCCGCCCGGCAGTACGCCGGGCGGGCCCGTGCGTTTCCCCGGGTGCCGCGGTGTCAGGTCCGTACAGGGTTTTCCCTACATCCGGGCATCAGCACGCTCGGTGACACCTGTACGGTTCGCGCCATTGTTAGAGTGACCGGAATCTACGGCTTGTCGGGTCCTCGTGCCGGTCTGTTCCCCGCACCGGTCCCGGACCGCCCTCCAGGTATGCCCGCGCCGCCCTCCGGCGCAACGGGTTTTCCGACCCTCCTGTCCGCTATTCGGACAGTCACGCCCGATAGTTGTGTAACAAGTCCGTTTCGCAGGGATCTTTCACCAAACCCTTTGTCCGGATTTTGGAAGAAGTACACGGCAGGTGTGATCGAACCGAGACCTGGAAGGTGTGGTTCGGTACGGTTCGGATGGCAGATAGTTAGGCGCGTAGAGCTCGGATCAACGGGTCACGCGCTGCTGGCGGCGCCGACTCACGAGCCAGGGGGCACCTGAGCATTTCAGGCACCGGTAACGGTGATGCGTCAAGTGCCCCTCCATGCGGTGAACCAATGGACTCATGAGGAGGAGCCCCATGCGTGGTGCCAAGAGCGCCAAGTGGGTTGCGATAGCCGCGGTTGTGGCGCTGGGCGCGACGGCCTGCGGTGGCGGCGGTGGCAAGGGCAGCGACAGCAAGGCCGCGGTCGACCCCAACGGAAAGTTCTCCGTCGAGGTGGGCGAGCCGCAGCACCCGCTGCAGCCGGCGAACACCATGGAGTCCAACGGCAGCATCGTCATCAAGTCGCTCTTCTCCGGGCTCGTCGACTACGACTCCAGCGGCAAGATCGTCATGGTCAACGCCCAGTCGGTCGACACCAAGGACAACAAGACCTTCACGGTCAAGCTGAAGCCGGGCTGGAAGTTCCACGACGGCACCCCGGTCACCTCCACGTCCTACGTCAAGGCGTGGAACTGGGCCGCCAACCCGGCCAACAAGCAGACCAACAGCGCCTGGTTCGCCGACATCCAGGGCTACCAGGACGTCGCCCCGGCCAGCGGCAAGCCGAAGTCGGACAAGATGTCCGGCCTGAAGGTGGTCGACGACAACACCTTCACCATCACCCTGGCGAAGCCGATCCCGTACTTCGTCTACAAGCTCGGCTACGAGGTCTTCGACCCGCTGCCGGAGTCCTTCTACAAGGACCCGACCGCCGCGGGCGAGCACCCGGTCGGCAACGGTCCCTACAAGTTCGTCAGCTGGAAGCACAAGCAGTCGATCGAGGTCGCCAAGTACGACGACTACAAGGGCCCGAACGCCGCCAAGAACGGTGGTGTGCTCTTCAAGAACTACGCCAAGCTCGAGACGGCGTACCAGGACCTCAAGTCCGGCAACCTCGACGTGATGCGCCAGGTCGCCCCGCGTGACCTGCCGGTCTACAAGCAGGACCTCGGCGACCGCGCCGTGGACGAGTCCTACTCGGCCATCCAGACCATCGCCGTGGCCTTCTACTCCCCGCAGTGGAAGAAGGTCAACCCGAAGGTCCTCCAGGGCCTGTCGATGGCGATCGACCGCGACACCATCACCAAGACCGTCCTGCAGGGCACCCGTGAGCCGGCCACCGGCTGGGTCGCCAAGGGCGTCCTGGGCTACCAGCCGAACGCCGCCGGTGACATCACCAAGTACGACCCGGCCAAGGCCAAGCAGCTCATCCAGGAGGGTGGCGGCGTCCCGGGCAACAAGATCTCCATCCAGTACAACGCGGACGGCGGTCACAAGGAGTGGGTGGAGGCCGTCTGCGGCTCCATCACCAAGGCCACCGGCGTGGCGTGCACGGGCGACTCGAAGGCCGACTTCCAGGCCGACACCAACGCCCGTGACAACAAGCAGGTCAAGTCGCTCTACCGCTCCGGCTGGGTGCTCGACTACCCCTTCATCTCGAACTTCATCCGCGACCTGTTCGGCTCCAAGGCCGACGGCAACCAGGGTGGGTTCGACAGCAAGGAGGTCGACGACCTCATCGCCAAGGCGGACGCGGCCAAGACGCTGGACGAGTCGGAGAAGCTCTACCAGCAGGTCGAGAAGGAACTGCCGAACTACATGCCGAGCATCCCGCTCTGGTACTACAAGGTCAACGCGGGCTACTCGGAGAAGGTCTCGGGCGTCAAGTACGCCCAGGACGGTGACCCGATCCTGACCGGCGTTCAGGTCAAGAAGTAACCGCTGACGAACAGCGTGAGCCGTGCCGCACCCTTCAGCGGGGTGCGGCGCGGCAGCGGCCGACGAACGGCCGGGGGGCCCTTTTCGCCTCGTACGTACGGAATTCTTCGGGAAGCCGCTCGTACGGGGCGAAAAGGGCCTGCCGCTGTGACTGACATGGAGGCACCATGGGGCGCTATGTCGCACGACGACTGCTCCAGATGATCCCGGTCTTCATCGGGACAACACTGCTGATCTTCCTGATGGTCTACGCTCTGCCCGGCGACCCCGTGCGCGGGCTCTTCGGGGACAAGGCCACCACGCCGCAGGTGATCAACTCGCTGCGGCACCAGTACGGCCTCGACAAGCCGGTCCTGGTCCAGTACTGGGACTACATGCGGGGCATCATCCTGCACTTCGACTTCGGCGACCAGATCGCCAGTGGCCGCCCGGTCACCGACATCCTCGGTGAGGCCTTCCCGGTGACGCTGCGGCTCGCCGGTCTCGCCTTCGCCATCGAGGCCGTCGTCGGCATCGTGCTCGGCGTCATCGCCGGCATGCGCGCGGGCAAGGCCGCCGACACCGTCATCCTCTTCGTGACGCTGCTGCTGATCTCGGTGCCGGTCTTCGTGCTCGGCTACATCCTGCAGACGGTCTTCGCGATCAACCTGGGCTGGCTGGAGCCGTCCGTCACCGACGACACCGACCTCAACCAGTTCATCCTGCCCGCCATCGTGCTGGCCAGCGCGTCGCTCGCCTACGTGGCCCGGCTCAGCCGCACCTCGGTCGCCGAGAACCTGCGCGCCGACTACATGCGCACGGCCATCGCCAAGGGCCTGCCCAAGCGCCGGGTGATCGGTGTGCACCTGATGCGCAACTCGCTCATCCCGGTCGTCACCTTCCTCGGCACCGACCTCGGTGCCCTGATGGGCGGCGCGATCGTCACGGAGGGCATCTTCAACATCCACGGCGTGGGCGGCACGATCTACGACTCGATCGTGCGGCGAGAGGGCACCACACTCGTCGGCCTCGTCACCATCCTGGTCCTCGTGTACCTCTTCTGCAGCCTGATCGTCGACCTGCTCTACGCGGTTCTGGACCCGAGGATCCGTTATGCCTGAGCTGACCACTTCCGCTGACGAAGCCCCCAGCGCCGCCGCGACCGCCGCCGCGGGCGCCGAACTGCCGCAGCCCAAGGCGGAGAAGACCCGCAGCCTGTGGGGCGACGCCTGGCAGGACCTGCGCACCAACTGGGTGTTCATCGTCTCGGCGCTCCTCATCCTGCTGCTGCTGCTGATGGCCGCCTGGCCCGGCCTGTTCACCGGCGGCGACCCGAACAACAAGGACCTGGCCGGGCACTACCTGGCGCACCCGCAGTACGGGAAGGTCTTCTCGGTCGACTGGCTGGGCTACGACGCCCAGGGCCGCAGCGTGTACGTCCGCGCCATCTACGGCGCCCGCGCCTCGCTGCTGGTCGGCGGCGGGACCACCCTCGCGGTGACCCTGCTCGGCGGCCTGATCGGCATGGTCGCCGGTTACTTCGGCGGCTGGATCGACGCGGTGCTGTCCCGGGTGACCGACATGTTCATGGGCATCCCGTTCCTGCTCGGCGCGCTGGTGCTGCTGAACGCCTTCACCGACCGGACGATCCCGGTCATCATCCTGGCGCTGGCCTTCCTCGGCTGGACGCAGACGGCCCGTGTCATGCGCGGTGCGGTCATCACCGTCAAGTCCACGGACTACGTGCAGGCCGCCAAGGCGCTCGGCGCCGGGACCAACCGCATCCTCTTCCGCCACGTGCTGCCCAACGCGGTGGCGCCGGTGATCGTCGTCGCCACCATCTCGCTCGGTGTCTACATCGGCGCCGAGGCCACCCTGTCGTTCCTCGGCCTCGGTCTGAACGGCGCCTCGTGGGGCAACGACATCTCCGACGGCGGCAACTCGATCCGCGTGGCCCAGTGGATCATGCTCTATCCGTCGATCATGCTCAGCATCACGGTGCTGGCGTTCATCATGCTCGGTGAGGCCGTCCGCAACGCCCTCGACCCGAAGACGCGCTGAGGGAGGCGTACGTGACCACCATCGAAGAAGTCACCCCCGTGCCGTCGCCCCGCGACGGCGGGGCGGACGGCGGGCCACTGCTCGACGTGCGCGACCTGCACGTCGAGTTCCACACCCGCGAGGGTGTCGTGCGGGCCGTCAACGGCGTCAACTACAGCGTGAGCGCCGGTGAGACGCTCGCCGTGCTCGGCGAGTCCGGCTCCGGCAAGTCCGTGACCGCGCAGGCGATCATGGGCATCCTGGACATGCCGCCGGCGAAGATCCCCCAGGGCGAGATCCGCTTCCGCGGGCAGGACATGCTGACCATGTCCGCCGAGGAGCGCCGCAAGATCCGCGGCCGCCGGATCGCGATGATCTTCCAGGACGCGCTGTCCTCGCTGAACCCGGTGCTGACCGTCGGCTACCAGCTCGGCGAGATGTTCCGCGTCCACCAGGGCCTGTCCAAGAAGGACGCCAAGGCCAAGGCGATCGAGCTGATGGACCGGGTGAAGATCCCGGCCGCGGCGGCGCGCGTCAGCGACTACCCGCACCAGTTCTCGGGCGGTATGCGCCAGCGCATCATGATCGCCATGGCGCTGGCCCTGGAGCCGGACCTGATCATCGCCGACGAGCCGACCACGGCCCTCGACGTGACGGTCCAGGCCCAGGTGATGGACCTGCTCGCGGAGCTGCAGCGCGAGTACAACATGGGTCTGATCCTGATCACCCACGACCTCGGCGTCGTCGCCGACGTCGCGGACAAGATCGCGGTGATGTACGCGGGCCGCATCGTGGAGCAGGCGCCCGTGCACGAGCTGTACAAGCGCCCGGCGCACCCGTACACACGGGGTCTGCTGGACTCGATCCCGCGCCTGGACCAGAAGGGCCAGGAGCTGTACGCGATCAAGGGCCTGCCGCCCAACCTGCTGCGCGTACCGACCGGCTGCGCCTTCAACCCGCGCTGCCCCAAGGCTCAGGACATCTGCCGTACGGAGATCCCGGAGCTGCTGGCGGTCACCGAGCGCGACGGCGGCGAGCTGCCGGGCCGCGCCTCGGCGTGCCACTTCTGGAAGGAGACGATCCATGGCTGAGCTGAGCAAGAACGGCGAGCAGCAGGACGCCACGCCGAACGTCTCCGAGGTGGACGTCGTCAAGGCGGGCACCGAGGAGGAGGCGGTCGACGCCATCGAGGCGCCCGTCCAGCGCGGCGAGCCGATCCTCCAGGTGCGCGGCCTGGTGAAGCACTTCCCGCTCACCCAGGGCATCCTGTTCAAGAAGCAGGTCGGCGCGGTCAAGGCCGTCGACGGCGTCTCCTTCGACCTGTACCAGGGCGAGACCCTGGGCATCGTGGGCGAGTCCGGCTGCGGCAAGTCCACGGTGGCCAAGCTCCTGATGAACCTGGAGCGGGCGACCGCGGGCGAGATCTTCTACAAGGGCCAGGACATCACCAAGCTGTCCGGGCGCGCGCTGAAGGCGGTCCGCCGCAACATCCAGATGGTGTTCCAGGACCCGTACACCTCGCTCAACCCGAGGATGACGGTCGGTGACATCATCGGCGAGCCCTTCGACATCCACCCCGAGGTGGCCCCGAAGGGCGACCGGCGCCGCAAGGTGCAGGAGCTGCTGGACGTCGTCGGTCTCAACCCCGAGTACATCAACCGCTACCCGCACCAGTTCTCCGGCGGTCAGCGCCAGCGCATCGGCATCGCCCGCGGCCTCGCGCTCAACCCCGAGGTGATCATCTGCGACGAGCCGGTGTCCGCGCTCGACGTGTCGGTGCAGGCGCAGGTCATCAACCTGATGGAGCGGCTGCAGGACGAGTTCAACCTGTCGTACATCTTCATCGCGCACGACCTGTCGATCGTCCGGCACATCTCGGACCGCGTGGGCGTGATGTACCTGGGCAAGATGGCCGAGATCGGTACGGACGAGCAGATCTACGACCACCCGACGCACCCCTACACGCAGGCGCTGCTGTCGGCGGTCCCGGTGCCGGACCCGGACGCCCGCGACCACCGCGAGCGGATCATCCTCACCGGTGACGTGCCGTCCCCGGCCAACCCGCCCTCGGGCTGCCGCTTCCGCACCCGCTGCTGGAAGGCTCAGGACAAGTGCGCCGAGGAGGTCCCGCTGCTGGCGATCCCCGAGCGCTTCAAGGCCTCGGACTCCCCGGCGGCCCACGAGTCGGCCTGCCACTTCGCCGAGGAGAAGGACATCGTCCACGCGGCGTAGTCCCCACCGCGGCACCACCGCCGATGCCCGGCACCCCCACCAGGGTGCCGGGCATCGGCTTTCGCGGGCCCCGGCGGGCGTGCATGCGGCTGGAGTCGGGCCCTCCCCGGTGAGGCGGACGGGATATATGCGGCTTATGTGCTGATATGTGGACTGAGCCGTCGGCCGGACCGTGCCCTGTCCCGTACCCGAGGAGGCGCCCATGCGTGCAGGCACCCGCGTGCGGTGGGCCGGTGCGGCGCTGGCGGCGGCCGCGCTGCCGCTGGCCGCGGGGTGCGGCGGCGCGACGGGTGCCGGGGCCGGCGTCCTCAGCTCCTCCTGGGGCGACCCGCAGAACCCGCTGGAGCCCGCCAACACCAACGAGGTGCAGGGCGGCAAGGTCCTCGACATGGTCTTCCGCGGACTGAAGCGGTACAACCCGCGCACCGGCAAGGCCGAGAACATGCTCGCCGAGCGGATCGAGACGGCCGACTCGCAGAACTACACGATCACCGTCAGGCCCGGCTGGACGTTCAGCAACGGAGAGCCCGTCACCGCGCGGTCCTTCGTCGACGCCTGGAACTACGGCGCGAGCCTGAAGAACAACCAGAAGAACGCGTACTTCTTCGGCTACATCGACGGCTACGACAAGGTGCATCCGCAGAGCGGCACGCAGAGCGCCGACACGCTGAGCGGACTGAAGGTCACCGGCCCGCGGACCTTCACCGTCCGGCTGGGCCAGAAGTTCTCCACTTTCCCCGACACCCTCGGCTACGCCGCCTTCGCCCCGCTGCCGAGGACCTTCTTCACCGACCACAGGGCATGGCTGTCCAAGCCCGTCGGCAACGGACCGTACACCATCGCGTCCTACACCAAGGGCGCCCAGATGTACCTGAAGAAGTGGGACCGCTATCCGGGCCCGGACAAGGCGCTCAACGAGGGCGTGACCCTGCTCGTCTACACCGACAACAACACCGCCTACACCGACGTCCTGGCCGGCAACCTCGACCTGGTCGACGACATCCCCGCCAGCCAGCTCAAGAACGTCACCAAGGACCTGGACGGCCGCTACATCAACACCCCGGCCGGCATCATCCAGACCCTCGCCTTCCCGTTCTACGACAAGGCGTGGAACAGCGACGGCGCCCGCAAGGTCCGCACCGGTCTGTCCATGGCCATCAACCGGGCGCAGATCACCAAGACCCTCTTCCGCGGCACCCGCACCCCCGCCACCGACTGGACCTCACCGGTGCTCGGCAGGGACGGCGGCTTCCAGGCCGGACTGTGCGGCAAGGCCTGCGAGTACCACCCCGCCGAGGCGAAGCGGCTGGTCCAGGAGGGCGGGGGGCTGCCCGGCGGCCAGGTGCGGATCACGTACAACGCGGACACCGGCTCGCACAAGGAGTGGGTGGACGCGGTGTGCAACTCCATCAACAACACGCTCGGCAACGACCGCGCGTGCGTCGGCAACCCGGTCGGCACCTTCGCCGACTTCCGCAACCAGATCTCCCAGCACCGCATGCCGGGCCCCTTCCGGGCCGGCTGGCAGATGGACTACCCGCTCATCCAGAACTTCCTCCAGCCGCTGTACTACACCGACGCCTCCTCCAACGACGGCAAGTGGTCGAACGAGCGGTTCGACCGCCTCGTCGACCGGGCCAACGCCGAGACCGGCAAGGCGCAGGCCGTCCGGCTCTTCCAGCAGGCCGAGGGCGTCGTCCGCGACAACATGGCCGCCATCCCGCTCTGGTACCAGAACGGCAGCGCCGGCTACTCGGAGCGGCTGCACCACGTGGCCCTCAACCCGTTCAGCGTGCCCGTCTACAACGAGATCAAGGTCGGCTGACCCGCCATGGGACGCTACGTCGTCAGACGCCTGCTCCAGATGATCCCCGTCTTCATCGGGGCCACCCTGCTCATCTTCGTCATGGTCAACGTGATGGGCGACCCCGTCGCCGGACTGTGCGGCGAACGCGCCTGCGACACCGCCACCGCCGCCCAGCTCAAGCGCGAGTTCGGCCTCGACAAGCCGCTGTGGCGGCAGTACGCGACCTACATGGCCAACGTCTTCACCGGCGACTTCGGCACCGCCTTCAACGGCCAGCCCGTCACCGAACTGATGGGCGCCGCCTTCCCGGTGACCATCCGGCTCACCATCGTCGCGATCGTCCTGGAGATCGTCATCGGCGTCACCCTGGGCGTGGTGACCGGCCTGCGGCGCGGCCGGCCCGTGGACACCGGCGTCCTGCTGCTCACCCTCGTCGTCATCTCCGTGCCCACCTTCGTCACCGGTCTGCTGCTGCAACTGCTGCTGGGCGTCACCTGGGGCTGGATTCGGCCGTCCGTCCCGCCGGAGGCCTCCTTCGACGAACTGATCGTGCCCGGCCTGGTCCTCGCCTCCGTCTCCCTCGCCTACGTCACCCGGCTGACCCGCACCTCCATCGCCGAGAACCGGCGCGCCGACTACGTCCGCACCGCCGTCGCCAAGGGCCTGCCCCGCCGCCGCGTCGTCGTACGGCACCTGCTGCGCAACTCCCTCATCCCCGTGGTCACCTTCATCGGCACCGACATCGGCGCGCTGATGGGCGGCGCCATCGTCACCGAGCGCATCTTCAACATCCACGGCGTGGGCTACCAGCTCTACCAGGGCATCCTGCGGCAGAACACGCAGACCGTCGTCGGCTTCGTCACCGTCCTCGTGCTGGTCTTCCTCGTCGCCAACCTGCTCGTGGACCTGCTGTACGCCGTACTCGACCCGAGGATCCGCTATGCCTGAGCAGCCGCCGCCGCAGCCGCAGCCCTACGAGCCCGAGGGCGCCGTCGCGGGGACCGGGATGGGCGGCGGGATGGACCTCGCGGCGAGCGAGGCGACCACCCTGGCACCGGGGCCGGACGGCGGGGACGGCGCGGGCCCGCAGGAGCGGCCCCGCTCGCTGTGGTCCGACGCCTGGCGCGACCTGCGCCGCAACCCCGTCTTCCTGCTCTCCGCGCTGGTGATCTGCTTCCTGGTCGTCATCGCGATCCGGCCCTCCCTGATCGCCCCCGGCAACCCGCTGTCCTGCGACCTGGCCCGCGCGCAGGACGGCTCCTCGCCCGGCCACCCCTTCGGCTTCGACGGCCAGGGCTGCGACGTCTACACCCGCACCGTGCACGGCGCCCGCGCCTCCGTCACCGTCGGTGTCTGCGCCACCCTCGGCGTCGCCGTCCTCGGCTCCGTCCTCGGCGCCCTCGGCGGCTACTTCGGCGGGGCCTGGGACGCGGTCCTCTCCCGCGTCACCGACATCTTCTTCGCCATCCCCGTCGTCCTCGGCGGCCTGGTCCTGCTGTCCGTGGTCACCAGCAACACCGTCTGGCCCGTCGTCGGGTTCATCGTGCTGCTGGGCTGGCCGCAGATCTACCGCATCGCCCGCGGCTCCGTCATCACCGCCCGACAGCACGACTACGTGCAGGCCGCCCGCGCCCTCGGTGCCCCCGACAGCCGGATCCTGCTGCGCCACATCGCGCCCAACGCCGTCGCCCCCGTGATCGTGGTCGCCACCATCGCGCTCGGCACGTACATCGCCCTGGAGGCCACCCTGTCCTACCTGGGCGTCGGGCTGAAACCGCCGAGCGTCTCCTGGGGCATCCAGATCTCCGCCGCCTCGCCCTACGTCCGCAACGCCCCGCACGCGCTGCTGTGGCCCGCCGGCGCGCTGGCCGTCACCGTGCTGGCCTTCATCATGCTCGGCGACGCGGTCCGCGACGCCCTCGACCCGAAGCTGAGGTGACGGCGCGATGCTGCTCGAAGTCCGCGGCCTGCACGTGGAGTTCCGCACCCGCGACGGCGTCGCCCACGCCGTCAACGGCGTCACCTACGAGGTGGACGCGGGCCAGACCCTCGCCGTGCTCGGCGAGTCCGGCTCCGGCAAGTCCGTGACCGCGCAGGCGGTCATGGGCATCCTCGACATGCCGCCCGGCCGCATCACCGGCGGCGAGATCCTCTTCCGCGGCCGGGACCTGCTGAAGCTGCCGGAGGACGAGCGGCGGCGGATCCGGGGCGCCGGGATCGCGATGATCTTCCAGGACGCGCTGTCCGCCCTCAACCCGGTGCTCACCGTGGGCGACCAGCTCGGCGAGATGTTCACCGTGCACCGGGGCATGTCCCGCAAGGCCGCGCGGGCCAGGGCGGTCGAGCTGATGGACCGGGTGCGCATCCCGGCCGCCGCCCAGCGCGTGCGCGACTACCCGCACCAGTTCTCCGGCGGCATGCGCCAGCGCATCATGATCGCCATGGCGCTGGCCCTGGAGCCGGACCTGATCATCGCCGACGAGCCGACCACGGCCCTCGACGTGACGGTCCAGGCCCAGGTGATGGACCTGCTGGCCGAGTTGCGGCGCGAGTACGACATGGGGCTCGTCCTGATCACCCACGACCTGGGCGTGGTGGCCGACGTCGCGGACAGGATCGCGGTGATGTACGCGGGCCGCATCGTGGAGACCGCCCCCGTCCACGACCTCTACAAGGCACCCGCGCACCCGTACACGAAGGGCCTGCTGGACTCCATCCCGCGCCTGGACCACAAGGGCCGCGAGCTGTACGCCATCAAGGGCCTGCCGCCCAGCCTCACCCGCATCCCCTCCGGCTGTGCCTTCCACCCGCGCTGCCCGATGGCCCGCGACGTGTGCCGCACCGACGTACCGCCGCTGTACGACGTCGGCGAACAGCGCGGGTCCGCCTGCCACTTCTGGAGGGAGTGCCTGGATGGCTGAGCCGCTCCTGGAGGTCACCGGTCTCGTCAAGCACTACCCGCTCACCCGGGGCATCCTCTTCAGGAAGCAGATCGGCGCGGTCAGGGCGGTCGACGGCGTCGACTTCACCCTCGGCCGCGGCGAGACCCTGGGCATCGTGGGCGAGTCCGGCTGCGGCAAGTCCACGGTGGCCAAGCTGCTGTGCCATCTGGAACGGCCCACGGCCGGGCAGATCCGCTACCGAGGCCAGGACATCACCAAGCTGTCCGGGCGCGCGCTGAAGGCGGTCCGCCGCAACATCCAGATGGTGTTCCAGGACCCGTACACCTCGCTCAACCCGCGCATGACGGTGGGCGACATCATCGGCGAACCGTACGAGATCCACCCCGAGGTGGCCCCGAAGGGCGACCGGCGCCGCAAGGTGCAGGAGCTGCTGGACGTCGTCGGTCTCAACCCCGAGTACATCAACCGCTACCCGCACCAGTTCTCCGGCGGTCAGCGCCAGCGCATCGGCATCGCCCGCGGCCTCGCCCTGCGCCCGGAGGTCATCGTCGCCGACGAGCCGGTCTCCGCCCTCGACGTCTCCGTGCAGGCCCAGGTGATCAACCTGATGGAGCGGCTCCAGGCGGAGTTCGACCTCTCCTACGTCTTCATCGCGCACGACCTGTCGATCGTGCGGCACATCTCCGACCGGGTCGCCGTCATGTATCTGGGCCGGATCGTGGAGACGGGCACGGACGAGCAGATCTACGACCACGCGACGCACCCGTACACGCAGGCGCTGCTGTCGGCGGTTCCGGTGCCGGACCCGGAGGCCCGCGAGCGCCGCGAGCGGATCATCCTCACCGGTGACGTGCCGTCCCCGGCGGACATCCCCTCCGGCTGCCGTTTCCGCACCCGCTGCTTCAAGGCCCGCGAGCGCTGTGCGCGGGAGGTGCCGCTGCTGGCCGTCCCCGAGGAGTTCCGCCGCGCGGGCGGCCCGGCGGCCCACGACTCGGCGTGCCACTTCGCGGCGGAGCGGCAGACCGTGCGTTGACACGCGGGAAACCTCGGGGAAACGGTGCCGAGACGCACCGGCGGCAGGCTGGGACCGTACGGCCGTGCGGGTGCCGTTGACGGGCCGGGCGCGCTCTCCGCCCTTGCGGGGCGGGCGTGTCCGGCCCGTCGCCGTGTCCGGCCGTCGGGTCCGGTCAGCCGCCGAGGCCGAGCGACCGCTTGAGGAAGTCCACCTGGAGCAGCAGCAGGTTCTCCGCGACCTGTTCCTGCGGGGTCATGTGGGTGACTCCCGACAGCGGCAGCACCTCGTGCGGCCGGCCGGCGGCGAGCAGCGCGGAGGAGAGCCGCAGGGCGTGGGCGACCACCACGTTGTCGTCGGCCAGGCCGTGCACGATCATCAGCGGGCGGTGCGGCGCGGCGGGCGCGGACAGGGCGCCGTCCTCGGTGACGAGGGAGGACCGCTCGTACGGCCCCGGGTCCGCGGCCGGGTCGCCCAGGTACCGCTCGGTGTAGTGGGTGTCGTACAGGCGCCAGTCGGTGACCGGGGCGCCGGCGATGCCCGCGTGGAAGACGTCCGGGCGGCGCAGCACGGCGAGGGCGGAGAGGTAGCCGCCGTAGGACCAGCCGCGGATCGCCACCCGGCCGAGGTCGAGCGGATGGGTCTTGGCGAGGTCCTGGAGCGCCTCGATCTGGTCGTCCAGGGTGACGGTGAAGTCGTGGTGGACCGCCTTCTCCCAGGCGGGGGAGCGGCCCGGGGTGCCGCGGCCGTCGGCGACGACCACCGCGAAGCCCTGGTCGGCGAACCACTGGGAGGTGAGGTACGCGTTGTGCGCGGCCATCACCCGGGGACCGTGCGGGCCGCCGTAGGGGTCCAGGAGGACGGGCAGGGGGGCGGCCGTGGCTGTGTCACGGGGGTAGTCCGTAGGCATAAGCACGGCGCACGGAATTCGGCGTGCGCCCCCCTCGGTGAGGGTCACGCGCGGGGTGACGGCGGGCACCTCGGCGTGCGAGGCGATGAACGCCACCTCCTCGCCGGCCCGCAGCACCCGCACCCGGGAACCCGGCCGGTCCAGGGTCGCCGACACCAGCACGGTCACGTCGCCCGCGCGCACGGCCGTGTGCACGCCGGGCTCCTGGCTGACGCGCTCCACGCCCAGCTCGTTGACCCGGTACACGTGCGTCTCGCCGGTCTCCGCCGCGGTGGCCTCCTCGCCCGCGGAGGCGGAGACGAGGACATCGCCCTCGGCGACGTCGAGTACCGCCCGGACGTGCAACTGCGCGCCGGTCAGCGGGCGTTCGCCGACCGCCAGGACCCGCGCTCCCCCCTCGTCCGCCAGGCGCACGAGCTGCCCGGAGGGGCTCCAGCACGGCACACCGGGGAAAAGATCAAGCCAATCTAGATCTTCGTCCGCGTGCACCATGCGGGTCGCGCCCGAGTCCGCGTCCACGGCCAGGTACAGCTGGCTGCGCTGGTCCCGCGCCTGCACCAGGAGCAGCGGCGCACCCGCCGCTGACCAGTGCACACTCGCCAGGTACGGGTAGCGGGCCCGGTCCCAGGAGACCTCCGTGCGCGCCCCGTCCAGGCCGATCACGAACAACCGTACGTCGGCGTTGGGCGTTCCCGCGGCCGGGTACCGGACCTGGCGGGGTTCCCGCTCGGGCCGCGCCGGATCGGAGATCCACCACTGGTGCACCGGTGCCTCGTCCGCACGCGCCACGAGCAGCCGGTCCGACTGCGGCGCCCACCAAAAGCCCCGGTAGCGGTGCATCTCCTCGGCCGCGATGAACTCCGCGAGGCCGTAGGTGACGGTGCCGGACTCGGGCTCGGCGAGCGCCCGGTCGCCCTCGCCCTCGGCGCCGACCACCCGCAGCGCGCCGGCGGCGACGTAGGCGATGTGCCGCCCGTCCGGGGACGGGCGCGGGTCGATCACCGGCCCGGATACGGGCAGTTCACGTGCCGTGCCCGCCCGCAGCTCGGCCGTGAACAGCCGGCCCGACAAGGCGAAGGACGCCAACTCCACGGCGTTGTCGGTGGCATAGCCCACGATGCCCGCACCGCCCTCACGGGTGCGCTCGCGGCGCGCGCGTTCCTCGGGCGAGAGGTTCTCCAGGGCGCCACCGAGGAGGGTGCGCGGGTCCGCGGCCACGCGCTCCCGGCGTTCGGCCAGGTCCAGGACCCGCAGTGAACTGGCCCGGTCCGTACCGGAGTCGGAACGCAGGAACACGACGCGGGAGGCGTCGGGAGCGACGGTGAAGGCGCGCGGTGCGCCGAGCGTGAACCGCTGGGTGCGTGCGTGCTGCCGGGGGAAGGAGACAGGCTCGGTCGTCATACCAAGACCATATTGGCCATGCGCCCCCTTGTGCGGCCGTGCGCCGAGCGATGCGCGCGTGCGGATAGTTATGATCGTTAGCGCATAGTGGGTATGAACCTGCTGACCGTTGCGTGGATTTATCTGCCCCCATAGTCCGACCCCCCGACACCCCCCGCGTCCTGGGATCTTTGGAGGTGAGCCGCCGTGGCACTCTCGATTTCGGCGGTGGTGCTGCTGGCGATCATCGTCTTCTTGCTGATCAAGAAGTCGGGGCTGAAGGGAGGTCACGCGGTCGTGTGCGTCCTCCTCGGCTTCTACCTGGCCTCTTCGACGGTCGCTCCGACGATCAGCGAACTGACCAAGAACGTGGCGGGGATGATCGGCAGCCTGAAGTTCTGAGGCGCCCGAGCGGCTCCGGGCGGACTGAGCGGGCTCCGCCTGACCCCGGCGTCCCGCCGTCGTCTTCTCCCGGAACGGCGTCCCATAGCCGTCTTCTCCCGGAGCGGCGTCCCGCAGTCGTCTTCTCCCGGCGCGGCGAGGGGGCGGCGAGGCCGCAGGCTTCCCGCCCGGTCCCTGGCCATCCGGCGCGACGCGGACGGTCCGGCCTGATTCGGGTTGAGGCCGTCCGGGATCCCCTTGATACAAATGATCGATCGTTCCTTCCTTTCGCGCCCGGCGGCTCTGGCGCCGTACTGCGAGGCGGAGGAGCCGGCGAAACGTATCTGCGTGGGGCGTCGAGCGGGGGCTCAGGATGACGGGGTGGGACATCAGTCCCGTGGGCGTGCAGGCAGCGCTCACGATGACCGGTGAAGCGGGCGGCGACCTGGACAAGGCCGCCACCGCGGTGATGAACGACTTGATGCGCGCGGCGAGTTCGGCGGGCACCGCGGTGCCGGGCGGGCAGTTCAACGGGCCGCTGGTCGGCCCGGTCGCGCCGGGACAGTCACGGGTGCCCACCGGCCCGGTGGGGGCGGCGCTGGCGCAGTACCTCTCCGAACGGCAGAAGAAGCTGGCCTTCATGGCCCGCCGCACCGCCGAGTCCGTCCGGGGGGCCGCCGAGGCGACCCGCGCCTACGTCCACGGCGACTTGGAGATGGCCGCCGAGGCCCAGCGCAGCGCCCTGAAGGCACCGAAGCCCGACATGCCGAAGGGCGGCGGAGCGTGAGCGGACAGGCCCTGGACCCCGACGAGATACCCGAGTTCACCGGCAACCTGGATCAGCTGGACAAGGACGTGTCGGCCATCGGCACGGACGCGGCGGCCCTGTGGGACGCGGGCGCGCGCATCGACAGCACCTTCAACTCCCTGTCGGCGTACTACAAGGCCCCCGAGGCGGAGAAGCTGTTCGCCACGACGAAGCCGGTGGCCGCGGCGGGTGACGAACTCTGCGACGAGCTGGGGACCGTCGCGAGCGCCCTGGCCGCGTACGCGGACGAGGTACGGCCGCTGGTGGCCACACTGGACCGGCTGCGCCAGGAGGCCCGCGCCTTCCGTGCGTCGGTCGCGCACGACGACGACTGGCAGGAGGACGGCGACAAGGTCGAGGAGAACAACGACCGCCGCTCGCAGGTCGACGCCACCTGGGCCGCCTTCCAGGCCGCCGAACGCGACTGCCACGCCAAGATCGTCAAACTCGTCGGCGGCGATCCGCTGACGGTGGACGACGGTTCGCACAAGAAGGGCATGTACGGCTACCGGGCCGAGGACCTCGACCAGGCGCAGGGCCTGCCGTGGGGCGACCCGGTCGACGAGGAGACCCCCTGGTACCGGATCGACCAGCACGCCTGGAACTTCGTCAAGGGCTTCTTCGTCGACGGCGTCTGGGGCACCATCCGCGGCCTGGGCACCCTTGTGGGTGTGGACGGCTGGGACGCGGCCGGCCAGGCATGGAAGGGCCTGGGACAGCTGCTGACGGGCATCGCCCTGACGGTGGTCGCCCCGGCCGCGTACTGGACGGCCGACGACGACCAGCTCCCGACGTGGCTGCGTGAGTCCCGGCGTGCGGTCAAGGAGACGGGCAAGGCCCTGCTCGCCTGGGACGAGTGGGGCAAGAACCCGGCCCGCGCGGCCGGTGCGGTCACCTTCAACGTCGTGACGACGGTCCTCACGGGCGGGGCCGGCACGGCCGCGAAGACGGGGAGCATCGCGAAGGCCATCTCCCTCGCCGGCAAGGCGGGCCGTGTCGTCGACCCGATGACGTACGTGGCGAAGGCGGCGGGCCTCGGCCTGACCAAGGTCGGTGACGTGATGGCGAGCCTGCGGGGCGTCACGAAGGGCACCTACGTCGAACTGGCCGGCCGGACGTACGAGATCGTCGACCAGCCGCTGGCCAGGGAGGAGCTGCCCGCCGGACTCTCCCCCGAGAACTCCGTCCGCATGGAGCACGCCGGCCGGGTCGTCTACCTCGACACGCGGACGATGGTGCTCCGCAACGCGGACGGCACGGTCCGGCAGTCGCTGGACGACATGGCGCGGGAGGGCTCGGCGCGGGAACGGGCGGCCGAGGCGCACGACGGCTCGGCCGGTGTGCCGGAGCACCAGCCGGTCGGTGTGCACGGGGGAGAGGGCGGGCGTCCGCCGCACACCGGGACGGACGGCGCCGGTGGCAGCGGCCGGGACGTGCAGGGCGGACACGGCACCGGCGGCGCGTTGCCCGACCACGGTGGACCGTCGGGTCCGGACCAGATGCAGAACGTGCCCGGTCACGGCGACCGCAGCGGTGCCGCCGGCCCGCCGTCCGGGGGCCGGCGCCCGGACTTCATGCGCGAGGGAGCCCATCCCTACGGCCCCCGCGGAACGCTTACCCGGGAGCAGATCGAGGACATCCAGGTCTACCGGGCCAACCACGAGCCCGGCTATTTCGAGCACTACTACCGCAAGGACGGCACCCGCAAGAGCCTGTCCCTGTACGACGAGAGCGGGTACACGCCGCCTCAGCTCACGCGGTGGGGAGACGGTGCCCCGCTGATCCGGGCGAAGGACGTTCCCGAGCCGCCCGCCCCGCACTTTCTCGACGACGGCTACATCCGGGTCGGAGCGGACACGGTCACCGACCGTTCGAGACTCGACCTTCTGAGAAAGGCGGCACTGGATCGGCATCTGGCCATCCAGTGGGACAACCTGATTTCGGAATGGAAGGCCGAGACGGGCCGGGCCCATGAAATGCACGGCACGATCGATACGGCCGCCCAATGGGGCGAGGCCAAGGGAGCGTACAGGGAATCCCATACCGTGATGGGTGATGCGACCGAGGTGTTCGGGGAGCAGACGGCCGAATACCATTACATCGCCGAACGCTATCCGGATTTCGAGAAACAGCCGCTGCTCGGGCCGAAGAACG
Organism: Streptomyces sp. NPDC006743; assembly: GCF_040703815.1. Lineage (NCBI taxonomy): Bacteria > Bacillati > Actinomycetota > Actinomycetes > Kitasatosporales > Streptomycetaceae > Streptomyces > Streptomyces sp. NPDC006743. The sequence goes on along the minus strand of NZ_JBEYJA010000018.1, from coordinate 104,236 downwards.
GCAACGACCAGTTCGACCAGGTGTGGACGCACGAGGACGGGCGCGTGGTCGTGGTGGAGGCGAAGAGCAGCACGGGGACGGAACTCGGGCGGCGGACGCTGGCGACGGGTAGGCAGGTTTCTCAGGGGAGCCGGGAGTATTTCGACGACATCATTCGTGTCATGAGGAAGCGTGGGGAGTTCGAGCTGGTGGCCGACATCAGGAGGGCGATGAAGGAAGGTAAGCTGGAGTATGTAGTGGTGAAGGGTGAGAAGAACGCTGGAATTTACAGCGGCTATCAATACCGACGGTTCGACATCAGCAAGGGGACTCTCTCGTGACCGTACATATTTCCCGGCACGGCCTGTCGGACGGGCCGGAGGCGGAGCGGTACTCGGAGCGTCTGAGCGGGCACTTGGCGGAGGAGGTCGAAGATCTTGAAAACTCCTCCGAGCTGATCGACTCGACGTTCAGCGCGAGTCTGCTGCTGCTGTCCGCCCGCTGTGTGACCGACCCGTCGGCGGCGGCGGTGGAGACGTGGGAAGCGGCGGTCACCGCCATGCAGCTGGGTTCCGCGCTGTTCGCGGTGACCGGGGCGAGCGAGGGGACGGTCGAGTGCCGGATCGACAGGAAGGTGCGGAGCCTTCCCGCCGTCGGTCCGCTGTCCACCGCGGACGCGGGCAACTGGCTCACCGCCTTCTGGCTGGCCGTCATCTGCCGTGAGCGGCAGCGGATGACGGAGTTGTGTGAGATCCCGTTGGAGCGGCTGCGGTCGCCCGAGGGGCAGTACGACGAGTACGTCTACCACTGGGTGGACACGTTGCAGACGTACTGGCTGCGGCGCCCCGGTCTGGTGGAGAAGCTGACCGCCACCTTCGAGGCGTCGGACCCGGCGGTGGCCACGATCGCTCCCCGCGACCTGCTCCAGGGCGTCCTGTATCCGCCGATCAACCTCTTCTACCACTTCGTCCGCAGGGACGAGGAGGGCTTCACGCCCGCTCTGGTGGACGCCCTCAAGCTGCACCAGATGTACTGGACGCTGAACGAGGACCGGGCCCGCGACATCGACGGCAGCATCGCTCTCGGTCCGCTGGCCATCGCCTCCCTGGCCTACGACGGCAAGATGCCCATCGGCGTCGAGTCCGAGTACCTGCCCAGGCACCTGCTCCAGCACGACTGGCTGGGGGAGTTCCCGACCTGACAGGCCGGCGCGTGCGGCTCGCCGGGTCCGCCGGGCGAGCCCCTCGCCGTCAGTGCACCTCGCAGCAAGTTCGGTTTGCCACTTCCGCATCCTGCTGTCCTCCACGTCGCCATGCGCCCGCCTCGCCCGACTGCTCGCGGCCGATCAGCTCCGTGAGCGGGGCATCGCCGGTACTCCTTGTGAGGCGGCGGCACGTCGCGGCGGAGCCGGCGGCGAACGCGGTCACACAGGGCCGCCTGCCCGGCCGCAGCTTCCGCCTCATCAGGCTCTGCTTCGTCGGGCGCATGCCGCGTGTCGAGGTGACCGACACGCGCGGTGACCGGCAGCCGGTGCTGCCCGATCCCGCGTCCGACCGGCATTCCGTGGCGGAGTCCGCCCGCGGCCTGCTGCTCGTCGCCCCCCTCGCCGACCGCTGGGGCGTCGCCGAGGAGCGCTTCCGGCGCAAGACGGTCTGGGCGGAACCGAGCGTGGCGTAACCAGAACGCCTGTTCTCACGTTACCGAGGTGACAAGAATCCCGTAGGGAAAGAACGAACAAGGAACCGCATGGTCAACTCGTCCCACGAGGCGATGCACCGCATCTTCCAGGAGTACCCCGGCTTGTTCGTGGGAGTTTCCAAGGTCCTGGGCCTTCCGTTCGTCCAGCCCACATCCATGGCGGTTCTGCCGAGCGATCTCACCGAGATCCAGCCCGTCGAACGCCGGGTCGACACCCTTTTGCGTTTCGACTCGGACGAAGACGAGTCGCTCCTGGTGGCCGTGGAGGCACAGCGTGGGAAGGATCCGGACAAGCCCGCCAGCTGGGCGTACTACCTGTCCTACCTCTACACGAAGTACAAGGTCCCGCCCTTGCTGCTCGTCGTCTGCCAGGACCGGGCCACAGCCGAGTGGGCCTCCCGGCCGGTGGCCATCGGGCCCCGGCAGTGGCCCGCCCTCACGCTGCACCCCCTGGTGGCCGGGCCCCACAACATGCCTGTGATCACCGACCCGGCCGAAGCCCGTGAGGACCTGGCACTGGCCACGCTGTCCGTCATCACCCACGCGAAGGAACCGGCCGTCGATGGGATACTGAAGGCCCTGTCCGCCGCTCTGCGGGGCGTGCCCGAAACGTTCGCCGGCCCGATCATCGAATTCACCGCACAAGGCCTGGGCAGCAGTCGCCGGGCCGCAGAGATCTGGAGGAACCTGGTGGCCGTGGACCTCTCCTTCTACAAGTCGTACCTCGCTGAGGAAGTCCGTGCGGAAGTCCGAGCGCAAGTCCAGGACGAAGTCCGCGCGCAGGTTCAGGACGAAGTCCGCGCGCAGGTTCAGGACGAAGTCCGCGCGCAGGTTCAGGACGAAGTCCGCGCGCAGGTTCAGGACGAAGTCCGCGCGGAAAGCCTTGTCCAGAAGGGCGCCGAGGACATCCTCCTCGTCCTGGAGACCCGCGGACTCGACGTGTCCGGTGCGGTCCGTGAGCGGGTCACCGCCTGTGACGATCCCGAGCTGCTGCGGCGCTGGCTCACTCGTGCCGTGACCGTGCCGGTCGCCGAACAGATCTTCGAGTAGTGGAGTCTCCGGGGGACCGGGACGCGGGGCGGGCCTGGGCCGGTGCCGCGTCCCGTGCCTCGTAGGGTGGAGGCATGACGGAACTGCCCGATCGGCGTCTGCTGCTGGTGCACGCGCACCCCGACGACGAGTCGATCAACAACGGCGCGACCATGGCACGCTACGCGGCCGAGGGCGCGCTGGTGACGCTGGTGACCTGCACGCTCGGGGAGCGGGGTGAGGTCATCCCGGACGGCCTGCGGCACCTGGGCGGGGCCGCGCTCGGCGCGCACCGGCGACAGGAGCTGGCCGCCGCCATGGGAGAACTCGGGGTCACGGACTTCCGGCTGCTCGGCGGCGCCGGACGGTACCAGGACTCCGGGATGATGGGCCTGGCCGACAACGAGGACCCGGACTGCTTCTGGCAGGCCGGTGTCGACGCGGCCGCCGAGCACCTCGTCGCCGTGATCCGCGAGGTCCGTCCGCAGGTCCTCGTCACCTACGACGACAACGGCGGCTACGGCCACCCCGACCACATCCAGGCCCACCGCGTCGCCATGCGCGCCCTCGACCTGGCCGCCGACCCCGCCGTCCGGCCCGACCTCGGCGCGCCCTGGCGGATCGCGAAGGCGTACTGGAACCGGGTGCCGCGTTCCGTCGCCGAGGCCGCCTTCGCGCGGCTCGGCCAGGAGCTGCCCGGCCTGCCCTTCGCCAAGGCCGCCACCCTCGACGACGTCCCCGGTGTCGTCGACGACGAGCGCATCACCGCGCGGATCGAGGGCGGCCCCGCCCATGCCGCCGCCAAGGCCGCCGCCATGCGCGCCCACGCCACCCAGATCGAGGTGGCCGAGCCGTACTTCGCGCTCTCCAACCAGCTCGCGCAGCCCCTGTTCACCACCGAGTACTACGAGCTGGTGCGCGGCGAGGCGGGCACCGGCGGTGTCGAGAGCGATCTGTTCGCGGGGACCGAGGAAGGGGCGGCAGCCCGATGAGCACGTCCGGACGCCGGCCCGCCCAGAGTGGCGGCGGCGGTTCCATGCTGGCGCAGCCCCTCAAGCCGCCCTCCGCCGGGCGGGCCGCCGCCTACCTGGGGCTCTTCGTCCTCGGCGCGGTGACCGGCATCGCCGGGGCGCTGGTCCAGGCCGCCTGGTTCCCCGGCGGGCTGCTCCTCGCCCTCGCCGGGTCCGCGGGCCTCTTCCTCGGCGGCGCGCGGGCCATGCGCGGCCGTGGCGGGGCCGTGGCGGGCGCGGCCGGCTGGCTGGTCGCCGTCATGCTGCTCACCGCCAGCCGCCCGGAAGGCGACTTCTTCTTCGCCGCGGGCGGCGGCTCCTACCTCTTCCTGCTCGGCGGCATGGCCGTGGCTGTGATCTGCGCCACCTGGGGCGGCGGGAGGCAACCGGAAGGCCGCGAAGCCCGACTTGGCGAGTGACGTACCACTTCTTTCCCAAGTCCCCGTGCGGGTCCGGTGTGGGTTTCCCCGGCGGTCCCGGGATGAGGGCCTGAAGTGGCCAGTATGGTGGTGCGCGCCGCCGAGCTTCCCCCAAACGCTCGACTGCGCTCGTGCAGGGGGGACCCCCACGCGAGTGAGGTCGTGACGGGCGGCGGAGCCAACCGGGAGAACCTGCCTTGAGTCGTGAAACTGACACTCCGTCCTCCGGGCCCAGCGGGCGCGGGGGAGCCGCCTACCCTTCGGGGACCCCGCCGTACGGTGTGCCGGCGCCCTCCGACGACGGTGCGGCCGCGGGCCGTTCGGCCACGCAGCCGGAGGAACGCAAGACCGAGACCACGCTGACGACCCGGATCCGGATCAACATCCCCGGATCCCGGCCGATTCCGCCGGTGGTCGTCCGCAAGACCGTCGCCGAGGGCGGCGAGGCCGAGCAGTCCGGCAGCGGGACCGGGACGGCCGAGAGGTCCGCGGGGACCGGTGACCGGCCGGCCGTCCACGGGGGCCGGCCGGGCGACGGCGGCGACGTGACCGGCCTGGCCGGGAGCGCCCGCGACGGCGGCCCCCGCCGTGACGACGCCCGCGGTGACGTACGGCCCGCGGGCGGCGCCCCGGCGCCCTCCGGCGGCGGCAGCGCACCGTCCGGCGCCGAATCCGCCGCCCCCGCCGAGGAGAAGGCGACCAGCGACTGGTTCGCGCCCCGCAAGTCCTCCGCCGGCAAGGGCGGTCAGGGCGGCGGCGCCACCAACGGGGCGGGCATCCCGGGCGGTTCGGAGGCGGGCGGCGCCTCCGTGAACGGTGCGGGCTCCTCCCGCGGCTCCGGTACCGGACCCTCCGCCTCCGGACCCTCCGGTGCGGCGTCCTCCGGCGTGAACGGTTCCGGCGGCACGAGGCCGGGTGCCGCCTCCCGCCCCGGCGGTGTCGTCGGCTCCATGCGGGCGCCCGGCGGAGCCTCCCGCCCCGGCGGCAAGGGCTCCGCCCTGCCCGGCGCCACCGGCGGCCCGGTCGCACCGGGGCACGGCGGCGGCACCGGTTCCTTCGACGTCACCGAGGCGCTGGCCGCGGGTCCGTTGTCCGGTGGCTCTCGTCCCGGCGGCGAACCGCGCCGCGACGACCTGCCCTTCTTCACCGGCAACGGCCAGAACGGCCAGGGCGGTCAGGGCGGACCCGAGGGCCCCGCCGGCCCCGGCGGGGCCGACGGCGCGGGCGTCCCCGGCGGGCCCGGCGGCCTGGGCGGTTCGCCCGGCCCGGCCGGACCGACCGGCGGCCCGGTGACCGGCGACGGCCCCCTGCTGCCCGACGGCGGCACCCCCGCGGGAGTCCCCCGCACGCCCGCGGCACCCGGCGCGCACACCGCGCACCCGGGCCCCGCGCACCCGGGCTCCGCCCTGCCCGGCGGCGGTCTGAGCGACGACACCGCGATCCTCACCCCGCAGAAGCCCGCTCCCGAGCCGGGCGCGGGCGGCCACGCCCACCGGCCGGACAACGTCTCCGGACACACCGTCACCAGCGGCATGCCCGTCGTGTCCCCCGGCAGCGGCAGCGGCAGCGGCGCGGGCGGCCAGGCCGACTCACCGTTCCGGCCGGTCGCGGGCGGCCCCCGTACGGGATCGTCCACGCCCCCCGCCTCGTCCGAGCCGGGCCGGCAGAGCACCGGTTCGCCGGGGAAGTCCGCCAAGGCGGCCAAGGCGCCCAAGAAGAAGGGCCGCAGCAAGGTCGCGCTGCTCGGCGGCCTGGTGGTCGTCGCCGCGGGCGTCGCCTACGGCGCCGGACTGCTGATGAACCACTCCGACGTGCCCAAGGGCACCACCGTGCTCGGCGTGGACATCGGCGGCGGCAGCCGCGACGACGCCGTCAAGAAGCTCGACGACGCCTTCGGCAAGTACGAGAAGCAGCCGCTGAAGCTGTCCGTCGACGGCAGGACCGTCAGTCTCCGGCCCGACCAGGCGGGCCTCCAGCTCGACACCCAGGCGACGGCGAGCGCGGCGGCGCGCAGCGACTACAACCCCGTCTCCGTGATCGGCTCCCTGTTCGGCAACCACCGGGTGGTCGAGCCGCAGATGCCGGTCGACGAGGAGAAGCTCCAGGCGGCCCTGCAGAGCGCCGCGGGCGGCGCCGGCTCGGCCACCGACGGCACCATCCGCTTCGAGCCGGGCAAGGCCGTCGCCGTGTACGGCAAGGCGGGCAAGGGCATCGACGCCGCCCGTTCCGTGCAGGCGGTCGAGCAGGCGTACCGCACCCAGGTGGAGACGGGCAGGGCCGCACCGGTCCAGGTCCCGACCACCACCCGGAAGCCGACGGTCTCCGACGCGGAGGTCGACCGGATGATGAAGCAGTTCGCCGAGCCGGCGATGTCGGCCAAGGTGACGGTGCGGGCCGACGCGGCGCACGGCCTGCCGATGAGCCCGCAGAAGTCGCTGTGGAAGTTCCTCGGGGTCAAGGCGGTCGACGGCAAGCTCGTCGAGTACTACGACCAGGAGAAGCTCAAGCAGCTCTACGGCGGCGTCTTCGACGGGGTGCTGATCACCCGGGGCAACGGGCAGAAGACGCCCGTCACGGTCCAGGACGTGATCGCCGCCCTGCGGCCCGCCCTGGTCAGCAAGACCAACCGGGTCGGCATCATCGACACCAATCCCGACTGACCGGCACCGGTCCCGGCAGTCGGACCGCCCGCCGACGGCGAAGGGACCTTCGGAGCGCATCCACGCACCGAAGGTCCCTCCGCCGTGGTGCCCCTTCGCCGTGGGGGCCTCCGCCGTGCGGGCGCTCCGCGGTGGGGGCCCCTCCGCTCTGCGGCCCCTTCGCCGCACCGCCCCTACGGGCCCCGTCTCCCCAAGCCCCCGCGCCCCACGGCCCCCGGCCCCGCCGTCACCCGTCCCGCACATGACATCTGTCATCCCGTCGTCAGGACCCCCGACACTGCCGCCCGCCCCGGCCGCCCGGCGACCATGGGGACATGACGACGACAGCGCAGACCGCCACCGCGACCGCGGTGGTGGCGTTCGACCAGGTGACCAAGAGCTACGGGAACGTACGGGCCGTGGACGGGCTGAGCCTCGCCCTGTACCCGGGGGAGACCGTGGCGCTGCTCGGCCCGAACGGCGCGGGCAAGTCGACCACCCTCGACCTGCTCCTCGGCCTCAAGAACCCCGACAGCGGATCCGTCGCCGTCTTCGGGACCGGCCCGCGCGAGGCCATCGTCGCCGGCCACGTGGGTGCCATGCTGCAGAGCGGCGGACTGATGGACGAGGTCACCGTCGCCGAGCTGGTGAAGCTCGCCTGCGCCCTGCACCCCAAGCCGTACAAGGCGGACGACGTGCTGGCCCGCGCGGGGATCACGCAGATCGCCGACCGCAAGGTCAACAAGCTCTCCGGCGGCCAGGCCCAGCGCGTCCGCTTCGCCCTCGCCACCGCCGGTGACAGCGACCTGATCGTGCTGGACGAGCCGACCACCGGCATGGACGTCTCCGCCCGCCAGGCCTTCTGGGCCACCATGCGCGAGCAGGCCGACCAGGGCCGTACGGTCCTGTTCGCCACCCACTACCTGGAAGAGGCCGACGCCATCGCCGACCGGGTGCTGGTGCTGCACCGGGGCAGGCTGCTGGCCGACGGCACCGCCGCCGAGATCAAGGCGAAGGCGGGCGCCCGGCGGATCGCCTTCGACCTGGAGGGTGCCATCGACGAGTCCGTCCTGCGCGGCCTGCCCTTCCTGACCTCCCTCGACGTCAGCGGCCAGACCGTCCGCATCCAGTCCTCCGACGCCGACGCGACCGTCCACGCCCTGTACGGGCTCGGTGTCTACCCCCGCAATCTCGAAGTCGCCGGGCTCGGTCTGGAGCAGGCGTTCGTCGCCATCACCGAGGCCGAGGAGGCCAAGCAGTCGTGAACAGCCTGATCAAACTGGAGATCGCCCGCTCCCTGCGCAACCGCAAGTTCCTGTTCTTCTCCGTGCTCTACCCCTCGATCCTGTTCCTGATCATCGCCGGCCAGGCCGACGGCGACGCCAGGATCGACGGCACCGCCCTGACTCTGCCGACGTACATGATGGTCTCCATGGCCTCCTTCGGCGCCCTGACCGCCGTGCTCATGGGCAACAGCGAGCGCATCGCCAAGGAGCGCGAGAGCGGCTGGGTGCGGCAGCTGCGGCTGACCACGCTGCCGGGGCGCGGCTACGTCTTCGCGAAGACCGCCAGCGCGGCCGTGGTGAGCCTGCCGTCCATCGTCGTCGTCTTCGTGGTCGCCGCCGTCGTCAAGCAGGTCCGCCTCGACGCCTGGCAGTGGCTCGCCCTCACCGGCGCGATCTGGGCCGGCAGTCTGGTCTTCGCCGCGCTCGGGGTCGCCATCGGCTACCTCGCCAGCGGCGACGCGGTCCGCCCGATCACCATGATCGTCTACTTCGGCCTGTCGCTGCTCGGCGGCCTGTGGATGCCCTCGACCACCTTCCCGCAGTGGCTCCAGGACATCGCGAAGTGGCTGCCCACGCACGCGTACGCTGCTCTGGGGCAGGCCATCGAACAGAGCCAGGCCCCGCACGCCAAGGACATCACCATCCTGGTCGTCTTCTTCGCCCTGTTCGCGGGCGGCGCGGCCTGGCTGTACCGGAAGGACACGCTGAAGGCGTGAGCGCCATGACGGACGACCGCATCGGGGAAGCCCGCCAGGACCGGCTGCTGCGCATGGGGGAGCCGCCCCGCGACCTGGGCGAGGCCTGGCGCAAGCTGGTGTGGATCCTGCCCTGGCTGATCTTCCTCAGCTCGCCGGTGCGCGACCTGGCCGCGGGCGCCCACACGCCGGGGGCCACCGCCGGTGGCTGGGCCGGTCTGGCCGCCTTCACCGGCACCTACCTGGCGCTGATCTTCCGCAACATGGGCCGGCCCTTCCCGCAGCGGGTCCTCGTCTGCCTGGTCGCCGTCCTCGGGGTCCTCGCGGTGGCGCTGAGCCTGACCCTCGGCAGCGCATGGGTCGGCCTGTTCGTGTACGTCGCGGTGGTGTGCGGCACGGCGTTCCCGCTGCGCGTCGCCTCCTGGACGATCCCGCTGACCACGGCGGTGATGCTGGCCGTCGGCCAGGTCGTCGGCGCGGGGGACATGTGGACGCTGGTCCTGCTGGTGCTGCTCGTCGGCTTCGCGATGAGCGGCGTACGGCAACTGGTGCGCACGACGGTCGAACTGCGCCAGGCCCGCGCCACCGTCGCCCAGCTCGCCGCCAACGAGGAGCGCCTGCGCCTCGCCCGTGACCTGCACGACCTGCTCGGCCACTCGCTCTCCCTGATCACGCTGAAGAGCGAGCTGGCCGGCCGGATGCTCCCCGCCCACCCGGACAAGGCCGCCCAGCAGGTCGCCGACATCGAGCAGGTCAGCCGGCAGGCCCTGGTCGACGTGCGCGAGGCCGTCACCGGCTACCGGCGGCCCCGCCTGACCGCCGAACTGGCCGGTGCCCAGGTCGCGTTGACGGCGGCCGGGGTGAGCCCCGCACTGCCCGCCGAGCCCGACCTCACCGGCGTCCCCGAGGAGAGCGAGGCCGCGCTCGCCTGGGCGCTGCGCGAGGCCGTCACCAACGTCGTACGGCACAGCGGCGCCCGGCGCTGCGCGGTCGAGGTCGTCCGCCGCCAGACCCTGGACGGGCCGATGCTCGAACTGTCCGTGGAGGACGACGGCACGGGCGGCCCGGGCAACGGGCCCGGCAACGGCCTGACCGGCCTCCAGGAGCGCCTGGAGAAGGCGGGCGGCATGCTGGAGGCGGGCCGGGCCGGGCGCGGGTTCCGGCTGGTCGCCCGGGTGCCGGCCGCCGCACCGGGGCACGTAGGATCCCCGGCATGAGCAGCACGATCAGGGTTCTCCTCGCCGAGGATCAGTCGATGGTCCGCGAGGCACTGGCCGCACTGCTCGGCCTGGAGGACGACATCGAGGTCGTCGCCCAGGTGGCGCGCGGGGACGAGGTCGTGGCCGCCGCGCACGCCCACGACATCGACGTGGCCCTGCTCGACATCGAGATGCCCGGCTGCACCGGCATCGAGGCGGCGGCCCGGCTCCACCAGGAACTGCCCGCCGTCCGGCTGGTCGTCCTCACCACCTTCGGCCGCCCCGGCTACCTGCGCAGCGCCATGGAGGCGGGCGCCGACGCCTTCCTCGTCAAGGACGCCCCGGCCGCCCAGCTCGCCGAGGCCGTGCGCAAGGTGCTCGCCGGTGAGCGGGTCATCGACCCCACGCTCGCCGCCGCGGCCCTCGCGGAGGGCGCCAACCCGCTGACCGACCGCGAACGCGAGGTCCTGCGCGCCGCCGCCGACGGTTCCACCAACGCCGAACTGGCCGCCGCCCTCCACCTCTCCCAGGGCACCGTCCGCAACTACCTCTCCACCGCGATCCAGAAACTGGCGGTCAGGAACCGGGCGGAGGCGGTCCGCATCGCGAGGGAGAAGGGCTGGCTCTGACCGGCCCCGCCCCTGCGGGCGCGCCGGCGTTCCGGTACGCGGCCTCGCCGCGCGGACCCGGCCGACCCCAGCGCACCCGCACCGGCCCGCCCGGGCACGCACCGGCCGCACCGGGGGCGGTCCTGTAGCAGTCACCGGGAACCCCGCAGCAGCCACCGCACCGGGGCGCCCCGCCGCAGCAGCCGCCGGCAGCCGCTCTCAGTTCAACCGGGCCCGCGCCGCGAGCGCCTCTCCGCGCACCCGCCGGCCGGCGCTCTCGTCCACCGCGCCCACCACGTCCGCGTAGGCCTCCAGCGCCTTCGCCCCCTCGACGAAGTCGCCCCGCTCGACCAGCAGCCGGGCCCGCTCGTACCGCAGCCGCGCCGGGTGCGAGGGCAGCAGCAGGGACAGCTCGACCGCCCACAGCGCCACGTCCGACCGTTCGGGCCGGGCGGCGGCCCACGCCCGGATGTTGTTCAGGATCCGCATGACGAGGTCCAGCGGCTCCGCGGGCACCAGCATCGACGGCTCCAGCGGCGCCCCCGTCGCCCCGGTGACCAGCAGCTCCGCGTCCGCCCCGGTCAGCACCCGGCCCCCGTCGAACGGGTCGGCGAGCACCTGCTGGCCGGCCGTGCCGAATCCGACCACGAAGTGCCCCGGCAGCGCCACCCCGTACACCGGTGCCCCCGCCCGCCGCGCGACCTCCATCCACACCACGGACAGCAGGATCGGCAGTCCGCGCCGCCGCCGCAGCACCGTGTGCAGCAGGGAGGAGTCCAGCCGCTCGTAGTCCGCGGCCGAGCCGCAAAACCCGTGCCGCTCGCCGAGCAGCTCGCCCAGCGCCCGCGCCCACGCGAGGGGGCCGCCGGGCCGGTAGGGCAGTTGCCCGGCCAGCCGGTCGAGTTCCAGCTGCGCCGCGTCCAGGCCGGCCTCGTCCAGCGTTCCGTCCCCCGCCGCGCCCACCAGCAGGCACAGCGCCGCCAGGTCGGGCCGCTCCGCGCGCGCCTGGTCGGCGAAGCGCCGGCGCAGCTCGGCCGACCGGCCGGGCGGTGGGGGACTGGGATGGCGCATGGCGGGCCCGTGTCCTTTCACGAGAGGCCGGGCGCGGACGGACCCGTCCCCGCCGCCGGTCCCGGCTCGCGGTAGTGGTGGTACGTGTGGTGCGCGGCGAAGCCCAGACCGGCGTACAGCGCCCGCGCCGCGGCGTTGTCCGTCTCCACCTGGAGCCAGGCGGCCGAGGCGCCCTCGTCGAGGGCCTGCCGGGCGAGCGCGGCCAGCACGGTGGAGGCCAGCCCCTGGCGCCGCCGCACCGGATCCACCTCGACGGCGGCGAACGAGGCCCAGCGGCCGTCCACGACGCACCGCCCGATCGCGGCCGGCGGCTGACCGGCCGCCGCGCCCGGGACGGACGCGAACCACACCGAGGGCCCTGCCGCCAGGACTCTCAGGGCCACCTCGCTCACCCCCTTGCGCTGGTACCGGGCGAGCCACGCCTCGTCGGCCGTGCGGGACAGCACGACCCCGGACGGCTCGCCGGAGCCGCCCTCCGCCCGGTCCGCGACCGGCGCGAGCGCACCGGTCCACAGCTCGGCGGTCACCTCACGGGTCCAGCCGCGCCGCTCCAGCTCCGCGCACAGCGTCTCCTGCGTGCCCTCGCCGCCGGTGGCGGTCTGGACGTACGCGGGCAGGCCGCGCTCCCCGTACCAGCGTCGTACGGTCTCCAGCGCCGCGTCGAGCGGGAGGCCGGGGTCGCCGAGAGGCAGGACGGAGTTGGCCCGGCGGGTGAAGCCGGCGGCCGCACGCAGCTCCCACTCGCCGAGCCGCTCGCTCTCCACCGGCTGCCAGGCGCGCGCGGCGACACGCGCGAGTTCGGGGTACGTGGCGGCGGGGCCCCGGCGGCGGGCCGGCGCGGCGGGCACGACCTTTCCGGCCACCAGTGCGGATTCCGCGATCCGGACGGTTTCGCCGTCCTTTCGTGTGATCAGCAGCACACCGTTGTCCCATGATGTGAGAACACCGACCGTGTCGGTGAACTTCTCACCCGTTCCCCGCGGTTCGTCCAAGCGCCGTACGGAGACCCGTTTGCCCACGTCAGAAGCGGTGATGCGGACCTCAAGCCGTCCTGCCGCCCAGATTTCCACAGGTCAGTTCACCCCTCCTGTATGGATCATGCCCCGGAACGGAGATACTAGGTGCGGGCATCGACGACGCCGCGCTCCCGCGCGCCAGGCGGCGGAGCCTGTGGAGGCCCGCCAGCGCCCTATCGAGGAGGAACGACAGCGTGACCTACGTCATCGCGCAGCCTTGTGTCGACGTCAAGGACAAGGCGTGCATCGAGGAGTGCCCGGTCGACTGCATCTACGAGGGCCAGCGGTCCTTGTACATCCACCCGGACGAATGCGTCGACTGTGGTGCCTGTGAGCCGGTCTGCCCGGTCGAGGCGATCTTCTACGAGGACGACGTGCCGGAGGAGTGGAAGGACTACTACAAGGCCAATGTGGAGTTCTTCGACGAGCTGGGCTCTCCCGGCGGCGCCAGCAAGCTCGGGCTGATCGAGCGCGACCACCCGGTCATCTCCGCGCTGCCGCCGCAGGGCGAGTAACCGTCCGGTGGCCCCGCCGCCTCGGTCCCGTACGGCCCGACCGCCCCGCGCGTCGGCAGCCGTACGGGACCGAGGCGTTTTCCGTACCAGAAAGTGAGCCAGAACCCGTGTCCGCAGTCTCCGAACGCCTCCCCACCTTCCCCTGGGACAAGCTGGAGCCGTACAAGAAGACGGCCGCAGCCCACCCGGGCGGCATCGTCGACCTCTCGGTCGGCACCCCCGTCGACCCGGTACCCGAGCTGATCCAGAAGGCGCTGGTCGCGGCGGCCGACTCGCCCGGCTACCCGACGGTCTGGGGCACGCCCGAGATGCGCGACGCGATCACCGGCTGGGTCGGGCGCCGGCTCGGGGCCCGCGGGGTCACCCACCGTCACGTCCTGCCGATCGTCGGTTCCAAGGAGCTGGTCGCCTGGCTCCCCACGCAGCTCGGCCTCGGCCCGGACGACACGGTCGCCTTCCCGCGCCTGGCCTACCCGACCTACGAGGTCGGCGCCCGGCTGGCGCGCGCGCAGTACGTGGCCTACGACGACCCCACCGAGCTGGACCCGGCGCGGCTGAAGCTGCTGTGGCTGAACTCGCCGTCCAACCCGACCGGCAGGGTCCTCGGCAAGGAGGAGCTGACCCGGATCGTCGCCTGGGCCCGCGAGCACGGCGTCCTGGTCGTCTCCGACGAGTGCTACCTCGAACTGGGCTGGGAGGCGGACCCGGTCTCCGTCCTGCACCCCGACGTGAACGGCGGCTCCTACGACGGGATCGTCGCCGTCCATTCGCTCTCCAAGCGCTCCAACCTGGCCGGCTACCGCGCCGCGTTCCTCGCCGGTGACCCGGCCGTCCTCGGCCCGCTGCTGGAGATCCGCAAGCACGGCGGCATGATGACCTCGGCGCCGACGCAGGCGGCGGTCGTGGCGGCGCTGGGCGACGACGCGCACGTCCGCGAGCAGCGCGGTCGCTACGCGGCCCGCCGCACCGCCCTGCGCCAGGCCCTGCTGGGCCACGGCTTCACCATCGAGCACAGCGAGGCCAGCCTCTACCTGTGGGCGACGCGCGGCGAGTCCTGCTGGGACACGGTGGCCCACCTGGCCGCCCTCGGCATCCTGGTCGCCCCCGGCGACTTCTACGGCCCGGCCGGCGACCGCTACGTCCGCGTCGCCTTCACGGCCACGGACGAACGCATCGCGGCGGCCGTGGCCCGGCTCTGACCGCACACGCGCCGACGGGGCCCGGGGAGATCCCCGGGCCCCGTCGCGTCGTACCGGCGGAGGTCAGCCGCCCAGCGGCAGGCCCTGGACCGGCAGGCCCTGCGTCGGCAGGCCGCCCTTCGTCGCCGTCTTCGCGGTGTCGCCGAGGAGACCGGCCGCGGTGCCCGCCGTGTCGCCCGCCGTCTTCTGCGCCACCGGCGTGGTCTGCTTCACCAGCTTGCCGCCGGTCTTGCCCGCGGCCGGCACGGCCTGCTTGAGCGCCTTGCTGCCGGTGTCGCCCGCGACCCCGGTGACGTGCTGCGCCGCACCGTCCGCGGTGTTGCCGACGCTCGCCGTGTCCAGGGCGGTCAGCCCGCCCAGGTTCGGGGTGGCCGGCAGCTGGGGCGCAGCACCGGCGGAGCCGGCCGCACCGACCCCGGCAGCCGCCCCGGCGGCGACGAGCAGCGCGGCACGGGCGATCCGGCGGGTCAGGGGGAGGGACATGTTGCTCCTTCGACGGGAGAGAACCTTGAAGTGTCCGACCGGGCCCGGTAGTTCACCGGAAGCCGTGGGGCCGTCGGTGGCCCGGCCCGGACGCAGTGACTACCGCTCGAAGCCCGCGAAGGTTGCGGCGGGGCAACGTAAAGAGTTGGCAATGCGTCGCATAATCTGCTGTGGATAAAAACGGGCAAAGGGCAACCGCGTGGAAAGCCTGCTGAATCCTTACAGCACTGCGATTCCAAGGGTTTTGGCGCACAGCCGGGTGACGGCGCGAAAACCTGCGCACACCGCCGCGCCCACCCGGCCCGCGCTACCCCGGCGGGTGAAGATCCGAACTAGTGCCCCGTCGTGATGCGGACCGCGCCGGACCCCGCGCCGGCCCCGTCGGCGTTCTTCCCGTCGGCCGCCCGCCACTCGCCCTCGGTGACCCCCGCGGTCCACTCCCGGCCGGCGTAGGACACCCGCTCGATGTGCAGCGCCGAGGCGTTGGCCACCGCCCAGTGCGCCAGCTGCCAGCCGCGCTCCGACAGGCTGCGCCCGCCGCGCGAGCCGGTGTCGTCCCGCACCGGCAGCGTCACCGTCCGCTCGTCCGCGCCCGCCCCGCCGCCCGGCGCGGCCGGCGGTGCGGCACCGCCCCGGCCGCCCACCTGCGCCCCGGCCTCCTGCACCACGTCCCGCCCGAAGTCCCGTACGAGAGCCGCCCGCACCGCCGCCGGACCGGTCGCGGCGCTGATCCCCGGACGGCCCTGGCAGGTCAGCGTGGCCGCGGCCCGCCCGGTCAGCGCGGCGGACAGCAGCGTGGCGTCCCGCTCGTGCCGGGCGTACGCCTCCGGGAAACCGCTGCGCTGCACCCGCTGCGCGGCCACCGTCAGCGGCAGCCGGGTGTAGTCGCGCACCTTGGTCAGGTGCTCGTAGAACATCCCCGCCGCGTACGCCGGGTCCATGATCTCCTTCGCCGTCCCCCAGCCCTGCGAGGGCCGCTGCTGGAACAGGCCCCGGGAGTCCCGGTCGCCGTGGTCGACGTTGCGCAGCCCCGACTCCTGCAGGGCGGTCGCCAGCGCGATCGTCACGGCCCGCTCGGGCATGCCGCGTCCGGTGCCGACGGCCGCGATCGTCGCCGCGTTCACCGCCTGCTCCGGCGTGAACTCGTACGCCCCGCCGTCCCGGCCGGCGGGGACGACCTCGCAGCCGGGACCCGTCCCGCCGGTCAGGTACTGCACCGTGAGGTAACCCGCGACCGCGAGCAGGACGACGAGGGCCGCCCCGATTCTGAGGAGGCGGCCACGACGCTTCGGAGTGGGGGACGGCTCTGGCACGCGTACAAGGTACTGGAGAGTGACCGCGCCGCCGCGCGCGGTAGGCGGAACGCGGCGGCGCGGGGCCGGTCCCGGCCGGCGGGCCGGTCCGGCGGGGAGCCCGGGCCCGAGCGCCGCAGGTGGGCGCAGGCGCGGACCGGCCGGGCGGCGGGGCCCGGCGCCGGTGGCACGACCCGCCGGGCAGGGCCTAGGGTCGGCGGCATGGCCGATACCCCGCTTGACCTCACGCTGGACGCCGCGCGGCTGACCGCGCAGCTCGTCGACTTCCCCTCGGAGAGCGGCACCGAGAAGCCGCTGGCCGACGCGATCGAGGCCGCGCTGCGCGCCCTGCCGCACCTGACGGTCGACCGCCTGGGCAACAACGTCGTCGCCCGCACGAACCTCGGGCACGACCAGCGCGTGATCCTGGCCGGCCACATCGACACCGTCCCCATCGCCGACAACGTGCCGTCCCGGCTGGACGACGACGGGGTCCTGTGGGGCTGCGGCACCTGCGACATGAAGTCCGGCGTGGCCGTGCAGTTGCGCATCGCCGCCACCGTCCCGGCCCCCAACCGCGACCTGACCTTCGTCTTCTACGACAACGAGGAGGTCGCCGCCGAGCTGAACGGCCTCAAGCACGTCGCCGAGGCCCGGCCGGACTGGCTCGCGGGCGACTTCGCGATCCTGCTCGAACCCTCCGACGGCCAGGTCGAGGGCGGCTGCCAGGGCACCCTGCGCGTGCTGCTGAGGACCAAGGGCGAGCGGGCCCACTCCGCGCGCGGCTGGATGGGCGCCAACGCCGTCCACGCCGCCGCGCCGATCCTGCGCAAACTTGCCGAGTACCAGCCCCGCTACCCCGTCATCGACGGCCTGGAGTACCGCGAGGGCCTCAACGCGGTCGGCATCTCCGGCGGAGTTGCGGGCAACGTCATCCCCGACGAGTGCGTCGTCACCGTCAACTTCCGCTACGCGCCCGACCGCAGCGAGGAGGAGGCGGTCGCCCATGTCCGCGAGGTCTTCGCGGACTGCGGCGTCGAGGAGTTCGTGATCGACGACCACAGCGGCGGCGCGCTGCCCGGCCTCGACCACCCGGCCGCCGCGGCCTTCATCGACGCGGTCGGCGGCACCCCGCTGCCCAAGTACGGCTGGACGGACGTCTCCCGCTTCTCCGCGCTCGGCGTCCCCGCCGTCAACTACGGCCCCGGCAACCCGCACTTGGCGCACAAGCGGGACGAGCGGGTGGAGACGGAGAAGATCCTCCTGGGAGAGGAGCGCCTGCGGGCGTGGCTGACGAGCTGACCCGGCGGCCACGAACCCGACCGGCCGAGGTCCCCCGCCGGTAACCCGCGGAGACCTACGCTGAGGTGGAACGACCGCACGTGGAGGGAGCGCACATGCCGACAGGCAACCCCGAGGGCAAGAAGGTGCCGCCGGAGGAGCAGCGCCTGGGACCGGTGCTCCGGCGCCGGGGCCAGGTCCAGGCCAGCACCACGGACCAGCGGCTGCTGGACGAGCGCGCCCCCACCGACTGGGTGCACACCGACCCGTGGCGGGTGCTGCGCATCCAGTCGGAGTTCATCGAGGGCTTCGGCACACTGGCCGAACTCCCGCCCGCCATCAGCGTGTTCGGCTCGGCGCGCACCCCGGTCGACTCCCCGGAGTACGAGGCAGGGGTGCGGCTCGGGCGGGGCCTGGTCGACGCGGGCTTCGCGGTGATCACGGGCGGCGGCCCGGGCGCGATGGAGGCGGCGAACAAGGGCGCCTGCGAGGCCGGGGGCATCTCGGTCGGCCTGGGCATCGAGCTGCCCTTCGAGCAGGGGCTGAACGCCTACGTCGACATCGGCCTCAACTTCCGTTACTTCTTCGTCCGCAAGATGATGTTCGTGAAGTACGCGCAGGGCTTCGTGGTCCTGCCCGGCGGCCTCGGCACCCTCGACGAGCTCTTCGAGGCGCTCACCCTGGTGCAGACCCAGAAGGTCACCCGCTTCCCGATCGTCCTGTTCGGCAGCGACTACTGGGGCGGCCTGGTCGACTGGCTGACCCACACCCTCATCGCCCAGGGCAAGGCGGCCGAGGCCGACCTGACCCTCTTCCACGTCACGGACGACGTGGAGGAGGCGGTGGCGCTGATGTCGAAGGAAGCGGGCAAGTAGGAGCGCCCCGACGGCGAAGAGGCGCGGGGCCGCATCGGTCCGCGGCTCCGCCGCGGGGCCCCCGCCGGGCGGTCGGCCGCGCACGGGGGCCCGGGGGCGGAGCCCAGGGTCCGGGACGGGAAGGGGCGGCGGGGGCGGAGCCCAGGGTCCGGGACGGGAAGGGGCGGCGGGGGCGGAGCCCAGGGTCCGGGACGGGAAGGGGCGGCGGGGGCGGAAACGCCCTACGCCAGCCCCCGCCGGGCCACCGCAGGCGCCCGGTGCCCCGCGATGGCCGCCACCATGTCCACCACCTGCCGCGTCTCGGCGACCTCGTGCACCCGGTACACCTGGGCCCCCAGCCACGCCGACACCGCGGTCGTCGCCAGCGTCCCCACCACCCGCTCCTTCACCGGCCGGTCCAGCGTCTCCCCCACGAAGTCCTTGTTGGACAGCGACACCAGCACCGGCCACCCCGTGGCGACCATCTCGTCCAGCCGCCGCGTCGCCTCCAGACTGTGCCGCGTGTTCTTCCCGAAGTCGTGCCCGGGATCGATCAGCACCGACTCCCGCGGCACCCCGAGCGCCACCGCCCGCTCGGCCAGCCCCACGGTGACCTTCAGGATGTCGGCCATGACGTCGTCGTACGTCACCCGGTGCGGCCGGGTCCGCGGCTCGGCGCCGCCCGCGTGCGTGCACACCAGCCCCACCCGGTACCGGGCGGCGACCTCGGCGAGGCGCGGGTCCACGCCGCCCCACGCGTCGTTCAGCAGATCCGCGCCGGCCTCGCACACCGCCTCGCCGACGTCCGCCCGCCAGGTGTCCACGCTGATGACGACGTCCGGGAAGCGCCGCCGCACCTCGGCGACGAAGCCGACCGTGCGCCGCGCCTCCTCCTCGGCCGTCACCTCGGCGCCGGGACCGGCTTTCACCCCGCCGATGTCGACGATCGCGGCCCCCTCGGCGACCGCCTGCTCCACCCGCGCGAGGGCGGGCTCGTCGCGGAACGTCGCCCCCTGGTCGTAGAAGGAGTCCGGGGTCCGGTTGACGATCGCCATGATCACCGGCTCGTGGGCGCCGAAT
Organism: Streptomyces sp. NPDC006743; assembly: GCF_040703815.1. Classification (NCBI taxonomy): domain Bacteria; kingdom Bacillati; phylum Actinomycetota; class Actinomycetes; order Kitasatosporales; family Streptomycetaceae; genus Streptomyces; species Streptomyces sp. NPDC006743. The sequence goes on along the minus strand of NZ_JBEYJA010000018.1, from coordinate 84,883 downwards.
TCACGCCTGCCCAGCCTGAGCATCCGCTGTGACCTCTTCTCCTGCGTTCCGGTCTTGGGCCGCCTGCGACCCTAACCGTCAGCGTCGCATGGCACGATCGGACCCTGACACATACGACAGACTCCGTAACTCCAGACTCCGTAACTCCGTGGGGACCTCAGCGATGGTGATGTTCTTGTTCCTGGTCGTCGCGCTCGCGGTCGTCGTCGCCGCGGTGACCCTCGCGGTCGTGGGCGGCGGGGGCGGCCCGCTGCCCGAAGCGGCGCCCGAGCGGCTGCACGACCCGCTGCCGCCGGACCGCCCGGTGGACCGCACCGACGTGGAGAGCCTGCGCTTCCCGCTCGCCGTCCGCGGCTACCGCATGGCCGACGTGGACGACGCCCTCGGCCGGCTCGGCGCCGAACTCGCCGAGCGCGACGCCCGGATCGCCGGCCTGGAGTCCGCGCTGGCCGGCGCCCGGTCCGCCGCGGCCCCCGTACGCCTGACCAAGCCGGACCAGCCGGGAGCGGAGGACCACCGGTGACGGACGCAGCGGCGACCGAGGACGCGGCGGCCCAGAGCCCGGTGACCGACACGGCGGCCGGGACCGCCCGCACGGGCCCGGACGGCGCCCGGCGCTGCCCCTGGGCGCTGTCGGCGCCCGAGTACGTGGCCTACCACGACGAGGAGTGGGGCCGCCCGGTCCACGGCGACGACGCCCTCTACGAACGGCTCAGTCTGGAGGCCTTCCAGTCGGGACTGTCCTGGATCACGATCCTGCGCCGCCGCCCCGGCTTCCGGGCCGCCTTCGCCGGCTTCCGCATCGCCGAGGTGGCCCGGTTCACCGACGCCGACCGCGCCCGTCTGCTCGCCGACACCGGGATCATCCGCAACCGCGCCAAGGTCGATGCCACCCTCGCCAACGCGCGCGTGCTCGCCGCGTGGTCCCCGGGCGAGCTGGACGACCTCATCTGGTCCCACGCCCCCGACCCGGCCACCCGGTCGGCCCCGCGGACCCTCGCGGACGTCCCCGCCGTCACCGAGCAGTCCACGGCCCTGTCCAAGGCCCTCAAGAAGCGCGGCCTGCGCTTCGTCGGCCCGACCACGGCGTACGCCCTGATGCAGGCGTGCGGGCTGGTCGACGACCACCTCGCGGACTGCGTGGCACGCCGCCGCCCCTGACCCGGCCCGCAGGGGCGGCGCGCCCGCGACCCGCGGGTCAGCGGCCCAGGTACTTCGGCTTCTCCTTGTCGACGAACGCCTGGACGGCGATGGCGTGGTCCTCGGAGCGCCCCGCCCGCGTCTGCAGCTCGTCCTCCTTGTCCAGGGTCTCCAGGAGGGAGTGCGTCAGGCCGTAGGCCACCGACTCCTTGAGCGCCGCGTACGCCAGCGTCGGGCCCGCGGCCAGCTTCCGCGCGGTCCTCTCGGCCTCGGCGCGCAGCTCGGCCGCCGGTACCACCCGGTCGGCGATCCCCAGCTCCAGGGCCTCCTGGGCGCTCACGGTGCGCGGGAAGAGCAGCAGATCGGTCGCGCGGCCGGGGCCGACCACCCGCGGCAGCGTCCAGGAGATGCCCGAGTCCGCGGTGAGCGCGACGCCCGCGAACGACGTGTTGAAGGACGCGGTGTCGGCGACGATCCGGTGGTCGGCGGCGAGCGCGAAGCCGAAGCCCGCCCCGGCGGCCACCCCGTTCACCGCGGCGACCACGGGCTTGGCCGCACCCGCCAGCGCCCGCACGATCGGGTTGTAGTGCTCCCGCACGGTGCTCATCGTCCGCCCCGACCCGCTCTCCCGGTCGGCGGCCAGCAGCCCGATGTGCTCCTTGAGGTCCTGGCCCACGCAGAACGCCCGGTCACCGGCGGCGGTCAGCAGGACCGCCCGTACGGCGGTGTCGGCCGCCGCGGATTCGGCCGCGTCCCGCAGCGCGACCTTGGCCGCGATGTTCAGCGCGTTCATCGCCTCCGGGCGGTTCAGCGTGATCGTCGCGAGCCCGTCGCTCACCTCGTAGAGCACGGTGTCGGCCATGGGGCATCCCCTCCGGTGTCGGCTCCGGCGTACCGGTCGGTACGTCCTGTGTCCGAGGGACAGCATGACGGAGATCACCGGCCCGGGCGCGGAGCGGGCGTGTGACCTGCGTCAAAGAAAACGGGTGGGCCGGGAGCCGGAAGGTGCGGCCGCGGGTGCGCAGTATCGCAGTCACATCCCCGAATTGAGTGGTTTTGCTCGCGCGCGTTGCCCAAGCGATGCCTACCGATGTTGGTCATCGGGTCCTGAGATGCGGGATAATGGCTGGGAAGCAATGTGTTCGATGCCGGTGTCGCGTGTCCTGGGCCGTTTTGCGGGTGGACCGCGCGCGTGCCCTTTCGGTACGCCGTCGGCTTTGACGATGAGCTGGGTTTCAGGAAGGGGAACGAGCATGGCGGCCATGAAGCCGCGGACGGGTGATGGCCCGCTCGAGGTGACCAAGGAGGGGCGGGGCATCGTCATGCGCGTTCCGCTCGAAGGCGGCGGTCGACTCGTCGTCGAGCTGACCCCTGACGAGGCCGACGCGCTCGGCGACGCCCTCAAGAAGGTCGTCGGCTGACGCGGAAGCGACCATACCCTTTCAGTGACCCCGGCACCGTGAGCGGTGCCGGGGTCACTGTTTTCCGGGCCCCGCCCGGCATTCCGGGCCGCCCCGGCCTCCTCACGCACGGCGGCGGGCACTGTCTTCCGCGCCTTCCGCCCGGCGGGCCGCGCAGCTCCCTGCCGGCGACGGCGCTCCGCGCGGGGCGGCGCGGCGCACGGGACGGCTCAGGCGTCGCGGCGGTTCAGCGCTTGACCGCGCACAGCAGGCCGTCGCCCACCGGGAGCAGCGAGGGCACCAGGTCGGGGCTCTCGCGCACCGTGCGCAGCAGCTCTCGCAGCCGCACGACCTCCGCGGGCTGCGGTCCGGAGTCGACCGTGCGGCCGTGCGCGAACACGCCTTCGAAGACGACCAGGCCACCGGGCCGCAGCAGACGCAGCGATTCCGCGAGATAGTCCGGGAACTCCTGCCGGTCGCCGTCGCAGAACACCAGGTCGTACCCGGCGTCCGCGAGGCGCGGCAGGACCTCCAGCGCGCGGCCGGGGATGAAGCGGGAGCGGTTGCTGGCGAAGCCGGCCGCCCTGAAGGCCTGCCGGGCGAACTGCTGGTGCTCCGGCTCGGGGTCGACGGTGGTCAGCACCCCGTCCGGGCGCATTCCGTGCAGGAGGTGGATGCCGGAGACGCCGGTGCCGGTCCCGATCTCCGCGACCGCCTTCGCGTCCACGGTGGCGGCGAGCAACCGCAGCGCCGCGCCCGCGGCGGGGGACACCGGACGCAGCCCTGCCTCGCCGGCCCGGTCCCGGGCCCAGCGCAGTGCGTCCTCCTCGGCGACATAGGCGTCGGCGAACGCCCAGCTCGTCTGCCGGTTGCCGGTAATGACCCTCTCCTGTCCCGTGGATGCCTCGGCGTGACTGTATCCGTTGGGGCCGGGAACCCGCAGATGGGACCGGGCGTTTGAAGGGGTGGGGGAGAGCCCGGCGAGGTGACCGGAGGCAGGACGGGGGGTATGGGATGGAACGGGACGACGAGCAAGTGCTGACGCAGCCGGATGAGGCGTGGCAGGGCGTGTCAAATTCAAGTAAAACCGCTTATCCGGAGCTAACGGGCGAGGTGGCTATGGTAGGGGCTCCACTGGACACCACCAGAGCCGACAGGGGAGGTGCGGCTTCGCCCGTGGATCGGGGAGGAGTGCTGCGGCGCTTTCTCGGATCGGCGAGCAGGCCGAAATCCGTGAACGACACCGCTGCTGACCCGACCCACGCCGAGGGCCCCGCCCAGACCGCGACCTTCTCCAGCGACGCGGACGGGCAGGCGTGGACTCCGCCCACCTGGGAGGAGATCGTCAGCACCCACAGCGGCCGCGTCTACCGCCTGGCCTACCGCCTCACCGGCAACCAGCACGACGCCGAGGACCTCACCCAGGAGGTCTTCGTCCGCGTCTTCCGCTCCCTGTCGACCTACACGCCCGGCACCTTCGAGGGCTGGCTGCACCGCATCACGACCAACCTGTTCCTGGACATGGTCCGCCGCAAGCAGCGCATCCGCTTCGACGCGCTCGGAGACGACGCGGCCGAGCGGCTGGCCAGCAAGGAGCCCACCCCCCAGCAGCTCTTCAACGACGCGCACTTCGACGCGGACGTCCAGCAGGCCCTGGACACCCTGGCGCCCGAGTTCCGCGCCGCGGTCGTCCTGTGCGACATCGAGGGGCTCTCCTACGAGGAGATCGCCGCCACCCTGGGCGTCAAGCTCGGCACGGTGCGCTCACGTATCCACCGCGGCCGTTCGCAGCTGCGCAAGGCCCTGGCGCACCGTTCGCCCGAGGCCCGGCAGGCCGAGCGGCGCCGCTTCGTGCCCCGCGTCGCCGCGCTGGGAGGAGGGGGCGCGACCGCGTGAGTGGATCCCGACCCGACCCCGCCGTGAGGGGCCTCGCGGAACAGCATCTGGGAGACCGGCTCTCCGCCCTGGTCGACGGAGAACTGGGTCATGAGACGCGTGAGCGCGTCCTGGCGCACGTGGCCACCTGCCCGAAGTGCAAGGCGGAGGTCGACGCGCAGCGCCGCCTGAAGAACGTCTTCGCCGAGACGGCGCCCCCGCCGCCCTCCGAGAGCTTCCTGGCCCGCCTGCAGGGGCTGCCGGGCGGCGACGGCGACGGCGGTTCGCCGCTGGGCGCGGGCGGATTTCCCGGCAGGCTCCCCGGGTTCCCCGGGCGCACGCAGGGCTCCGGGGACTCCGGGATGTTCGGCGCGCGGCGCGGCGAGCGGTTCCCCTTCGAGTACGCCGCGGCCGGACCGTACGCGTCCGAACCGGAGCCGGAGCAGCCGGAAGGCTTCCGGATCCACCCGGTGGGCCGCCCCGACGGTGAGCGGCCGGCCTCGCGCGGGCTGCGGTTCGCGTTCGTCGCGGCCGGCGCGGTGTCGCTGGCCGCGGTCGCCCTCGGCGGCGTCACCACCGGCGCGGCGGGCGACACGACCGCGGAGGCGCGCGGCGGTTCCGGCACGGGCAGCAATGTGACCCCCGCACGTCCGGCGGGCGCGGCAGCGGCGGGAACGGCCGAGGTCTCGCGGCGCCGTCAGCCGGCCACCGGGCCGCTGCCGGTGCAGCGGTCCACCGGCACGGCCCCCTACGCGCCGACGTCGCTGTCCGCGCCCCTGCTGCCCGGAGTGCCGACCCCGGCCGCCGCCGCGGCACCGGTGACGGACGCGGTGCACACCCTGACGGCGCCCATGAGCGCGGGGGCCGCGATCCTGTCCCCGCTGATACGTCCGCTCAGTGCCCGGCCGCCGATCGCCCTGACCGGGTGGTCCGCCGACCCGCAGCTCACAGCGCCCGGCCTGCTCACCGCACCGGCACCCGGACCGACGCCCCGTCCGCCGTCCCCCGCCACCGCGCACCTGGCGCCCTGACCGACGGCGGCAGGCTCCTGCGCGGTGGCCCGGGAACCTGGTTGAATCCAGGTGGTCGCGCCCATGACACCCGTCCGGGCGCGCAGTCGACGAAGCACGGCCACCGCCGACGAGCCGTGGCGGGCACCTTGGGGAGAGCATGAACGAGGGGAAGCCCCAGAAGTCCACCCGCCCGAAGTGGTGGACCCGCCCCCGACGGGCCCCGGACGCCTCGGACGCACCGGAGCCGCAGGACGCCCCGGATGCCTCGGAGTCTTCGGCGGCGGCCACGGCCGCCCCGCCCGCCGCCGTCCCGGAACCGACGGCGCCCGCCGCCGCCCCCGCGCACCACGAGGGCGACTACGAACTGGAACGCCCCGCGAAGGCAGGAGAAGGCACCCTGCCGGCGGCACCCGGCACGCCGGTGCCGTCCCAGGAGCCCGCACCGTCCGGCACAGCACCGACGCCGGACGGGCCGATGGCGTTCGACGAGTTGGCGGCGCCCGGGTCGTCGGCGGTGCCTGAGCCGACGGTGGCGCACGGCGCACCAGCGGCGCCCGGGCCGGTGACGGTGTCTGAGCCGTCGGTGGCCCTCGACAAGCCGACGCCGGACGGGCCGACGGCGTCCGACCGGCCGACGGCGCTCGACGAGTTGGCGGCGCCGGGGTCGTTGGCGGTGCCGGAGTCGTCGGTGGCCCTCGACAAGCCGGCGGCGCTCGACGGGCCGACGGCGTCCGACCGGCCGATGGCGCTCGACGAGATGGCGGCGCCCGGAGCGTTGACGGTGCCCGGCGCACCAGCGGCGTCCGGACCGGCGGTGGTGCCTGAACCGTCGGCGGCCTCCGGGCCGTTCGCAGTGCCCGGGGCGCCGGTGCCGGCCGAGCCCGCTGCTCAGCGCCCCAGGCCGCTGCACGACCCCGATCCCTACAGCACCCCGCCCTACGGAGAACCGGGCCCGTGGGCCCCCGCCCCGCCGGTGCAGCACCCGGCCGCGCTGACCCCGCCTCCGCCCGCAGGCCCGCCTGTGCCCGCCCCCGCGTCCCCGGCCGCCCCCGCGTCCCCGGCCGCCCCCGCGTCCGGGGTTGCCCCGGCGGGCATGCCCGCAGCCACGTCCGTGGCCGTGCCGCCCGCGGCGCCGATGTCAGGGCCGACGGCAGGGCCGCCCGTCCCTGCTCCGGACGTCCAAGGCGCCCCCGCCACCCCGCCCCAGGCACCGCCGTACGCACCGCCGTACGCGCCGCCGGTCGCGGACGCCTGGCCGCGGGGCGCCGCCGCCCCGTACGGCGCCCCTGGCCCGGCGGACGGCACGGGCCGGCCCGGTACGCCACCGGCTGCCCAGACGGCCCATGCCGCACCGGGCCGGCCCGGCGGCCCGGCCGTCCCCGTGCCCGCCGCGCACCCCGCCGTCCCGCCGGACCCCGCCGTCCTGCCCCGTCCCGCCGCCCCGGCCGACGTACCGCCTCCCGGCATGGCGTCAGCCGACGTACCGCCCCCGGGCACGGCCCCAGCCGACGTGCCGCCTCCGCCCGCCCCGGCGGCGGCGCCGACCGGTGGGGCCGTCCCCGCGACGGCGCCCCCCGGGGCCGGTGCTCCCGCACCGCACGAGGCCGCCGGTCCCGCCGGCGCCGTCGATCCGTGGCAGCGCTACGACCCCTGGGCGGTGCGGCCGGTGGCCGGGCCGTTGCTGGAGAGCGGGGCCGGGGCGGTGAGCGGGGAGCGGCGGCGCGGGCGGGTGCGGCGGTCCCTCGTGGGCGGGGCCGTCCTGCTGGCGCTGGTGGCCGGGGTGGCCGGCGGGGTGGCGGGGGCGTACCTGGAACGCAACGGCGGCTTCGGGACCGTGGAGCTGCCGCAGGCCGGCAAGGAGCCGGCCGGCCGCGCCCCGGACAGCGTGGCCGGGATCGCCGCCCGCGCCCTGCCCAGCGTCGTCACCCTGCACGTGTCCGGTTCCGGCGAGCAGGACACCGGCACCGGCTTCGTCCTCGACCGCCTCGGCCACATCCTCACCAACAACCACGTCGTCGGCCCCGCCGCCGCCGGCGGCGACATATCGGTGACCTTCAACGGCGGCCGGACCGCCCGGGGCACGATCGTCGGCCGCGACACCGGCTACGACCTCGCCGTCGTGCAGGTCCGCGGCGTGCGCGGGCTGACCCCGATGCCGCTGGGCAACTCCGACAACGTGCGGGTGGGCGACCCGGTCGTCGCCATCGGCGCCCCCTTCGACCTGGCCGACACCGTCACCTCCGGCATCATCAGCGCCAAGGAGCGGCCCATCACGGCCGGCGGCGAGAAGGGCGACGGCAGCGACCTGTCGTACGTCGACGCGCTCCAGACCGACGCGCCGATCAACCCGGGCAACTCCGGCGGCCCCCTCCTCGACTCCCGCGGCCGGGTCGTGGGCATCAACTCGGCCATCCGCTCCGCCGACACCGGCGCGGACGTGCAGACGGGCCAGGCGGGCTCCATCGGCCTCGGCTTCGCCATACCGGTCAACCAGGCCAAGCGGGTGGCGGAGGAGCTGATCAACACGGGCCGGGCCAGTCACCCGGTGATCGGGGTGACCCTCGACATGGCCTACCCGGGGGACGGCGCCAAGGTCGGGGACAAGGCGAAGGGCGGCGGGCCCCCGGTCACTGCGGGCGGGCCGGGCGCCAAGGCGGGCATCAGGGCCGGCGACGTGATCACCGCGGTGGACGGCGTGCCCGTCCACTCGGGCGAGGAACTGATCGTCAGGACCCGCGCCCACCGCCCCGGCGACCGCCTGGACCTGACCGTCGAACGCGGCGGCCGCAAACAGCGGGTCACCCTGGTGCTCGGCTCCTCGGACAGCGGCTGATGCGGCCCCCGCTCGCGGGTCCGCCCGCCCCGCGGCACCTGAGCGGCCCCGCCCGCCGCGGACCTTCCCCGGGCACGGCGCGGGCCCGCCGCCGGCACGGCGCGGACCTTCCGCGCGGCGGACGAGCCGGGAAACTGGTCGTGTACACGGACTCCGACACCTCGGGACGGTACCGGTCGGACACCTGGGGCGGGTACCGTGGATCCGGCCCGGACCACGGATAGACCCGCACAGACCGGACCGCCGAGGGCCGAGGACCACGGACATCGCAAGGAGCTTCAGGTGTTCAACGACATAGGACTGCCCGAGCTGGCGACGCTCATCGTCCTGGGCGTGCTCGTGTTCGGTCCGGACAAGCTCCCGAAGGTCATCCAGGACGTGGTGCGCACGATCCGGAAGATCCGTGAGTTCTCGGAGTCGGCCAAGCAGGACATCCGCCAGGAGCTGGGCCCGGAGTTCAAGGACTTCGAGTTCGAGGACCTCAACCCCAAGACGTTCATCCGCAAGCAGCTGGACAACGACGACCTGGGGCTGAAGGAGATCCGCAACGGCTTCGACCTGAAGAAGGAGATGGCCGAGGTCACGGACGCCGTGCGCAGCTACGACTCCGACTCCGCGCCGGCCTCGTCCTCCTCTTCCTCCTCGTCCGTCGCGTCCTCCTCGCCCGCCTCCCCCGCACCGGGGAGCGGCCGCGTCGACATGACCAAGAAGCCCGAGAGCCCCGGGCGGGACGACCGCCCGCCGTTCGACGCCGACGCCACCTGACCCACACGGCCGGAACCCGCCGCCTGCGCGGGCCACGCCCCGGGGCGCGTTCCCTGCGCTCCGGGGCGGGGTCGATATGCTGCCGAGTTGTTGTGCGGACCGGACGAGTACGCCCGATGGGGGGCGGGCGCGCCGGTCCGACGAGAGCGAGGAGGCGTCCGGGTTCATGGAGACGACAAGTAGGGCGGTCGCGCAGGCACCGGCCGAGGAGGGCGGACAACAGCCCTCCTCCGCCCGGCGCACGGTCGACGGCTACCTGCTGGCGCCCTTCCCGTGGTACGGCCTGGACGAGGCCTTCACGGGTCCGCGCCGGCTGATGCAGGTCGGCACCTCGGCCGACGGCCATGTGGAGCACGGTTCCCTCGGGCACGGCGACGAGCCCTCGGTGCGCAACGAGTTCGTGTCCGGCTCCCCGGACGACCCCAGGGAGAAGTTCACGGTCGTCGTCACCGTCGCGGCCAGTCCGGTCCGGCAGCTCGCCGACGGCACGGGCCGCCTGGAGGCGACCTCCGTCTCCTCGGCGGCCTGGCTGGCCGGGGTCGGGCTGCTGTCCGTCACCTGGCCCATGCAGATGGACCACGCCCTGCGCGACGACTGGCTGGAGCAGCAGACCGAGACGGCGTGGGTGCTGGCCGACGACCTGTCCGGCCCGGACTGGTCGACGCTCTCGCTGCCGGTGGACGGCGTCCCGACCCCCTTCCACTACCGGGAGTCCGAGTTCGGCTGGGTGCTCGCCGGGTCGACTTCGCAGGGGGTGCACGTGGGGGCGTACGGGCGGGGGATGAGCGCGTACGGGCTGGGCTTCGCCGTCGTCGAGGACATCACCGCCTACGCCTGACCCGCGCCGGGCAGGACGAGGAAGGGCGCCGTCCGCGCGGACGGCGCCCTTCCTCGTCGTACGACAGCAGTGGCCGCGCCCGGCGTCCGCGGCCCGGCCGCTAGAACTTGTTCTTCGGCGTGAGCCCCAGCGAGAGCCCCGACAGGCCCCGCTGCCGGCCGCCGAGCTTGCCCGCGATCCCGCGCAGCGCCGCGCCCGCCGGGGAGTCCGGGTCGGTCAGGACGACCGGCTTGCCCTCGTCGCCGCCCTCGCGCAGCCGGACGTCGATCGGGATGGAGCCGAGGACCGGGACCGAGGCGCCCGTGGTGCGGGTCAGGCCGTCGGCGACCAGCTGGCCGCCGCCCGTGCCGAACACGTCGACCATCTCGCCGCAGTGCGGGCACGGCAGACCGGACATGTTCTCGACCACGCCGACGATCTTCTGGTGGGTCTGCACGGCGATGGAGCCCGCCCGCTCGGCGACCTCGGCGGCCGCCTGCTGAGGCGTCGTCACCACCAGGATCTCCGCGTTCGGCACGAGCTGGGCGACGGAGATGGCGATGTCACCGGTGCCGGGCGGCAGGTCGAGCAGCAGGACGTCCAGGTCGCCCCAGTACACGTCCGCGAGGAACTGCTGGAGCGCGCGGTGCAGCATCGGGCCGCGCCAGACCACCGGCGCGTTGCCCGGGGTGAACATGCCGATGGAGATGACCTTCACGCCGTTCGCGGACGGCGGCATGATCATGTTCTCGACCTGGGTGGGACGGCCGTCCGCGCCCAGCATGCGCGGCACGCTGTGACCGTAGATGTCGGCGTCGACCACGCCCACCTTCAGGCCGTCGGCCGCCATCGCCGCCGCCAGGTTCACGGTCACCGAGGACTTGCCGACACCGCCCTTGCCGGAGGCGACGGCGTAGACCCGGGTCAGGCTGCCCGGCTTGGCGAAGGGGACCTCGCGCTCGGCCTGGCCGCCGCGCAGGGCACTGGCCAGCTCCTTGCGCTGCTCGTCGCTCATCACGTCCAGCGACACGTCGACCCGGGTGACGCCCTCGACCCGCGAGACCGCGTCGGTCACGCGCTGGGTGATCGTCTCGCGCATGGGGCAGCCGGAGACCGTCAGGTACACGGTGACCGCGACCGATCCGTCCGCGCCGATCTCCACCGATTTGACCATGCCCAGCTCGGTGATGGGTCGGTGGATCTCGGGGTCGTCAACCGTCGCCAGCGCTGCGCGCACCGCGTCTTCCGTAGCCATAAGGACGATGGTACGGCGCGCGGCGGCGGCCCCGGGACCCCCGTCAGCGGTCGTCCATGTCACGTCGCGGCGGACGTTCTGCCGGGAATACGGCATGTTCGCGGTGGCCGTCGTACCGCTCCTCCAGCTCCTTCATCATGTCCTGCAGCTCCGAGCGGATCCAGTCGCGGGTCGCCACCTCGCCCAGGCCCATGCGCAGCGCGGCGATCTCCCGGGTCAGGTACTCGGTGTCGGCGATCGACCGCTCGTTCTGCTTGCGGTCCTGCTCCAGGTTGACCCGGTCCCGGTCGTCCTGCCGGTTCTGCGCCAGCAGGATCAGCGGGGCGGCGTAGGAGGCCTGCAGGGACAGCGCGAGCGTCAGGAAGATGAACGGGTACTCGTCGAAGCGCAGGTGGCGCGGCGCGGCCACGTTCCAGATGATCCAGACGATGATCACCACCGTCATCCAGACGATGAACCGTCCGGTGCCCAGGAAGCGCGCGATCCGCTCGGACAGCCGCCCGAAGGCCTCCGGGTCCCACTCGGGCAGCAGCCTGCGCCGCAGCGGGCGCGGCTGGTCCAGCCGGGCGGTGCGGGGGCGGCCCGCGGCGGTGGCCCCGGCCGGGTGCCGCTCGCGCGTGCTCTCACGCTCCGCCATGCGCGCCCACCCCCTGTCCGTCTCCCGCCGTGCCGCCCGGTGCGCCGGCCGGCCCGTCGTCCAGGTGGAACTCCGTCTCGCGCCAGTCGTCCGGCAGCATGTGGTCCAGGACGTCGTCCACGGTGACCGCGCCCAGCAGCGCGCCGGCCTCGTCCACGACGGGCGCCGCGACCATGTCGTACGTGGCGAAGAACCCGGCGACCACCGGCAGCGTGGCGTCCGGCGCGAGCGGTTGCAGATCGTCGTCCAGGATCGAACTGACGAGCGTGTAGGGCGGGTCGCGCAGCAGCCGCTGGAAGTGGACCGTGCCCAGGTACTTGCCGGTCGGGGTCTCGTCGGGCGGCCGGCAGACGTAGACCTGGGCGGCGAGCGCGGGGGACAGGTCCCGGTTGCGGACCCGGGCGAGCGCGTCGGCGACGGTGGCGTCCGGGCGCAGGACGATCGGCTCGGTCGTCATCAGTCCGCCCGCCGTGTGCTCCTCGTACGACATCAGGCGGCGCATGTCGGCCGCGTCGGCGGGCTGCATCAGGCTCAGCAGCCGCTCCTGCTCCTCCTCGGGCAGCTCGGCGAGCAGGTCGGCGGCGTCGTCGGGGTCCATGGCCTCCAGCACGTCGGCCGCGCGCTCGCCCTTCAGTTTGCCGAGGATCTCGATCTGGTCGTCCTCGGGGAGTTCCTCGAGGACGTCCGCGAGCCGGTCGTCGTCCAGGGCGGCGGCGACCTCCGCGCGCCGCTTGGGGGACAGGTGGTGCAGCACGTTGGCGAGGTCGGCGGGGCGCAGCTGTTCGAAGGTGGCGAGCAGGCTCTCGGCGCCCTGTCCGTGCTCCTCCAGCGAGAAACCGGTGACGGCCGACCACTCCACGGTCAGCGTCTCGCCCTTGCTGCGGCGGAACGCGCCGGTCCGGCGCCCCTTCCTGACGAAGACGCGGTCGACCTCCCAGTCGCGGCGCGCCGGCAGCTGATGCACCGACACGTCCAGCACCGTCGCCTCCTCGCCGCTCTCCACGAGCGTGACCCGCCGGTCCAGCAGCTCGCCGAAGACGAGCCGCTCGGTGGGCCGCTGCTCGAACCGCCGCACGTTGAGCACACCGGTGGTGATGACCTGGCCCGACTCGATGCTGGTGACCCGGGTCATCGGCAGGAAGATGCGGCGCCGGGTGGACAGTTCGACGACCAGGCCGAGCAGGCGGGGCGGCCGGCGCCGGACGCGCAGCATGACGACCAGATCACGCACCCGCCCCACCTGGTCGCCCGTCGGGTCGAAGACGGCGACACCGGCGAGGTGCGAGACGAAGATCCGGGGGGCGCCCGCTGCCATGACCGCGCCTCCTTTGCGTGCTCTGTGACGTATGTGCTCGTGCTGCCCGGGCGTCCGGGATGCGGTGGGTTTCCGGGGCGTCCTTAGCCCCTGCCCGCTCAAGTGGGCTTCAGGCTAGCCCGTCCCGTTCGGATCCGCCCTGGTGAGCGGTGCGGACGGACTGGCTCCGCCGGGCCGTGCCGCCCCCGGTACGCTGCCGTACGCCGACAGGACCCCCGGGTCCCTCCCGTCGCGCGGTCTGCGTGCCGTGCACCCCGCGTACGCGCCGCAGCCCCGCCGCCGACCAGCCCCCGCCGAACGCGAGCAGAAAGGCAGTGCCGCCCGTGACTGCGATCCCCCCGTGCCGCCGTACCCGCCGTGCCGTGCTGGCGAGCGCGCTGTGCGCGCTGGCGGTCGTCACGGGCACGGGCCTGACGGGGTGCTCGGCGGACGATCCGGACGCCGGCACCAACGGCGTCGGCAAGCTCCCGGCCGACCGGATCCAGGCCAGGGCCGCGGCCGCCGCGGGGTCCGCCGCTGCCGTGCACCTGTCGGGGAACGTGGTCAGCAACGGGCGTACCTACCGGCTCGACATGCGGCTGAAGTCCGGCGGCGGCACCGGCTCGGTCACCTCGCAGGGGGTGACGTTCGGGCTGCTGCGGGTGGGCAGGCAGCTGTACCTGAAGGCGGACGCCCGGTTCTGGAACAACGCCGACGGCAAGGACGCGGGGAGCGGGAAGAGCGGCGCGGGGGACAAGCTCGGCGGCAAGTACGTGAAGGTGCCGCAGGGCGACCCCGCCTACCAGAGGTTCAGCGGCTTCACGGACAAGGACGTGCTCCTGGAGAGCCTGCTGACGCTGCACGGCGCGCTGGCGACGGACGGCCACCACGAGCAGTCCGGGGTGCGCACCGTCCGCGTCACCGGCGGCAAGGGCACCGGCGGCACCCTGGACGTCTCCCTGGAAGGCACCCCCTACCCGCTGCGGCTCGCCCGCGCCGGGGACGCGGGCACGCTCAGCTTCTCCGAGTGGGGCAAGGACTTCCCGCTGAGCGAGCCGGACGCGGACGAGACGGTCGACTACGGCAGACAACTGCCGGCGTCCTGACCGGCGCCCCCGGGCGCTTGGGCGCACCGGGGACACCACGGGCGGTCTCCCCCGCCGGGTGCGGTCACTTCCGCCGCCGCTTCCTCAGCAGCAACCGGGGCAGCCCCGCCGGGGCCGGCTGCCGGGTGGTCGCCGGGGTGGGCAGCGGCGCCTGGGCCAGCGAGCCGTCGGGCAGCGGCCCGACCGCCCCCGTCGGCTCCAGCCGCAGCACCCGGCACTCGCGGGCCCACCGGTCGGTCATGGCCTCGCCGTCGGGCGCGTTCAGGCGCTTGCCCTTCAGCTCGGCCACCGTCTCCTGCCACGCCGGCGAGCGGGGCGCCAGCTCCACGGTCCGCGCCGTCCAGGTGACCAGCCGGCCGCCCTTGTCCTTGCTGCGCACGGTGACCTCGGCGGTGGCCCCGTCGGCCAGGTGCGGCAGCGGCTGTTCGCCGGGACCGTCACCGACCAGGCACGCCGCGCCCTCGTGCCAGACGTGCCACAGCGCGCGCACCGGGCCGCCGGGGCCCTTGACCCAGATGAGGCCGGACTTCTTCGTGGCCTCCTCGACGAGGGCCCGGTCGAGGAACGCAGCAGTCATGGGAGCAGGGTAGCCAGGCGCGCCCGGCGCGGCGCCGGCGGTCACAGCCAGCCGTTGCGCTTGAGGGTGCGGTGGATGCCGAGACAGATCGCGGCGGTGACGGCCATGACCACCGGGTAGCCGTACTTCCAGTGCGTCTCGGGCATGTACTTGAAGTTCATGCCGTAGACCCCGCAGACCATCGTCGGTACGGCGATGATCGCGGCCCACGCGGTGATCTTCCGCATGTCCTCGTTCTGGGCGACGGACGCCTGGGCGAGGTTGGCCTGGAGGATGGAGTTGAGCAGTTCGTCGAAGCCGATGACCTGCTCCTGGACGCGGGCGAGGTGGTCGGCGACGTCCCGGAAGTACTTCTGGATGTCCGGGTCGATCAGCCGCATCGGCCGCTCGCTCAGCAGCTGCATGGGCCGCAGCAGCGGCGACACCGCGCGCTTGAACTCCATGACCTCGCGCTTGAGCTGGTAGATCCGCCCGGCGTCGGTGCCGCGCGGGGTGCGGCCGCGGCCCGGCGAGAACACCTCGGTCTCGACCTCGTCCACGTCGTCCTGGAGGGCGGAGGCGACCGCGATGTAGCCGTCGACGACGTGGTCGGCGATGGCGTGCAGCACCGCCGAGGGGCCCTTGGCCAGCAGCTCGGGGTCGTCCTGGAGCCGGTGGCGCAGGGCCCGCAGCGAGCCCTGTCCGCCGTGCCGGACGGTGATGAAGAAGTCCCGCCCGGTGAAGCACATCACCTCGCCGGTCTCGACCACTTCGCTGTTGGCGGTGAGCTGGTCGTGGTCGACGTAGTGGATGGTCTTGAAGACGGTGAACAGGGAGTCGTCGTAGCGCTCCAGCTTGGGCCGCTGGTGGGCCTGGACGGCGTCCTCGACGGCGAGGGGGTGCAGACCGAACTCCGAGGCGATGCCCGCGAATTCGGACTCGGTCGGCTCGTGCAGCCCGATCCACACGAAACCCCCGTCGCGCCGCACCTGGCGCATCGCCTCCTGCGGGGTGAGCGGCGCGGCGGTCTCCAGCCGGGCACCGTCGCGGTAGACGGCGCAGTCGACGACGGCCGAGGGGGTGGCCGGGTCGCGGGTGGTGTCGTACGTGCCGCTGTCCTTGCGCTGCGTGGGGCGGGACGGGCGGACCACGGCACGCAGGTCACGGATCATCGACATGGCGGGGCTCCTTCGTGACGAGCGACGAAGAGCGCCGACGACGGTCGGAACTGCCCGGAATGAGGACGTCCGGTGTGCGGATGTTTCGCACGTCCACAAAGCGGGGAGCACCGCACCGACGCGGTGACGGGCTTCGTCACTGATTCGATCGGTCAGATCGGGCGATCAGGCAAACGAAACGAAGTGCTCTTCCGTACGACGCGCGGGGGCACGAAGGCGAGAGGTGGCGGGTCAGCCGGAGCCGGAACAGCTACATCAGCGGCGGGAAGAGCGGGTGCTACTGCACGGTCGACTTCGATCCATGACAGCCCCACCTCCTCCGGCCGGTCCCTCGTAAGGGAGTCCCATCGGTGTCCGGAGCCTGATGGCGACGCTCTGCGTGCTGCCCCGAACCACGGGCAAGAGTATCAGCCGGCCGACGTGTCAAGGCGCCGCTTTGCCGGGTACTGACGAGTTCTATGCTCGCGGCATGGCAGATGTTCTTCCTCTGGTCGAGGCCCGGTTGCGCTCCGCGCTGGGCGAGCCGGACGCGCGCGCGGCGGTCACCTTCCTCGGCACGGACCGTATCGAGGTGCTGCGCTTCCTGGAGGGTGACATCGTCCGGTACGCCACCCTCGGCATGTCCGCCCACCCCATGGCGGATCCCACGGCGATGCTCGCCGACCCGGTCAAGGGACCGCGCGCCGAACTGGTGCTGAGTGTGCGCGCCGGGCTCGCCGACACCGACAAGGTGCTCCGCCCGCTCGCCGTGCTCGGCGCGTCCCCGCAGGTCGAGGGCGTGGTCGTGGCTCCCGGCGCCTCCCTCGACGTGGGGGACGCGCTGTGGCCGGGTGCGCCCTTCACCTCGGTCCTGGTGGCCGAGCCGGGCGGCCTGGTGGAGGACCTGGAACTGGATGCGCCGCTGGATCCCGTACGGTTCCTGCCGCTGCTGCCGATGACGCCGAACGAGGCCGCCTGGAAGCGGGTGCACGGCGCGCAGGCCCTCCAGGAGCGCTGGCTGAACAGCGGGACGGACCTGCGGGACCCTGCCCGCCGGTCCGCCCCGCTGGAGTGAGCGAACTCACCCAAGAGTCGGGTGGAGTGCGTCAGTTGGCGAAAACCGTGACCCCGTCCTCGGTCGCGTGGCGCGGTTCCAGCTCCTCCGCCTCGTGGGCGAGGGCCCGGCGCCGCACCAGGACCACCAGCGCGCCCACCACGGCGGTGGCGCCGGCGACCACGAACGGGACGTGGATGTCGGTCCACTCCTCGATCTTCGGCGCCAGGTACGGAGCCGCCGCCGCGGCGAACCAGCGGACGAAGTTGTAGCCCGCGCTCGCCACCGGGCGCGGCGCGTTGGAGACGCCGAGCGCCAGCTCGGTGTAGACGGTGTTGTTCACGCCGATGAACGCGCCGGACAGGATGGTGCAGACGATCGCCGTGGTGTGGCTGCCGTAGCCGAGGACGATCACGTCGGCGGCGAGCAGCACCAGGGAGCCGCCGAGCACCTTCAGCGACCCGAACCGCGCCTGCATGCGCGGGGCCACCAGCACCGAGAAGACCGCGAGCAGCAGGCCCCAGGCGAAGAACACCGCGCCCGACTTGTACGGGGTCATGTTCAGCACGAACGGCGTGAAGGCCAGCACGGTGAAGAACGTGTAGTTGTAGAAGAACGCCGAGACCGCCGCCGAGGCGAGACCGCCGTGGCCGAGCGCCTTGAGCGGGTCGAGCAGCGAGGTCTTGCGGGCCGGCTTGGGCTGCTCCTTGAGGAACGCCGTGATGCACAGGAAGCCGACGGCCATCAGGCACGCGGTGCCGAAGAACGGGTAGCGCCAGCTGGCGTTGCCCAGCAGGGCGCCCACCAGCGGGCCGCACGCCATGCCGAGGCCGAGCGCGGACTCGTAGAGCAGGATGGCCGCCGCGCTGCCGCCGGCCGCCGCGCCGACGATGACCGCGAGCGCGGTGGAGACGAAGAGGGCGTTGCCCAGGCCCCAGCCGGCCCGGAAGCCGACCAGCTGGCCGACCGAGCCGGAGGTGCCGGCGAGAGCGGCGAAGACCACGACGAAGGCGAGGCCGAGCAGCAGGGTCTTGCGGCCGCCGATGCGGCTGGAGACGAAGCCGGTCACCAGCATCGCCACGGCGGTGATCAGGAAGTAGGAGGTGAACAGCAGGGAGACCTGGCTGGCGGTGGCGTCCAGGCCCTTGGCGATGGAGGGCAGGATCGGGTCGACCAGACCGATGCCCATGAAGGCGACGACGGACGCGCCGGCCGTCGCCCAGACTGCCTTCGGCTGCCGCAGGATGCTGCCGGCACCCGCGTCGAAGGGGTCCGTGGCCATGAGTGCTCCAATCCGGACTGGAGGGAGGGGAAGGGTGGGGGATGAGGTGGTGGGGCGGCGAAATGGTTGGTGTATGCACATAGTAAATTAGCCGAGCTAATTAATGCAACATGCATCTAGTTGGTTCCGGCGGGACGGTCCCCTCCGGACGGGTGATCGTCCTTGACGCGGCGCGGTCCGGGTAGGAGCGTGGGGCCCTATGAGGGGCGAACCCAGTTGCCCGAAGTGCGGTGGCCGGGTCAGGGCTCCCGGACTCTTCAGCGACACCTGGCAGTGCGCTGTCCACGGGACGGTGTATCCGGTGCAGCCCGTGACCCCGCCCAGCGTCGAGGGGCTCGGCGTCGTCGTGCACCGCACCCAGGTGCCCGTGTGGATGCCGTGGCCGCTCCCCGTCGGCTGGCTCTTCACGGGCGTGGCCGGCGCGGGTGACGACCGCAGCGGCGGCCGCGCGAGCGCCGTGGCCTGCTCGGGCCCCGGCCCGCTCGGCGGCATGGGGGAGCTGATCCTGGTCGCCGAGGAACTCGGCGTCGGACTCGGCGCCCGCTACGCCGGCATCGAGGGCCCCGACCCCGGCCCCTGCCTGAACGTCGAGAAGCCGCCGGACGTGAAGGTGCTGGCCGCGGGCCGCCCGACCCCGCTGTGGCACGTCTCCGGTGTCCCGGTCGACCGCGCCGTCTTCGCGGGCGAGGCCCGCGGGCTGTGGCTGTGGGCGGTCGTCTGGCCCGAGCAGTCGGGCCTGCTGATGTACGACGAACTGGTCCTGGCCGACCTGCGGGACGCGGGCGCCGAGATCGACCTGGTGCCGTGCGGGGCCCTGTCGCCGCGACTGCTCCAGCCGTAGGCGGACGGTGCGCCGCGGCTGCCGCGGCCGTGAGCGTCCGCGGTGTGCGGCTGCCGCGGCGCCGTGGGCGGACCGCGCGCCGGAGCGCTGCGGCCGGAGGCGGCCCGAGCCGTGGGCGGACCCCCGTGGCCGCTCCAGCCGTGCGCGGACCGCGCTGCTCCGTACCCGCTTTCGGCCGCAGGCGGGCGGCCCTCCGCGGCTGCCGCCGCCCCCAAGGCCGGTCCTGTAGGGGGTGGAACGGGTCGGCGGGTGTGACAGGGCATCCCTTGTCTCCCGTTATCCTTGAGTGTCCCTTTCCGTCCCGTCGCCTGGAGTCCGTGTCGTGCGTATCGACCTGCACACCCACTCCACCGCCTCCGACGGCACGGACACCCCGGCCGAGCTGGTGCGGGGCGCCGCCGCGGCCGGACTGGACGTCGTCGCGCTGACCGACCACGACACCACGCGCGGGCACGCGGAGGCCGTCGCGGCGCTCCCCGAGGGGCTCACCCTGGTCACCGGCGCCGAGCTGTCGTGCCGTCTCGACGGCGTCAGCATGCACCTGCTGGCCTACCTCTTCGACCCCGAGGAGCCCGCCCTGCTCGCCGAGCGGGAGCTGGTCCGCGACGACCGGGTGCCCCGCGCCAAGGGCATGGTCGCCAAGCTGAACGCGCTGGGCGTCCCGGTCACCTGGGACCAGGTCGCGCGGATCGCCGGCGACGGCTCGGTCGGGCGGCCGCACGTCGCCTCCGCGCTCGTGGAGCTGGGCGTCGTGCCGACCGTGAGCGACGCCTTCACCGGCCAGTGGCTGGCCGACGGCGGCCGGGCCTGGGTCGCCAAGCACGAGACGGACCCGTTCGAGGCGATCCGCCTGGTCAAGGGCGCCGGCGGGGTCTGCGTCTTCGCCCACCCGGCCGCGGCCAAGCGCGGCCGCACGGTCCCGGAGTCCGCCATCGCCGAGCTGGCCGCCGCCGGTCTCGACGGCATCGAGGCCGACCACATGGACCACGACCCGGACACCCGGGCCCGGCTGCGCGGCCTGGCGAAGGAACTGGGCCTGCTGGTCACCGGCTCCAGCGACTACCACGGCAGCCGCAAGACCGTCTCCCTGGGCGAGTTCACCACCGACCCCGACGTGTACGGGGAGATCACGCGGCGGGCGACCGGCGCGTTCCCGGTGCCGGGCGCCGGCGGAAGCCGCACGGACGCGGGCGCGGGCGCGGCCTGACAGGCCCCTGCCCCCTCTGACCTCTCTTTGGCCCTCCGGGCGCTCCCGCACCCACCCCTGCCTTTTTCCTCCCCCCTCTCCGCACGTACGCAAGGCCTGTTCAGACGATGTTCGACGCTGCCGTCTTCGGCTCCCTGTTCCTCACCCTTTTCGTCATCATGGATCCCCCGGGGATCACCCCGATCTTCCTCGCGCTGACCGCCGGACGCCCCGCCAAGATCCAGAAGCGGATGGCCTTCCAGGCCGTCTGCGTGGCCGGCGGTGTCATCGCCGTGTTCGGTGTGCTCGGCCACCAGATCCTCGACTACCTGCACGTCTCCGTCCCCGCGCTGATGATCGCGGGCGGGCTGCTCCTGCTGCTGATCGCGCTGGACCTGCTCACCGGCAAGACCGACGAGCCCAAGGCGACCAAGGACGTCAACGTCGCCCTGGTCCCGCTGGGCATGCCGCTGCTGGCGGGCCCCGGCGCGATCGTGTCCGTCATCCTCGCCGTGCAGAAGGCCGACGGCGTCGGCAGCCAGATCTCGGTGTGGTCGGCGATCCTCGCCATCCACGTCGTGCTGTGGCTGGTCATGCGCTACTCGCTGCTGATCATCCGGGTGATCAAGGACGGCGGCGTGGTCCTGGTGACGCGGCTGGCGGGCATGATGCTCTCCGCGATCGCCGTCCAGCAGATCATCAACGGCATCACCCAGGTCGTCCGGGGCGCCTGACCGCCCGGCCCGCCCTGCTGCCGCGGCGGGCCGCACCGACGGACGGAGCCCCCGCCGCGGCATCGCTCACGCGTGCCGTGCGGGGGCTCCGAAGTGTGAAAACCGGCCCGGTGCTACGAAGCCGGGGTGTCGGCCGGGCGGATCCAGAGGCGCTGACCGATGGCCGCGGCCTGCTGAACGATCCGATTGACGGAGGCGGCGTCCACGACGGTGCTGTCCACGGTGGAGCCGTCGACCTCGTCGAGTCGCATGATCTCGAAGCGCACGGGCTTCTCCCTTCGTCTGGTCATCCTCCTGCGGAGAATTACTGTGAGATGGATGGTGCACGTGGCTACGGCGCCCCGTGCTCCGTATGTAGTCAACGAGTTCCCCGTGACGAACATTCCCTACGCTAAAGAAAATTTTCGACCGTCTAATTACTGACGCGTCAGGGACTGCGAACGACCGACCGGGACCGGTTGTGTTCGCAGCGTGACCACCAGGACAATGGACCCGATGAACGAGGCCATGAACGAGGACCGCGCGGCGCTCGCCGCCCGCATCGACCGCACGAACGAGCTGCTGGAACGCATGCTCGCCGAGGTGGCCAAGACACCCTCGACGCACGCGATCTTCGTCGACGCCGGGTATCTCTACGCCGCCGCGGGCCGCCTCGTGGCCGGCACCGAGGACCGCCGCGCCTTCGACCTGGACGCGGAGGGCCTCATCGACGCGCTGATCGACCGCGCCCGCACGGTCTTCGCCGACAGCCGGCTGCTGCGCGTGTACTGGTACGACGGCGCCCGGCGCCGCATCCACACCGCCGAGCAGCAGTCCATCGCCGAGCTGCCCGACGTCAAGGTCCGTCTGGGCAACCTCAACGCCAACAACCAGCAGAAGGGCGTCGACTCCCTCATCCGCTCGGACCTGGAGTCCCTGGCCCGGCACCGCGCCATCAGCGACGCCGCCCTGCTCGGCGGCGACGAGGACCTGGTGTCCGCCGTGGAGGCCGCCCAGGGCTACGGCGCGCGGGTCCACCTGTGGGGCATCGAGGCCCCCGAGGGCCGCAACCAGGCCGAGCCGCTGCTGTGGGAGGTCGACAGCCAGCGCACCCTCGACCTCGACTTCTTCAAGCCCTACGTCTCCCGGCGCACGGCGGTGACGTACGACCCCGCCGGCACCGCCCGGCCGAGCCGCGAGGACGTCCGCTTCGTCGGCGCGCAGATCGCCGCGAAGTGGCTCGGGGCCCGCGGCCGGGACAGCCTCGCCGAACTCCTCCCCGGCCACCCCTACCTGCCCGGCTCGGTGGACCAGGACCTGCTGGTCGAGGCCGAGGGCCTGCTCCAGTACTCGCTGCGCGGCCAGGCCGACCTGCGGCGCGCCCTGCGGGACGGCTTCTGGGACCACCTCCAGGCGCAGTACTGACGCCGGTCACAGCACCAGGGCGTGTCTCGGAAGTCCCGCCTGCCCCGCGGCGTCCGGCACGCACGCTCGCCGCGTTGTCGGGATCATCCATGTACACCCGGTACGAGGGCGGTCCTCCGCCCTGCGATCGCACGCACCGGCGGACGCCGCGCGGCCCGCCCTCCGGACGGGCGGCGCTGCTTTCGGAACACGCCCTACCGGCCCGTGCTGTCCCAGAAGTCGGCGAGCGCGCGGGCGGTGGCGAGCGGCCGGTCGCAGTTGGGGGAGTGCTCGGCGCCCTCGACGACCGTGCGCCGGGCCCCCAGCCGTACGGCCATGTCGTCCAGGAGCGGCACCGGCCAGGCGTCGTCCCGGGCGCCCGAGAGCACGTGGAACGGCAGCGCGACGGCGGCGAGAGCGGCGACCCGGTCCGGTTCCGTGCACAGCAGGCGGCCGGTGGCGAGGAGCTGCGCGGGCTTGGTGCCCAGCCAGCGACGGCGCAGGTCCTCCCGGTCGTCGGCGGCCGGGTCGAGGGCCGCCGCGAGGGAGCCGCGGCCCTCCCCGGGCGCCGCCGTGAGAGGCCCGTCCCCTTCGCCGGGCACCACCGCGGGACCCTCCATCGACCGGATGACCTCCCACACCTCGGCCATCGACATCACCGCGAGCGCGTCGTGCAGCAGCTTCACGCGCTGCTGCTGCGCGAGGGAGACCTGTGCCGGTCCGGACGACATGAGGGTGAGCGAGACGAACGGGGAGGGGTCGAGCAGCACGGCCGCGCGGGCGATCTGGCCGCCGAGGGAGTGCCCGACCAGGTGCAGCGGCGTACCGAGCGCGGCGGCCTGGGCGAGGACGTCCCGGGCGAGCTGCTCCTGCGCGTAGGCGGACTCGTCGTCCTCGGGCCCGTCCGACTCGAACTGCCCGCGCCCGTCCACGGCCACGGTCCGGTACCCGCGCGCGGCCAGCGGCGCGTGCAGCGGGTTGAAGTCCTCCTTGCTGCCGGTGAAGCCGGGCAGCAGCAGCGCCGTGCCCCTGGGCTCGGCACCGGCCGCCGCGGGCGCGTCGACGACGGCGAACTCACCGCGCGCGGTCCGCAGTCGGTAGCCGCGGGCACCGGGCGGCGGGACGAAAGTCGCAGGCCTGCTCATGCGGTGAGGTTATCGGGCGCGGGACGAGGCGGCCGGTCCGCCTCGTGCGGGGGCGTCCGGCCAGGCCCCCGTGCGGACCGGACCGGACGCCGGGAACGGCGACGGCCCGGCCCACACGAGGTGGACCGGGCCGTCGTCGAACCAGGGGCGGCTGCCGCACGCCCGTCGGCTCACGCCTCCGCGGACTCCACGGCCGCGGCCGTCTTGCGGGCCCGGCGGCGCGGAGCGGCCTCCGGCTCGCCCGTCGCCTGCGCCGGGATCTCCGCCCCGGCGGCGTCGGCGCTCCCGGCGGCCTTACGGGCACGGCGGCGCGGCTTGGCCTCCGCCTCGCCGGCCTCGGCGGTTTCCGGTGCCTGTGCGGTGGCCTTCTTGCGGGTGGTGCGCTTGGGCTTGGCCTCGGCCTCGGGGGCTTCCGCCGTGTCGGTGGCGGTCGCCTTGGGGGCGGCGGTCTTGCGGGTGCGCTTGGGCTTGGCTTCCGTGAGGGTGCCTTCGGCGGTGTCCGCGCCGGCCTCGGCGGTTTCCGGTGCGTGTGCGGTGGCCTTCTTGCGGGTGGCGCGCTTGGGCTTGGCCTCGGCCTCGGGGGCTTCCGCCGTGTCGGTGGCGGTCGCCTCGGGGGCGGCGGTCTTGCGGGTGCGCTTGGGCTTGGCCTCGGCGGGTGCCGCTTCGGCGGTGTCGGTCACCGTCTCGGCGGTCACCTCGGCGGTGGCGGCCTTCTTGCGCGGGGCGCGCTTGGGCTTGGCTTCCGTGAGGGTGCCTTCGGCGGTGTCCGCGCCGGCCTCGGCGGTTTCCGGTGCGTGTGCGGTGGCCTTCTTGCGGGTGGCGCGCTTGGGCTTGGCCTCGGCCTCGGGGGCTTCCGCCGTGTCGGTGGCGGTCGCCTCGGGGGCGGCGGTCTTGCGGGTGCGCTTGGGCTTGGCCTCGGCGGGTGCCGCTTCGGCGGTGTCGGTCACCGTCTCGGCGGTCACCTCGGCGGTGGCCGCCTTGCGGGTGCGGCGGCGGGGAGCCGGGGCGGCCGCCTCGGCACCGGCCTCGGGCACGGCCGTGACCGCCTCGGCGGGCGCGGACTCGGACGCGGTCACCGCCGTCGTCGCCGTGGGCTGCGCGGCCTTGCGGGTGCGGCGGCGGCGCGGCTTCTCCACGGCCTCGACCGCTTCCACGGCCGCAGCGGCCTGCGGAGTGTCCAGGGCGGGCGCCTCCGTCACCGGAGCCTCGGCGGGCTGCGTCGTGGCCGCGGACGAGGAGGTCACCGGCTCGGTGGCCGTCACCGCCGCGGGCGCCGCCTGCTGGGCGTGCGCACCGGCACGCGTGCGCCGTCGGCGGCGCGGGGTGCGGGGGCCGGCGGTCTCCTCCGCGGACGCGGGCTCGGCCGGGGCGGCCACGGCGGACGTACCGGCGACGGGCGCGGCCGGGTCGACCGGCGCGCCATTGCGCGTGCGGCGCCGGCGGCGCGGGGTGCGCTCCGGACGCTCGCGGTCACGCTCGGGCTCGCGGTCGGCGGACCGTCCCTCGGGGCGACCGCCCCGGCCGCCGCGCCCGCGGGCACCGCGACCACCGGTCTCGCCGAGGTCCTCCAGCTCCTCCGCGGCCAGTCCGGCGCGGGTGCGCTCCGAGCGCGGCAGGGTGCCCTTCGTGCCCTCGGGGATGCCGAGGTCGGAGAACAGGTGCGGGGAGCTCGAGTACGTCTCCACCGGGTCGTTGAAGTCCAGCTCCAGCGCCTTGTTGATCAGCTGCCAGCGCGGGATGTCGTCCCAGTCGACGAGCGTGATCGCCGTACCCTTGGCGCCCGCGCGGCCGGTACGGCCGACCCGGTGCAGGTACGTCTTCTCGTCCTCGGGGGACTGGTAGTTGATGACGTGGGTGACGCCCTCGACGTCGATGCCGCGCGCGGCGACGTCGGTGCAGACGAGGACGTCGACCTTGCCGTTGCGGAAGGCGCGCAGCGCCTGTTCGCGGGCGCCCTGGCCCAGGTCGCCGTGGACCGCGCCGGAGGCGAAACCGCGGCGCTGGAGCTGCTCGGCGATGTCGGCGGCCGTGCGCTTGGTCCGGCAGAAGATCATCGCCAGCCCGCGGCCCTCGGACTGCAGTATGCGGGCGACCATCTCCGGCTTGTCCATGTTGTGCGCGCGGTAGACGAACTGCTTGATGTTCGCGACCGTCACGCCCTCGTCGTCCGGCGCGGTGGCGCGGATGTGCGTGGGCCGGGACATGTAGCGGCGGGCCAGACCGATGACCGCGCCGGGCATGGTCGCCGAGAACAGCATGGTCTGCCGCTTGGCCGGCAGCATGCCGATGATCTTCTCGACGTCGGGCAGGAAGCCCAGGTCGAGCATCTCGTCGGCCTCGTCCAGGACGAGCGCCCTGACGTGCTTGAGGTCGAGCTTCTTCTGGCCGGCCAGGTCCAGCAGGCGGCCCGGGGTGCCGACGACCACGTCGACGCCCTTCTTCAGGGCCTCGACCTGGGGCTCGTAGGCCCGGCCGCCGTAGATCGCGAGGACCCGCACGTTGCGCACCTTGCCGGCGGTCAGCAGGTCGTTGGTGACCTGGACGCACAGCTCGCGCGTGGGGACGACGACGAGGGCCTGCGGGGCGTCGGTGAGGGCTTCGGGGGTGGCGCGTCCGGCCTCGACGTCGGCGGGGACGGTGACGCGCTCGAGGAGCGGGAGGCCGAAGCCCAGCGTCTTGCCGGTGCCGGTCTTGGCCTGGCCGATGACGTCCGTGCCCGACAGGGCCACGGGGAGCGTCATCTCCTGGATGGGGAAGGGGTTGATGATGCCGACGGCCTCCAGGGCCTCGGCGGTCTCGGGAAGGATTCCGAGCTCTCGGAACGTCGTAGTCAGGGTGCTGCCTCTTCTGTGTGTGCGGTGCGAGGCGAGCGCGGGGGTCGTGTCGGACCGTGCCGGGGACGTCGGCGGCCGTACGGGCGAACCGCTCGGGCCGGCCGTGGTGGCACGGGACCTCTGCCGACGCTCTGCGGACCTGTCCACGGGGCAGGTCCAGCGCTCGTACCGCTGAGGGTGTCCCTCCGATCGTCGTACGCACAGTGCCGTACGGTCAGGGAGGGCTGTCGGGTCGGAGCCGATCGGGCCACCGACCGGGCATCCTCATGCGTGCGGCCTGTCGGATGACGCCGGGAGACCCGGCGTGCCCAGCAGGCGCATTACCACCATACCCCGGAATCGCGCACACGCGATGGCCGATTTGGTCACGTAGTCGTCGTCACACTGATCGGCAAGGTCTCTCCGGGGCCCCGCGAGCGGGCTATTGTGCGCTTCATGACCAGCTCTGACAAGCCTGACCAGGCCTCCGACGCACCCGCCGAACGCACCGGGATCGCCGCCCAGGACTGGGCGACGGCCGCCGCCGACCCGCAGTACCGCGCCGCCGTCGTGGACCTGCTCGGCGCGCTCGCGTACGGGGAGCTAGCGGCGTTCGAACGGCTCGCGGAGGACGCCAAGCTGGCGCCCACCCTCGCGGACAAGGCAGAACTGGCGAAGATGGCCTCGGCCGAGTTCCACCACTTCGAGCGGCTGCGCGACCGGCTCACGGAGATCGGTGCGGAGCCCACCGCGGCGATGGACCCCTTCGTCGCCGCGCTCGACGGCTTCCACCGGCAGACGGCGCCCTCGGACTGGCTGGAAGGGCTCGTCAAGGCGTACGTGGGCGACTCGATCGCCAGTGACTTCTACCGGGAGGTCGCGGCGCGGCTGGACTCCGACACCCGCGAGCTGGTGCTGGCCGTCCTCGACGACACCGGGCACGCCGGTTTCGCCGTCGAGAAGGTGCGCGCGGCGATCGACGCGGACCCGCGCGTGGGCGGCAGGCTCGCGCTGTGGGCGCGGCGGCTGATGGGCGAGGCCCTGTCGCAGTCGCAGCGGGTCGTCGCCGACCGCGACGCGCTGTCCACGATGCTCGTCGGCGGTGTGGCGGACGGCTTCGACCTCGCCGAGGTCGGCCGGATGTTCACCCGCATCACCGAGGCGCACACCAAGCGGATGGCCGCGCTGGGTCTGGCCGCGTAGCCCATCCGGCCCGGGGCGGACGGGCGGCGGTTCGGGGGGCCTCGGCCGCCGGGCCGCCTCTTCGCAGGACCCGCAGGCTCGCGGATACGAGGGCGCCGGTCACGCGGCGGGGAGCGTTCTACGCGGTGAGAGCCGCCGCTTTGCTCGGCCAGGGGCGGGCGACGGGGCGGCCGTACTGCGTCGGGGGCCGGCTTGCGCGAACGCGGCCGGGGCCGGCCCACGGCGTCGGGGACCGGCTTACGGCGTCAGGGACCCGCTTACGCGGCGGCCCGAACCGCCGTACGGCGTCAGGGACCCGCTCGCGCGGCCGGAACCGCCGTACGGCCTCGGGGACCGGCTCATGCCGTCAGGGATCGTCGGCGCAGGCGGCCGGCCGGGCGCAGCAGCAGGGAGAGGGAGGCGGCCGAGACGACCGCGGCGCCGGCCAGGCTCGACACCACGGGGGCGGAGCCCAGCGCGCTGTGCGTGACGAAGTCTCCGAGGAGGGCGCCCCCGGCGCCCGTCGACAGCACCAGGAGGCGGGACGGCAGCCGGTGCGACAGACGGCGCAGGGCGGCCCAGCCGAGCAGCAGGCCGAGCGCGGCGGAGCCGAAGGCCTCCAAGAACATCACGGGTCCCTCCCACACGGTCGGCCGGTGCTGGCGGTCGTAGCCCCGTCATACCCCTGACCTGCGGAAGGCAACCCTCCCCTGTGGGCTGTTCGTGCGCGGCCTGTGAAGCCCCGCTCGGCGGCCCGGGAAGCCCCCGCGCGGCGCGTGCGGCGACGCGGGGACGGCCGGCGGACGCACGTGGGGCCCGGCGGTCGCCGACCGCCGGGCCCCACCTGTCATCCGTGCTTAGAGCTGCGAACAAAAGGGGCGCCCGGCTCGACGTCCGGCACGCACGCTCGCGGCGTTGCCGAAAGGCCCTGACAGCTCCGCTACAAGGACCTTCCGGCGCCTTGCGATCGCACGCACCGGACGCCGCGAGCTGATCGGACTCCCCTTTTGTTCGCAGCTCTTACAGGGCCCCGAAGCCCACCTTGCGCGGGGCCGGCTCGCCCAGCTCGACGTACGCGAGACGCTCGGCCGGGACCAGCACCTTGCGACCGTGCTCGTCCACGAGGGTCAGCAGCTGCGACTTGCCGGCCAGAGCCTCGGCCACCGCCCGCTCGACCTCCTCGGGGCTCTGACCGCTCTCCAGAACGATCTCGCGGGGCGCGTGCTGCACGCCGATCTTGACCTCCACGGCTATGTCCCTCCGACGGTCAGTGAAGTGCGCGGCCTTCCGCGCCGTACCCAGCACACATTAGCCCGGTGAGGGGAAGGACATGCTCCGCCGGAGAACGCCAGGAGCGAACAGCGGGCGGGAACAAACGACCGGCTCGGCGCTCCCGCGCGCTGCTCGGCGGTGCCGGCCGGCGATGCCCGCCCGGGCGCCGCCGGCCGCGGTGCTCAGTGGTGCTGTTCGATGCCGTGCAGCGGGAAGCCCGCGATGCCGCGCCAGGCCAGGGAGGTCAGCAGCTGGACCGCCTGGTCGCGCGGGACGCTGCGGTCGCTGTGCAGCCAGGAGCGGGCCACCACCTGCGCGAGGCCGCCCAGCCCGGAGGCGAGCAGCATCGACTCCGCGCGGGAGAGGCCGGTGTCCTCGGCGATGACGTCGCAGATCGCCTCGGCGCACTCGGTGGTGACCTTGTCGACGCGCTCGCGTACCGCGGGCTCGTTCGTCAGGTCCGACTCGAAGACCAGCCGGAAGGCGCCGCCGTCGTCCTCGACGTAGGCGAAGTAGGCGTCCATCGTCGCCCGCACACGCTGTTTGTTGTCGGTCGTCCACGCCAGCGCGCCGCGCACGGACTGGATCAGCGCCTCGCAGTGCTGGTCCAGCAGCGCCAGGTAGAGGTCGAGCTTGCCCGGGAAGTGCTGGTACAGCACCGGCTTGCTGACGCCCGCACGCTCGGCGATGTCGTCCATGGCGGCGGCGTGGTAGCCCTGTGCCACGAAGACTTCCTGGGCGGCGCCCAGCAGCTGGTTCCGCCGGGCACGGCGCGGCAGGCGCGTGCCTCGCGGGCGCGCCGCCTCTGTCTGCTCGATGGCTGTCACGCCGCCTCCCAAAGTCGTCCCTGTGCGGTGTGCGCCGCGCCGCCATCGTACTTTTCGGTAACCGTACTGTGCGCGGTGCGAGCGCAGAATTTCACGGACCGGACGGTGAAGAAACCGGCACAGAGGGTTTCCAACGGGTCGAGTCCGGGCATAGGAGGGCGCCGTCGCTGCTCAGCGGCGGTCCGGCACCGTCACCGGTAGTCGTCCTCGTCGAGGGAGACGACCCGTGCCTGTTCGGCGAGATCGGCTTCGTTCCCGCGGGCGGGGTCCACGCCCGTCAGGGGATCGTCGCGGTCCGGTGCGATGGTGGCCTTCTGCTCGGCGGCGTCGTCCTCGGGGGCCTCGACGTCGATCTCCGTGCCGTTCTCGGTGGCCTCGTCCTCGAACGTCTCGGGATCGGTGGGGTCGAATGCCATGGTGGGGCTCCCTTCCTGTGAACGTCCCTGCGAATGTCCTCGTGTGTCCCTGGAAGAAGCAGGGGCTACATGCGGGTGCCCTCTGTAAGAGCGTAGGAGACACCCGATCCGGATGCCATGCGGTGCGCGTCCGTGATGCGGTGCGGTGGGCGGGGCGTTCACCTGGTGTGCGGTGCGTGGGGTGGACGGGACGGCAGTGCTCTGCTGTGACGGCGAACACACGAATCGCGGCGTGATCGTCTCGTAACATTGCCGCATGTCTTCGACCGAGCTGCCCGCCGTGCCGCCCGCCAACGTACTTCCCAGGGTCGGGCCCGCCGGGGTCGAGGAGGGGGAACGGCTGCGCTCGGTCGAACTGCCGGGAATCACCCTGACGGTGCGCTCCCGGCCCCCCGCGCGCGAGGGCCTGCCGCGCGCCCTGTACGTCCACGGACTCGGCGGCTCCTCGCAGAACTGGTCGGCGCTGATGGCGCTCCTGGCCGGCGATGTCGACGGCGAGGCGCTCGACCTGCCGGGCTTCGGCGACTCCCCGCCCCCGGACGACGGCAACTACTCGGTCACCGCCCACGCGCGCGCGGTGATCCGCCACCTGGACGCCTCGGGCGGCGAGCCGGTCCACCTCCTCGGCAACTCGCTGGGCGGCGCCGTCTCGACGCGCGTCGCCGCGCTGCGCCCCGACCTCGTCCGTACGCTCACGCTGATCTCCCCCGCGCTGCCCGAACTGCGGGTCCAGCGCTCCGCCCTGCCGACCGGAATGCTCGCGCTGCCGGGCGTCACCGCGCTGTTCACCCGGCTCACCCGGGACTGGACGGCGGAGCAGCGGGTCCGCGGCGTCATGGCCCTGTGCTACGGCGACCCGGAGCGGGTCACCCCGGAGGGGTTCCGCAACGCGGTCGAGGAGATGGAGCGACGGCTACAACTGCCGTACTTCTGGGACGCGATGACACGTTCCGCGCGCGGTATCGTCGACGCGTACACCCTGGGCGGGCAGCACGGTCTGTGGCGCCAGGCCGAGCGGGTCCTCGCCCCCACGCTGCTGGTCTACGGCGGCCGGGACCAGCTGGTCGGCTACCGCATGGCACGGCGCGCGGCGCGGGCTTTCCGCGACTCCCGCCTGGTCACCCTGCCCGACGCCGGGCACGTGGCGATGATGGAGTACCCGGAGACGGTGGCGACCGCGTTCCGGGAACTGCTCGCGGACGCGGGAGGGCCGGGGGTGCCGGACAGGCCGGAGGAATCCGGCGCGGAAGCACCGGGTGCGCAGACATCCGGTACGGAAGACTGCGGTGCGGGGGCCGGCGAGGCCGCCCGCGACGCGGGCCTGGGAGGCTGACGGACCACGTGGGACGCCACAGCCGCCGCGGCCCTGCCCCGAAGGGCGACAGCGCGCGAACGACGGAGACGACGGACACAGCGGGAACAGCGGGGACGACAGGGGGAGCCCCGGGGGCGGCCCGGACCCCGGACGCGTGGGGGGCGACGCGGGCGGGCGCGGGCCGGGAGCGCCACGGCGGTCCGCCCGCGCAGGGCACCGCACCGGCACCCTCGGGGTACGGCAGCGGCCCCCGCTTCCCCGGCGGTACGCCCGCGCGCGGTGTGCCCCGGCTGCCGGACGGTACACCCGCGCGCGGTGTGCCCCGGCTGCCGGACGGCACTCCCGCCCACGGTGTGCCGCAGGCCCGTGGCGGTCATCCCGAGCAGCGGGAAAGCGGGGGCGGTTGGGGGGAGTTCAGGGCTCGGTCCGCGACGGCGGGCGGCGCGGGGCGGGGACGGCCGGAAGCCGCCGGCCCCGGCCGGCCGTCCGGTCACGACGGCCCGTCCGGTCACGACGCCCCGGCCCGTCCCGCGTCCGCACAAGGTGCCCCCGCTCCGGGCGGCACCGGCCCCACCGGCCCCACCGTGCCCATCCCGCGGCAGCGGCAGGCGCCGCCCGCCGGCGGTCCACGGCAGGACTACCTCGACGCGTTCGACGAGGGCGCGGACGCCTTCGTCCCGCGCTCCCGCCGCGCCGCGCACCCCTCGGCACCGTCGGCGACCGCGCCGGCCGGCCCGGCCGAGCGGGCCGGCCGCTCCGGCGAGGGTGCCGCTCCCGGTGACCGGGGCGGCGCCGCGCCGCCCGCGGGCCCCGGCACATCCGCCGGGGGCAGGAGCGCCCGGGGCCGTACCTTCACCGGTATCGCGGCCGCCGCCGTCACCACCGTGCTCGCCGTCATCGTGGCCGGACAGGTCGGCGACGACCGCTCCGGGACCGGGACGCGGACGCAGGCGGCCACCGGCGAGGACAGCGGCGCCCGTTCCGTCGCGGGCCCCGGCGGCCGGACGAGCCCGTCCCCCTCGCCCAGCGTGAAGACGCTGACGTACGAGCAGAAGATGAACCTGAAGTACGACCTGAGCCCCACTCTCAAGGGGCCGGGCAGGTTCGACGTGGTCCCGGGTTCCGCCAAGGCGCCGGGCCGGGGGCGGAAGTACACCTACCGGGTCGACGTGGAACAGGGCCTCGGCCTCGACGCCCGGCTCTTCGCCGACGCCGTGCAGAAGACCCTCAACGACGACCGCAGCTGGGCGCACGACGGGGCACGCACCTTCGAGCGCGTCTCCTCCGGCGCGAGCGACTTCGTGATCACGCTGGCCAGCCCCGGCACCACGGCCGCCTGGTGCGCCAAGTCGGGCCTGGACACCACGCAGGACAACGTCTCCTGCGACTCGGCGGCCACCCCGCGCGTGATGATCAACGCCTACCGGTGGGCACAGGGCGCGAAGACCTTCGGCGACCGGATGTACGCCTACCGGCAGATGCTGATCAACCACGAGGTCGGTCACCGCCTCGGCCACAACCACGTCAGCTGCCAGAAGGACGGCGAGCTGGCCCCGGTCATGCAGCAGCAGACCAAGTTCCTGGACCATGACGGAATCCACTGTCTGCCGAACTCCTGGCCGTATCCGAAGAGTTGACGCCGGACCGGGTGAGCGGCCCGCGGATCATGTTGACAATGCGCCGAACGGTCGTTCATATTTCTGCGCATGTGGTCCCGTCACGCTGCCTGCAGCGCCCCCATCGAGAGGGCGCTCCTCGGTGTGACCGCCCTCTGTGTGGCCGACATCCACTGTTGCTGACGCCCGCCCCCGGCGCGCGCGTCGCCCTGTTCCCCCCTTCGCCGTGAGGTCCCGCCCTTCCGTGCGCTCCCGCTGAGCGCCGCAGCGCGGTGCCGCGGCTCCTGGTGGTCCGACGACCCGCCGCCGCAGCAGACGTCTGTCTGATTTCGTCTCATCCCTCGTCCGACCGTCTCGCGATCCGAGACGGTCCCCGTACTCCGTGCTCCCCGGGCCCAGAACCGGGGCACTCCTCCCGAGAGGTCGTCACTGCGATGCGCCAACCGTCCGTCTCAGCCCGCCGCGTGGCCGCGGTATCCGTCAGCCTGGTCGTGGCAGCGGGCGCCGTCGCCTGCGGGCCGAAGGACAACGACGTCAAGGGCGCCGGCGGCGACTCGCAGCCCCACAAGGGCGGCACCCTGAACGTCCTGAACGCGCAGCCGCAGCAGGACTTCGACCCGGCCCGCCTGTACACCTCCGGCGGCGGCAACGTCCCCTCCCTCGTCTTCCGCACCCTCACCACCCGCAACCGGGAGAACGGCGCCGCCGGCGCCAAGGTCGTCCCGGACCTCGCCACCGACACCGGGCGTCCCAGCAAGGACGCGACCGTGTGGACGTACACCCTCAAGGAGGGCCTCAAGTACGAGGACGGGACCCCGATCACCTCCGCCGACATCAAGTACGGCATCGAGCGCTCCTTCGCCCCCGAACTCTCCGGCGGCGCCCCCTACCTGCGGGACTGGCTGGTCGGCGCGGCCGGCTACCAGGGCCCCTACAAGGACAAGAAGGGCCTGGCCGCGATCGAGACGCCGGACGCCCGGACGATCGTCTTCCACCTGAACAAGCCCGAGGGCGAGTTCCCCTTCCTGGCCACGCAGACGCAGTTCGCGCCGGTGCCCAAGGCCAAGGACACCGGCACCGCGTACGAGGAGCACCCGGTCTCCTCCGGCCCCTACAAGGTCGTCAAGAACGAGAACGACGGCGAGCACCTCGTCCTGGAGCGCAACCCGAACTGGTCGTCCGCCACCGACGCCGAGCGCAAGGCCTACCCGGACAAGATCGACGTACGCTCCGGGCTGGACTCGTCCGTGATCAACCAGCGGCTCTCCGCGTCCCAGGGACCGGACGCCGCCGCCGTCACCACGGACACCAACCTCGGCCCCGCCGAACTCGCCAAGGTCAGCGGCGACAAGGAACTCGCCGCGCGCGTGGGCACCGGCCACTTCGGCTACACGAACTACATAGCCTTCAACCCGAAGGTCAAGCCGTTCGACGACCCCAAGGTGCGCCAGGCCGTCTCCTACGCCATCGACCGCTCCTCGGTCGTCAACGCGGCCGGCGGCAGCGCGCTCGCCGAGCCCGCCACCACCTTCCTGCCGAACCAGAAGTCCTTCGGTTACACCCCCTACGACCTCTTCCCGGCGGGCGCCTCCGGCGACCCGGCCAAGGCCCGGCAGCTGCTGAAGGAGGCGGGCCACCCCGACGGGCTCACCGTCACGCTCACCCACTCCAACAGCAAGGACTTCGAGACCAGCCCGGAGATCGCCACCGCGGTCCAGGACGCGCTGAAGAAGGCCGGCATCACGGTCAGGCTCCAGGGGCTGGAGAAGAACGACTACTCGGACAAGACCCAGAACGTGAAGACCGAGCCGGGCTTCTTCCTGGCCCACTGGGGCGCCGACTGGCCCTCCGGCGGCCCCTTCCTGGCCCCGATCTTCGACGGACGCCAGATCGTGAAGGACGGCGCCAACTTCAACAGCGGCCAGCTGGACGACAAGTCCGTCGACGACGAGATCGACGCGATCAACAAGCTGACCGACCTGGACGCCGCCGCCGCACGCTGGGGCGCCCTGGACAAGAAGATCGGCGAGCAGGCGCTGACCGTGCCGCTGTTCCACCCCGTCTACAAGCGCCTGTACGGCAAGGACGTCAAGAACATCGTGATCAGCGACTGGACCGGTGTGCTGGACATCTCCCAGGTCGCGGTGAAGTGACGCCGTGAGCGAGGTACTTGCCGCCTCCCCGGCCGCCGGGACGGACACACCCGTCCCGGCGGCCTCGGGGGCCCGTCAGTTCTGGCGGCGGCTGCGTGCGCAGCGCGCCGCCCTCGTCGCGGCGGCCGTCGTCGCGCTGCTCGTCCTCGTGGCGCTCGCCGCGCCGCTGCTCACAGCGCTGGAGGGCCAGGACCCCACCACCTACCACCCGGACCTCGTCGACTCCGCGCGCGGCGGCGTGCCCATCGGTTCCTTCGGCGGGGCCGGCGCCCACCACTGGCTCGGGGTCGAACCGCAGACCGGACGCGACCTGTTCGCCCGTCTGGTCTACGGCGCCCGGGTCTCCCTGGGCGTGGCGCTCGCCGCCACCCTCATCCAGATCGCCATCGGGGTCGCGGTCGGTGTCACCGCCGCGCTCGGCAACCGCTGGGTCGACCAACTGCTCAGCCGGGCCACCGACATCATCGTCTCCATGCCGTTGATGATCATGGCGCTGGCGCTGCTGGCGGTCGTGCCGTCGAGTTTCCCGCGGCCGGTCCTGGTCACCCTCGTCATCGGCCTGATCGCCTGGGGCAACATCGCCAAGATCGTGCGCGCCCAGACCCTCACCCTCAAGGGCCTCGACCACGTCGCCGCCGCCCGGCTCAGCGGCTGGGGCACCGTGCGCATCGCCCGGCGCGAGCTGCTGCCGGGCCTCGCGGCCCCCGTCATCACCTACGCCGCCCTGCTCGTCCCCGCCAACATCTCCGTCGAGGCGGCCCTGTCCTTCCTCGGCGTCGGCGTGAAGCCGCCCACCCCGTCCTGGGGGCAGATGCTGACCGCCGCCGACGTCTGGTACCAGGCGGCGCCGCAGTACCTGATGCTCCCCGCGGGCGCCCTCTTCGTGACCGTGGTGGCCCTGACCGTCCTCGGCGACGGCGTCCGCACGGCCCTCGACCCGCGCGCCGCCTCCCGCCTGCGCATCGGCACCGGCCGCCGGCGCGAGAGCGGCACGGACGCCGGTCCGGGGCCCGGCGCACAGACCGCGACCCCGCCCGGGGAAGCACGCAAGGAGAGCACCGCATGAGCGCCTTCGGCGGACTCGGAGGATTCGTGCTGCGCCGCGCCCTCGGCGCGCTGATCACCCTCTTCGCCATCTCGGTGATCGTCTACGTCGTCTTCTACGTCACCCCCGGCAACGTCGCCCAGATCACCTGCGGGCCGCGCTGCTCGCCGGAACAGGTGCACCAGGTCGCCCAGCAACTGCGGCTGGACGACCCGCTCTCCCTGCGCTACTGGCACTTCCTCCAGGGGCTCGTCGCCGGCCAGGACTACTCGACCGGCACGTCCGTCGAGCACTGCTCGGCACCCTGCCTCGGTGTCTCCTACCAGACCGGCCGGCAGGTCCTGAGCATCATCCTGACCAAGCTGCCCGTGAGCCTGTCCCTCGTGTTCGGCGCGATGGTGCTGTGGCTCCTGCTGGGCGTGGGCACCGGCGTGCTCTCCGCCTGGCGGCGCGGCCGGCTCTCCGAACGGGTGCTCACCGCCGTCACGCTCGCGGGCACGGCCACACCCGTCTTCGTCATCGGCCTGATCCTGATGATCGTCGTCTGCGGCGAGTTCCAGTGGCTGCCCTTCCCGCAGTACGTGAACCTCACCGACGATCCCGAGCAGTGGGCGTGGAACCTGCTGCTGCCCTGGCTGTCGCTCGCCCTGATCGAGGCCGCGACCTTCGCCCGCATGACCCGGGCGTCGATGCTGGAGACCCTCGCCGAGGACCACATCCGCACCTTCCGGGCGTACGGCGTGGGCGAGCGGTCGATCGTGGGGCGGCACGCCCTGCGCGGCGCCCTGGCACCGGTCATCGCGCTGAACGCCAACAACGTCGGCTCGGCGGTCGGCGGCGCGGTGCTCACCGAGACTCTCTTCGGCCTGCCCGGCATCGGCCAGGAACTGGTGCACGCGGTGAACGTCGTCGACCTGCCGGTGGTCGTCGGCATGGTCCTGGTCATCGGCTTCTTCGTGGTCATCGCCAACGCCGTCGCGGACGTCCTGTTCGCGGTGGCCGACCGACGGGTGGTACTCGCATGAGCCCCATGAACCTGACCGGCGCCGCCGACCCCGCTGGCCCGGCCGCCGGGACGGCCCTCGTCGAGGTGACGGACCTGAGCGTCGACTTCGGGACGCTGCGGGCCGTGGACGGGCTCTCCTTCCGGCTGCCCCGGGGCGGTGCGCTGGCCCTGGTCGGCGAGTCCGGCTCGGGCAAGTCCACGGTGGCCTCCGCCCTGCTGGGGCTGCACCGCGGCACCGGGGCGCGGGTGGGCGGGTCGGTCCGGGTGGCCGGCACCGATGTGCGCTCCGCCTCCGAGGAGGAACTGCGGCGGCTGCGCGGCGGGAAGGCCGCCATGGTCTTCCAGGACCCGCTCTCCTCCCTGGACCCGTACTACGCCATCGGTGACCAGATCGCCGAGGTGTACCGCACGCACGCGCGTGCGTCACGGCGCGCGGCACGCGCGCGTGCCGTGGAGGTGCTGGACCGGGTCGGGATCCCCGACGCGGCGCGGCGGTCGCGTTCCCGTCCGCACGAGTTCAGCGGTGGCATGCGCCAGCGCGCCCTGATCGCGATGGCGCTGGCGTGCGCCCCCGAGCTGCTGATCGCGGACGAACCGACCACCGCGCTCGACGTGACCGTGCAGGCCCAGATCCTGGACCTGCTGCACACGCTGCGCGAGGAGACCGGGATGGGCCTGCTCCTCGTCACCCACGACGTGGGCGTCGCCGCCGAGAGCGTCGAGGACGTACTGGTCATGCGGCACGGGCGCGCCGTGGAGCACGGGCCGGTCGCCGGGGTCCTGGGCGCGCCGGCCGCCGAGTACACCAGGGAACTGCTGGCCGCGGTGCCGCGCCTGGACGGCGGGGGCGCGGGACACGGTGGCGCGGGCCGGGCGCGCGGAGAGGCGGGGGCGCGTGGCGAGGACGTACGGGTGTCCCCGGGTGCGTCCTCGGTGGCCGGGGCTGAGGTGACCGGGGCTGCGGGGGCCGCTGGGGCGGCCGGCGGTGAGGTGACCGGGGCGGCTGGGGCTTCTGGTGCTGAGGTGACCGGGGCTGCCGGGGCCGCAGGGGTCGGTGGCGGTGTCGCGGTTGGCGTCGTTGCGGTCGGGGCCGCTGCGAGTGGCGGTGCCGCTGAGGGTGCCTTGGCCGCCGAGGTCGTTCTGGAGGCGAGCGGGCTGCGGCGCGAGTTCGGGCGCGGCAGGCGGGCGTTCGCGGCCGTGGACGGCGTGTCCCTGACCGTGCGCCGGGGCGAGACCCTGGGCGTCGTGGGCGAGAGCGGAAGCGGCAAGACCACGCTGGGCCGCATGCTGGTCGGACTCCTGGAGCCGACGGCGGGCGAGGTCCGGTTCGAGGGCCGTGCCGGGGCCGGTGTGAACCCGGCCGTGCAGATGGTCTTCCAGGACCCCGTCTCCTCCCTCAACCCGCGCCGCAGCGTGGGCGAGTCCGTCGCGGACCCCCTGCGGGCGCGGGGGGAGCGGGACGAGCAGCGTATCCGGCGGCGCGTGGGCGAACTGCTGGAGCGCGTGGGGCTCGACGGGGCGCACCACGACCGCTACCCGCACGAGTTCAGCGGCGGACAGCGCCAGCGCGTCGGCATCGCGCGGGCGCTCGCGGCCGACCCGCGCGTGATCGTGTGCGACGAGCCCGTCTCCGCGCTCGACGTCACCACACAGGCACAGGTGGTCGCCCTGCTCGGCGAGTTGCAGCGGGACCTCGGGATCGCGCTGGTCTTCATCGCCCACGACCTCGCCGTGGTGCGCCAGGTCAGCGACCGGGTCGCGGTGATGCGCCGGGGCCGGATCGTCGAGGAGGGCCCGGCGGCAGAGGTCTACGACACCCCGCGGGACCCCTACACCCGGCAACTCCTGGCTGCCGTACCGGCGCTCGACCCCGGGGCCGCCGCCCGGCGCCGGGCCCAGCGGCGGGAGCTGGCCGCGGTCTGACGAAGCCTGCCCGGGTGATCTCCTGCTGATCTCCTAGCGCGGCGAAACGCCGTCCGCACGGGAAAGTCACGACCGTTCACCCCTTCTGGTGGCGCGATGGACAACCGTCCGTCGCGCCACCGGCATGTCCGCATACGTTCGTCCCGCTGCGAGCCGCCGGTGCGACGGCGGCTCTCCACACGGGAGAGAACGGGGGTGCACGCGTGCGCATCGGACTGGTGACGGAGGGTGGCTACCCGTATGTGGGCGGTGACGCCGGACTCTGGTGCGAACGGCTCGTGCGCGGGCTCGGGCAGCACGAGTTCGACCTCTACGCGCTCAGCCGGAGCCGCCGGCAGGAGGACGAGGGCTGGGTTCCGCTGCCCCGGCACGTCAGCCGGGTCCGTACGGCCCCCCTGTGGGCCGCGGAGGACGACGGCGTGCGGCTCGGGCGCCGTGCGCGCCGGCGCTTCGCCGAGTGCTACGGGGAACTGGCGGCCGTGCTGGGCGCGGCGAGCGGCCCCGGCCCCGGTGACCTGGGCTTCCCGGAGCGCCGGGACGGCGAGGCGGACCGTTTCGCCGGCGCGCTGTACGGGCTCGCGGAACTGGCCCGCGACACGGGCGGACTGGCGGGCGCGCTCCGCTCGGAGACCGCCGTCCGCGCGCTGGAGCACGCCTGCCGCGCACCCGGTGCCTCACGCGCCGCGCGTGAGGCGCGCGTACCCGATCTCCTCACCGTGGCCGCGCGCCTGGAGCACTCCCTGCGCCCCCTCTCGCTCGACTGGTACGACGACGACGGCCTGGGCGCCGCCGACCTCTGCCACTCCGCGGGCGGCGGTACCGCGGCCCTGCCCGGCCTGCTCGCGCGCCACTTCTGCGGCGTCCCTGTCCTGGTCACCGAGTACGGCGTACCGCTGCGCTCGCACTACCTGACCTCCGCCGCCGACGGAACCGCCCCGGCCGCCCGCGCCCTGCTCGCCGCCTTCCACGGCCGGCTCGTCACGGAGGTCTACCGGCAGGCCGCCCTCCTCACCCACGGCAACGCCCACACCCGCCGCTGGCAGGAGCGCTGCGGCGCCGATCCCGCCAGGCTGCGCACCGTCCACCCGGGCATGGACGCCACCGCGTTCGCCGAGGCCGGCGAGGGCGCGGAGACCGGAGGCGGTGCCCCGCCGCAGGCGGCCGCCGAGGACACGCTGGTGTGGGTCGGCCGCATCGAACCCGCCAAGGACCTGGTGTCCCTGCTGCACGCCTTCGCGGAGGTCCGCTGGGCACAGCCGCGGGCACGGCTGCGGATCGTGTGCACGGCCCCGCCCGGCGGTCCCGAGGCCGCCGCCTACCTGGGGCACTGCAAGGCGCTGGCCGCCCAGCTCTTCCCGGACGAGGCCGAGGGCCCGCACACCGTCGGCGAGAACCCGGTCTCCTTCGAGGAGGTCGGCGGCCCGGAGGCACCGACCCTCGCCGACGCCTACGCCCCGGGTGCCGTGATCGTCCTGTCCAGCGTCGTCGAGGGGTTCCCGGCCGGCCTGGTGGAGGCGATGTTCTCCGGGTGCGTGACGGTCTCCACGGACGTCGGCGCGGTCGTCGAGGTCGTCGGCGGCACCGGCCTGGTCGTGCCCCCGCGCAATCCGCGGGCGCTCGCCGAGGCGTGCGTGGCACTGCTGCGCGACCCGGAGCGCCGTGCGCGCCTGGGGGCCGCCGCCCGCGCCCGTGCCCTCGAACTGTTCACCGTCGAGCAGAACATCGCGGCATTTCACGGCATTTACCTGGAGATCGTCGCGCGGTGCCCGGTCCGGCGGGTCGTCCTGGACGACTCCGGTGAGCCCCTTCCGTTCGCCGCCCCCGCCGAGTCCCGCCTCCCCGGCCGCTGGACCGGTCCGGCCCCCACGGCCGCGACCGGCGCCGGGGCCGCGACCGCGGCCCCCTCACCGGGCCGGCACGGCGGCCCCGCCTGGGCCGTGGCCGCCGCCTCCCGCACCCAGCACCCCGCCCCGGCCCCGGAGGCCGCCCGATGACCACCCCGAGAGAACCCCACCCGCCGGCCATCCCGGCGAACCCCGGCGCCTGGAACGCCGAATCGCGGCAGTGGCTGCTGCGGCCCCCCGCGGCCCGGGCGCCGCGGCGCGGCACCGACGGCCGGCCGCCGGGGGAGGGGCCGGGCGCAGCGGCGGAGGAGCGGGCGCCCCACGACACCGGTCTCGACGGTCCCGCCCGCCCCGCCACCCCACCGGGCACTGCCCGCCCCGGGCACGCAGGCGGGGGCCGTGGCGGCC
This sequence comes from Streptomyces sp. NPDC006743, assembly GCF_040703815.1. Taxonomy (NCBI): domain Bacteria; kingdom Bacillati; phylum Actinomycetota; class Actinomycetes; order Kitasatosporales; family Streptomycetaceae; genus Streptomyces; species Streptomyces sp. NPDC006743. The sequence goes on along the minus strand of NZ_JBEYJA010000018.1, from coordinate 43,590 downwards.
AGGGATGCGCTGCCGCGCTGGGAGATGGTGCCGCGCCGGAAGGCGGGGTCGGCCACGCGGGCGGCGCCGCGGTGGGAGGCGGTGTCGGCCAGGGCTGGGCTGCCGCGCTGGGAGACGGTGCCGCGCCGGAAGGCGGGGTCGGCCACGCGGCCGGCGCCGTGCCGGAAGACGGTGTGGGCCACGGAGACGGTGCCGGGCAGGGAGGCGCCGTGCCGGGAGGCCGTCGTGGTGACGTCGGCGGCTCGGCGGCGCACGGCGGGACGCGCGGACACGGGCGTGGCACGGTCCTGCACCGCGACCGGGCCCCCGCCGCGACCCCCACCCCCCGCCGTGGCGCCGCCGACCCGGTCAGGACCCTGCTGCACCGCCACCGCGAGCTGTGCGAACGCGCCGTCGACCCGCTGGAGATCGCCGCCGGACTCGAGGCGCACGGCGTCACCGACCGAACGGCCGCCCGCTTCCGCCACCGCGACGTCTTCTCCCTCGCCGAGGAGATGTACGCCCGCATCGCCCGCGGCACCGGGACACCGGCACCGTCTCGCCCCGAGCACCGCGACGAGCCCCGTGCGGGAGCCGGCTGGATCGTGCTCAGCCTGTTGCCCGGTGCCCTCGGCGCGGCGACGGTGGCCGGACTGCACCTGACGGCCGGCCGCATCCGTCCGGCGGTGGCCGCGATCGGCGCACTGTCCGTGGCCCTGGCCGTGCGCGCCCTGCTCCGCCGCGGCCCGCTCAGCTCCCGCGGCCCCGGCCGGACGACCGGTCTCCGGTCTCCCGGCGCCCGCGCCTGGACGTGCTGGCTGCTCGTCTACGCCGTCCTCGGCGACGGCCTGCTGGGCGCGGCCGTCGGGGGCGGCCCCGACGAACTGCCCGACGGCACCGCGACCGGCCCCTGGCCGCTGACCACCGTCCCCGTCCTGGCGCTCGCCCTCGCCTGCGCCCCGGCGTGCTGGGCGGCGCACCTCTTCGCGGTGCGCGCCCGGCGCAGACTGACGGTCAGCCGCGGCCTGGACGAGTTCGCCGCCTCCGTACGGCCTCTGCTCCTCGCGGTGTTCGCCGGGTTCCTGTGCGCTCTGGCCGTGCTGCTCGCGGTCTGCGGCAGGGTCCTGCACGAGCCCGCCGGCCTCGCCCAGACCCTCCCCCTGGGCGCCCTGCTGCTGCTCGCACGCCTCCTCACCACGCACGGCTTCACCCACGCCCCGGCCGTCGCCCTCGGCGCCGCCGCCTGGGCGGAGGTGACGGCCCAGGCGAGCGTCTTCGCCGGCCGTCTGCCGGGCTGTGACCCCCTCGCCGTCCCGGTCGACACCCTCCTGACCGCCTGGGGACCGGGCAGTGTCCCGGCGCTCGCCTGCGCAGCCGCGGCCACGGCCCTCCTGGTGCACGCGGCCCGCACCCTGACCAGGGCATCGGCCCACGCGCCCACCGGGACACAGCCGTGACGGGCGCCGGACCGGCCCCCGCCACCCGCGTCCGCCCGCGGCACACCCCCGGGCGCGCCCCGGCAGCCGCGCGCGCCTTGCACCCCCGGCGCACCCCCCCACGCGACCGCACCGGACCGGAGCCGCAGGCGGAACCGGCCGCGGGCGGACCACGGGCGCCCGGCCGCGCAGCCGGAGCCCACCGCACCACCCCCCTGAAGGAGAACACCAGATGACCACCGCCCGATCCGGAGCGTCCGGAGCATCCGGAGCCACCGGAGCGCACACCCCGGGAGCCGCCCGATGAGGGTTCTGCTGATCGGAGCAACCGGATACCTCGGCCGTTTCGTCGCCGACCGCCTGCTCGCCGACCCGGCCGTCCAGCTCACCGCGCTCGGCCGCGGTGACGACGCCGACGTCCGCTTCGACCTCGCCACGGGCAGTCCCGGAGCGCTCACCCGCTTCCTCGACGCCGTCCACCCCGGTGTCGTCATCAACTGCGCCGGCGCCACCCGCGGCGGCGCCCGCGAACTCACCCGGCACAACACCGTCGCCGTCGCCACCGTCTGCGAGGCACTGCGGCGCAGCGGATGCGGTGCCCGCCTGGTGCAGATCGGCTGCGGCGCCGAGTACGGCCCCAGCCAGCCCGGCTCCTCCACCGCGGAGGACGCGGTGCCCCGCCCCGGCGGCCCGTACGGGGTCAGCAAGCTCGCGGCGACCGAACTCGTCCTCGGCTCCGGACTCGACGCCGTCGTGCTCCGGGTCTTCTCGCCCGCCGGGCCCGGCACCCCGGCCGGTTCGCCGCTCGGCCGCCTCGCCGAAGCCATGCGGCGCGCCATGCAGTCCGGCGACGGCGACCTCAAACTCGGCGGTCTGGCCGCCCAGCGCGACTTCGTCGACGTCCGCGACGTGGCCCGTGCCGTGCACGCCGCCTCCCTCTCGGCCGCCCAGGGCGTCATCAACATCGGGTCGGGCCGCGCCGTCCGGCTGCGCGACGCCGCGTCCGTCCTGGCCCGGGTGGCCGGGTACGGCGGTGCCCTCCACGAACTCGACGGGCCGCCCGGCGGCCACCTCCGGCCCGTCATCGGCCACCCCCGCACCGACCCGGACCACGCGGCGCCCCTCGCGTACCCGTACCCCGACGGCTGCGGCGGCTGGCAGCAGGCCGACGTGCGCACCGCACGCGACCGGCTCGGCTGGCGCCCCCGTATCAGCCTCGAGGAATCCCTCGCCGACATCTGGATGGAGGCCGCATGCCGTATCTGACCGGCCTTCGGACCAGGACGTCCGGCACCGGAGTGCGCACCGGCCTCGGCGTCCCCGGATGCGCGCACCCCCTGCTCGCCCCGGCCGAGTGGAACGCGCTCACCCGGCCCGGCGCGCCCCTGCACTGGGCCGTCCTCGACGTCGCCGGCGGCCCCGGCGTACAGCCCGACCCCCACTGCCTCGACGCGGCCGGACGCCTGCGCAACGCGGGCGTCCGGGTCCTCGGGCGGATCGGCAGCGCCCAGGGCACCCGGCCCCGGACCGAACTGATCGCCGACGCGCACCGCTACCTCGAGTGGTACCAGGTCGACGGCTTCTTCCTGGACCGCTGCCCCGCCACCCGCGAAGGACTGCCCGAGACCCGCCGCACGATCACCTCCCTGCGCGCGCTGCGCGCCGACGCCCATGTGGTCCTCGGCCACGGCACCCACCCCCACCCGGGCTACGCCGAGACCGCCGACCAGTTGGTCACCTTCAGCGGGTCCTGGAGCGACTACCGTTTCTCGCAAGCCGCCGAATGGACCGCCGACCACCCGCCCGAGCGCTTCTGCCACTTCGTGCACGGGGTGCCGCGCGGTCACCTCGACGAGGCGCTGCGCGTGGCCCGCTGGCAGGGCGCGGCGACGATCTGGTTCACCGACCGCACGGACCACGGCGGCCGGAGCGACCCCTGGGAGACCCTGCCCGGCTACTGGGACGACATCGTCTCGCAGGTCGGAACGGGAGTCTCGGAATGAAGAAGGCCGTGGCAGTGTTACGGGGAGAACAACCGTAGTGATTGACCGACCAACGGAGTCCCCGTGTCGCTGCCACCCCTGGTCGAGCCAGCTGATGAGCTCACCGTAGACGAGGTCCGCAGGTACTCCCGCCACCTGATCATCCCCGATGTGGGGATGGACGGGCAGAAGCGGCTGAAGAACGCCAAGGTGCTCTGTGTGGGCGCCGGCGGCCTGGGCTCGCCGGCGCTGATGTACATGGCCGCCGCGGGCGTCGGCACGCTCGGCATCGTGGAGTTCGACGAGGTCGACGAGTCGAACCTGCAGCGCCAGGTCATCCACAGCCAGTCCGACATCGGCCGCTCCAAGGCCGAGTCCGCGCGTGACACCGTCAAGGGCATCAACCCGTACGTGAACGTGGTCCTTCACGAGGAGCGGCTCGAGGCCGACAACGTGATGGACATCTTCAGCCAGTACGACCTGATCGTCGACGGCACGGACAACTTCGCGACCCGCTACCTGGTCAACGACGCGTGCGTGCTGCTGAACAAGCCGTACGTGTGGGGTTCGATCTACCGCTTCGACGGCCAGGCCTCCGTGTTCTGGTCCGAGCACGGTCCCTGCTACCGCTGCCTCTACCCGGAGCCCCCGCCCCCCGGCATGGTTCCCTCCTGCGCCGAGGGCGGTGTCCTGGGCGTGCTCTGCGCGTCCATCGGCTCCATCCAGGTCAACGAGGCGATCAAGCTCCTCGCGGGCATCGGCGAGCCGCTCGTCGGCCGCCTGATGATCTACGACGCCCTGGAGATGCAGTACCGCCAGGTCAAGGTCCGCAAGGACCCGAACTGCGCGGTGTGCGGCGAGAACCCGACCGTCACGGAACTCATCGACTACGAGGCCTTCTGCGGCGTCGTCTCCGAGGAGGCCCAGGCGGCGGCGGCCGACTCCACGATCACTCCCAAGCAGCTCAAGGAGTGGATCGACGACGGCGAGAGCATCGAGATCATCGACGTCCGCGAGCCGAACGAGTTCGAGATCGTCTCCATCCCGGGCGCCCGCCTGATCCCGAAGAACGAGTTCCTGATGGGCACCGCCCTGGAGGGCCTCCCGCAGGACAAGAAGATCGTCTTGAACTGCAAGACGGGTGTCCGCAGTGCGGAAGTCCTCGCGGTGCTGAAGTCCGCCGGCTTCGCGGACGCCGTGCACGTCGGCGGTGGCGTGATCGGCTGGGTCAACCAGATCGAACCGCACAAGCCGGTCTACTGATCAAGGGTCTCGCCGACCAGCGAGACTGACGAAGCCCACGGCTCTGAACTGCTCAGATGCCGTGGGCTTCCGTCGTTGCCGGTCGGCACGGGCGGTTACGAGCACACTGTGCCCGCCGCCGGTACCTTCCCGTCGAGCAGGTAGCCGTTCACCGCGTTCTGCACGCATTTGTTCCCGCTGTTGTAGGCGCCGTGCCCCTGGCCCTTGTAGGTCAGTTCCACCGCGACACCCTGGCCCAGCGCGTCCACCATCTTCTTCGCGCCCTCGTACGGCGTGGCCGGGTCGCCGGTGTTGCCCACGACGAGGATCGGCGCCGAACCGTGCGCGCTCACGTCGGGGCGGTCGGCCGCACCGGGCACCGCCCAGTGCCTGCAGCTGAGCATGCCCCAGGCCAGGAAGTCCCCGAACAACGGGGAGGCGGCCCGGAACTGCGGCAGCTTCCGTTGCACGTACGCCGGGTCGTAACGCTGCTTCTCGTCGGCGCAGTTGATGGCCACGTTCGCCGCGGTGAGGTTGCTGTACTCGCCGTTCTGGCTGCGGCCGTTCATCGCGTCGGACAGCAGCATGAGGATCCGGCCGTCACCGGCGTAGGCCTGCTGCAGTCCCTCGGTGAGCGGTTCCCACAGGTCCTTGGAGTACAGGGCCTGGGCGATGCCGTTGGTCGCGGCCGTCTGGGTCAGCTGCCGGGGGAAGATACCGGGGATCGGAGCGGCGTCGAGCTTCTTGAGGAGTGCGGCGACGCGGTTCTCGACGTCCTGGGCCGAGCTGCCGAGGGGGCACGGGGAACTCTTCGAGACACAGTCGTGCGCGAAGTTGTCCATGGCCAGCTGGAAACCCCTGGCCTGTCCGAGCGAACTCTGCTCGGGCGTCTGCGTGGGATCGACGACGGCGTCGAGCACGGCGCGGCCCACGTGGCCGGGGAAGAGGTGGGCGTAGACGCCGCCCAGTTCCGTCCCGTACGAGATGCCGAAGTAGTGGAGCCGCGAGTCGCCGAGGACCTGCCGCATGAGGTCCATGTCCCGGGCCGCGTCGGTCGTGCGCACATGCGGCAGGATCCTCGCGGAGTTCTTCTCGCAGTCCGCGTTGAACTGCTCGGTGTTCTTCAGGTAGGCCGCCCGCTCGGCGGCGTCGTCGGGCGTCGCGTCCTGCTGGAAGTACTGGTCGAGCTGCGCGTCGCTCTCGCACCGCACGGCCGCGCTGCGCCCCACCCCGCGCGGATCGAAGCTGACCAGGTCGTAACGGGTGCGGAGCTTGGCGTAGTCCTGTGCGAAGGAGGGCAGCGTGCTCACGCCGGAGCCGCCCGGACCGCCGAAGTTGAAGATCAGCGAACCGATGCGCCGGCCGGGCCCGTCGGCCCTGGCCCGGATCAGTGCGATGCCGATCGTGTCGCCCCTGGGGCTGTTCCAGTCCAGCGGCGCCCTCATGGTGGCGCACTGCCAGCTGGCGCCGTCGGGCAGCGGGGTGGGGGCGGAGCCGCCGCCCTCGGCCGCGGACGGGGGCGGGCAGTCCCTCCAGTCCAGCTTCTGGGCCGCCAGGTTCCCGTGGGTGTTCTGGGAACCGTCGCCGCCGCAGCCCGCCGCCAGGGCGGCCAGCAGCACGGCGGTTGCGGTCAGGGCGGCTGCGCGCAGTCCGCGCGGGTTCTGCATGACTCCATCCTCACGCCGCGTACGCCCTCCCGCGCGGGACGCGGGCCGTCCGGGGGTATCCGAGGCCCGCGCGGTCAGGGGGAGCGGGGGCCAGGTGCCCCGGGCCCTCCTACAAGGAGCCCTTGCGCGTCAGATGGTTGAAGGCCAGCCACCCCGGCAGCACCGGCAGCCACAGCGTCAGCAGCCGGAACATCAGCACCGCGGGCGCCGCCACCTCCTTGGGCAGCCCCACGGCGATCAGGCCGACGGTCAGCGTGGCCTCGACCGCGCCCACGCCGCCCGGGGTCGGGGCGGCGGAGCCGAGCGCGTTGCCGGCGAGGAAGACCACGGCCACGCTCGCGATGCTCAGCGAGGTCGACTCGTCGCCGAACGCCCGGATGGAGGCGTCCAGGCACATCACGAAGCAGGCGGTCAGCAGCAGCATGCCGCCGATGCCGGTGACGAGCTTCTGCGGCCGCTGGAGCACGTCCAGCATGCGCGGCACCACTCCCGCGAACAGTGACCGCACGCGCGTGACCACGAACTTCCGCAGGAACGGCACCGAGGTGACCACCAGGACGAGCACCGCGACCGTCAGCAGTCCGGCGATGACCGTCCGGGACGGCGACAGCGACGGTGTCTTCTCCGTGCCCGTCAGGTAGCCGAAGGACAGCAGCATCAGGATGTGGCAGCCGAGCCCGAACAGCTGGGACGCCCCGACGCTCGCCACCGCGAGCCCAGGGCGCACGCCGGCCCGCTGCAGGAAGCGCGTGTTCAGGGCCACACCGCCGACCGCGGCCGGTGCCACGATCTTCACGAACGACCCGGCGACCTGGGCGGCCACCGTCCGCACGAACGGCACCCGCTCCGGCACGAACCCCAGCAGCGCCATCGCCGCCGCGACGTAGCTGAGCGCCGAGAACAGCACCGCCGCGGCCAGCCAGCCCCACTGGGCGTGGGCGAACAGCGTGTTGAACTCGATGTGCGTGAGCTGCGTCAGCAGGTAGTACGCGCCGATGGCACCGGCGATGAAGCTGATCAGCGTCCGCGGCCGTACGCGCTCCAGCCGGGCCGGTTCGACCGGGGCCTGCGGCCTGATCCGCAGCACCTGGTGGCGGATCTGCGTCAGCAGGTCCTCTTCGCGGGCCTCCTCCAGGGCCTCGTCGATGGCCCGTTTCTCCGCGCGCGCCTCGGCCCGCTCGGCCTTCTTGTCCTGCTTCCGGTCCGTCTTCTCCAGGACGACACCGGTCGGCGCCCCGGCCCCCTGGGCGGCGTGCTCCAGGCGTGCCTGCTTGGCCTGCCGGGACGCCTCCAGGACGGCGTCGCGCTCCCGCTGCGCCCGCTCCCGCGCCAGTCTGCGCAGGGTGGCGCGGGTGGAGCGGGTCAGGGCGATCGGCTGGAGCATGGGCAGACAGTCGGCGACCGCGTCCGGCCCCAGGACGTCGACCGCCGAGGCGACCGCGCGCTCGGCGCCCACCCGCAGGCCGAGCGTCGTGACCAACTGGGCGACGTCCATGCGCAGCAGCAGGTCGCCCGCGGCGATCTCGCCGCCGCGCAGGTCGGTCAGGATCACCTTGCCGGAACGATCCACCACGATCGCGTCACCCGCCAGCCTGCGGTGCGCGATGCGCCGGGACTGCAGCGCCCGCACCTGGTGCCAGGCGTGGCGCAGCAGTTCGTCGGTGATCTCCTCGTCCGCCAGCGAGTCGAGCGTGCGCCCGCCGGTGTGCTCGTAGACGAGCATCACGGCGTCGGGGCCCAGCTCGGAGGTCGCGATCAGCTTGGGCGCGTTGGCGCCGGCGGCGATGGCCGCGTAGGCGAGCAGGGCCTCCTGCTCCAGGGCCTGCCGCAACGACTGCAGGCTGCTGCGGGTGGCGAACCCGCGCAGCGTGATGTTGCGCCACAGCCGGTAGAAGAAGCCCTGTGCCTGCTGTTCGCGGTCGACGACCGTGACGTCCAGCGGCGGGCCGTCCTCCAGGGTGACGAAGTAGCGCCGGCCGCGGTCCCCGTTGTCGGCGGTCGTCTCGGCCGCCTCCTGGCGGGCCGCGCTCACCGGGCGGAAGCCGACGGTCTGCAGCCCCGCCATCAGGGTCCGGCCGGTGGGACGGACGTTCGGTGAGCCGACCGCGTACAGGGTGCCGTAGGCGATGGACCAGCCGATCAGGACCGTCAGGATGATCGAGAACGGTGTCGTGTACCCGGTGACCAGCATGGAGAACGCGTCGAGCAGCAGAACGATCCACAGCACCGAGCGCCAGCGAGGTCTGCGGGACATGCCGACGGCCGTCATGTACGCGATGACCGGGGCGAGGTAGCCGTGCACCGGGTCGGTCAGCGCGTGCAGGTTGCCGGGGGACGGCTGGGTGAGGGCGTCCTGGATGGAGCCCGGTGCCGCCTTGGCCACCCACAGGTCGGTGGCGAGGGTCACCCCGTGCGCGAGGACCGCCGCGAGGACGCCGTCGGCGATCCGCAGCCCGTCGCGTTTGATCAGCCGTTCGATCGCGAACGCCACCGGCACCAGCAGGATCGCGATGCTGGACACCAGTCCGGCGATCTTGATGAGGAAGTCGGGGGCCTGGCCCGTGCCCTTGTTGATGTCCTGTTCGAGGCCGGAGGTCGTGCCGTGCGCGAACGCGGCGACGGCGAGCAGGACGACCACGGCGAGCACGCCCACCAGCAGCCGCATCAGGTCGGAGGGACGGTGCACGCGCGCGGGGAGCAGCGGTTCGTCGCCCTCCACCTCGTCGATGTGCGCCACGTCGGCGCTCTCGCCGGGCTCCTGGTCCGCACCCCCGGCGGGCGGCTCGTCCACGGCGGGCAACTCGTCCGCCGCCCCACCGGGACGCCGGTCGGCCTTTCCGCCGGAACGCCCGCCCGAGTCGCCGGCGGGACGCCCGCCCGGGTCGTCGGCGGGCTGCTCGTCCGCCGCGGAGGGCTCCTCGCCGGGACCCCGGGGAGCCGGACGGCCCGCGCCGCCCGGGCCGCCAGAGCTGCCCGTGTCGTCGCCGCCGCGCGGGCCGCCCCCGCCGCGCGGGCCGTCGGCGCGGCTCGTGTCCGTGCCGCGGCCCGTTTCCTTCGCGCGGTCCGCGGCACCGGTGTCAGGGCGCGACGAGACCCCAGAGGTGCCCTCCGCGTCGTCGGGGTGCACACCCTGCTGCTTCATGGTCTCTTCTTGGTCTCGTATCACCGGTCACCGCCCCCGTGATGGTGGCATGCCCCACCGACACACGGGGGCATCAGGGTGCATATGCGGGTCCGACAGTCTGCCGGAACCGCCGCCCTGGAGCGAGGCTCACGGCGGGTGACGGCCCGGCCGCACTGTCGGTGGCATGGGGCAGGATGGGTGGGATGAGCGAAGTGAGCCTTGCGGACGACGGCAGCCCCGGCGCGCCCGGGGCGCTGCCCGAGTACGCCGAGCGGGTCCTGGAGGTCGCCGAGGGCATCCCCGCCGGCCGCGTCATGACGTACGGGGACGTCGCCGAGTGGCTGGAGGAGGGAGGGCCCCGCCAGGTGGGCCGCGTCATGGCGCTCTACGGCGGAGCCGTCCCCTGGTGGCGGGTCGTCCGCGCGGACGGCGTCCTGCTCCCGGGGCACGAACTGAGAGCGCTCGCCCACTACCGCTCCGAGGGCACGCCGCTGCGCCAGACGGGCAGGACGGCCGAGGGCCACCTTCCCCGGCTCGACATGCGGCGGGCCCGCTGGGACGGCGACGGCGGCGAACGTGCGCAGGGTCACACCTGACAGCTTCCGCCATCCGGCCCTCCGATGGGGAGCCCGGGACCCGTACGAGCGAATCCCGGCACGCCCGCGCAATGCCGTACGTTCGTGCATCGAGGGACCCATGCGACGGCGGCGCGCGCCGCGTCCGCCGGGGGCGGCCACGAGAGCGGCCCGGCCCGGGGGAAGCAGCGGAAGCCCCGCTTCCGCAGGGGGCGCGGGCGTAGCGTCGGCCGAGCGTGTCCCCCTCACCCCGAGGCCACCGCCCGCCGCGGCCGGCGGGCCTCCCCGGCGGCCACGGCGCTCGGCCTCGGCCGCGACCCAACCCAGCACACCCACCAGGACCGGCGAACCACGTGAGCTCCTCTTCCTCCACCAGGCACCTGCCGCACCCCGAGGTGCGGCAGGGGGACCGTGGCGCTTACCGACTGGTGCGTACCCCGCCGGCCCGGCCTGACCCCCCTCGACTGGACGCCGCCCAGCGTGCCGTGGTTGACCACCGGGCCGGTCCGCTGCTCGTCCTCGCGGGCCCCGGCACCGGCAAGACCACGACCCTGGTCGAGTCCGTGGCCGCACGGATCGCCCGGGGACAGGACCCCGAGCGGATCCTGGTGCTGACCTTCAGCCGCAAGGCCGCCATGGAACTGCGCGACCGCATGGCCCAGCGGGTCGGAGCGGCCCGTGCGCCCCGGGCGACCACCTTCCACTCCTTCTGCTACGCCCTCGTCCGCGCCCACCAGGACACCGGTCTGTTCGTGGAGCCGCTGCGGCTGCTGTCCGGACCCGAGCAGGACGTGACCGTCCGCGACCTCCTGGCCGGCCAGGTCGACCTGGAACGACTGGGCCTGGCCCATGTGCGCTGGCCCGACGAACTGCGCGCCTGCCTGACCACCCGCGGCTTCGCCGACGAGGTCCGCGCCGTCCTCGCCCGCAGCCGGGAACTGGGCCTGGGCCCCGACGCGCTCGCGGCGTTCGCGCGCCGCATCGGCCGCCCCGACTGGCAGGCCGCCGCCGCCTTCCTCGCCGAGTACCTCGACGTCCTCGACCTCCAGGGCGTCCTCGACTACGCCGAACTCGTGCACCGCGCGGTGCTCCTCGCCGGCCGCCCCGACGTCGCCGAGCGGCTCGCCGCGCAGTACGACGTCGTCTGCGTGGACGAGTACCAGGACACGGATCCGGCGCAGGTACGGCTGCTGCGCGCGATGGCGGGAGGCGGCAGGACCCTGCTCGCCTTCGGCGATCCAGACCAGTCGATCTACGCGTTCCGGGGCGCGGACGTCAACGGCATCCTCGACTTCCCGCAGACGTTCCCCCGCGCGGACGGCCGCCCCGCCCCCGTCGCCGTGCTGCGCACCTCCCGCCGCTCCGGCGGTGCGCTGCTGGCCGCCACCCGCCTGCTCACCCGGCGCATGCCCCTCACCCGGCTCCCGGCCGACAAGGTCCGCGCCCACCGGGAGCTGATCCCGGTGACGGACGGCGGGCGCGTCGAGGTCCACACGTACCCGACGGCGGGCACCGAGGTGGACAACATCGCCGACATCCTGCGCCGTGCCCACCTGGAGGACGGGGTCCCCTGGGGCGAGATGGCCGTACTGGTACGCGCGGGCGCCCGCACCATACCGACCCTGCGCCGCGCGCTGACGGCCGCCGGTGTGCCGCTGGACGTCGACGGCGACGACCTGCCGCTGCGCCACGAACCGGCGGTCACGCCGCTGCTGACCGCACTGCGCGCGGTGGCGACGGCCGAAGCGGCCCCGCGCGCCGTGACGGCGCCCGCCGAACAGTCCGTGGAACAGGGCCTCGAACAGTTTGAACAGGGCATCGAACAGCCCGCCGCCCCGGTGGCTGCCGCGCGACCCGGCCGCACCGGGGCGCGGGAGGCCCCGCGGACGGCCGCCGCCGGGACCGCCGCGCAGGCCGGCCCCTGCTGGCTGGACACCGAAACCGCGCTGGCCCTGCTGGCCTCGCCCCTCGCCGGCATGGACACCGCCGACCTGCGCCGCCTCGGCCGCGCGCTGCGCGAGGAGGAGCGCGCCGCGGGCAACCCCCTGCCCCCGTCCTCGAACGACCTGCTCGCACGGGCACTGGCGGAACCCGAACGCCTGGTGACCCACGACCCCGCGTACGCGCGCGGTGCCCAGCGTCTCGGCGCGCTGCTCAGGAAGGCCAGGGAGCGCCTGGCGGGCGGCGGTACCGCCGAGGAGGCGCTGTGGGACCTGTGGGAGGGCACTCCGTGGCCCGCGCGCCTGGAGCGTGCCACCCGGCGCGGCGGCGCCGCCGGCCGCAACGCCGACCGGGACCTGGACGCCGTGTGCGCGCTGTTCGCGACCGCCGCGCGTGCGGAGGAGCGCACCGGCGGCCGGGGCGCGCTGAACTTCCTGGAGGAGGTCGAAGCCCAGGACATCGCCGCCGACACGCTCACCCGGCGTGCCGTGCGCCCGGACGCGGTGCGCCTGATGACGGCGCACCGCTCCAAGGGTCTCCAGTGGCGCCTGGTCGTCGTCGCGGGCGTCCAGGAAGGGCTGTGGCCGGACCTGCGGCGCCGCGGCTCCCTGCTGGAGGCGGACCGCATCGGGCGCGACGGTCTCGCCGAGCCGCTCACCCCCGGCGCCCTGCTGGCCGAGGAGCGCCGGCTCTTCTACGTGGCCGCCACGCGCGCGCGTGAACGCCTGGTCGTGACCGCGGTGAAGGCGCCCGCGGACGACGGCGACCAGCCCTCACGCTTCCTGACCGAACTCGGTGTCGAACCCAGGGACGTCACCGGCCGCCCCCGCCGACCGCTGTCCGTCGCGGCCCTGGTCGCCGAGCTGCGCGCCACGACCGTGGACCCGCGCGTGTCCGACGCCCTGCGCGAGGCCGCCGCCCGCCGTCTGGCCCGGCTCGCCGCCCTCGCCGACGAGGAGGGCCGCCCGCTGGTCCCCTCGGCGCACCCCTACCGGTGGTGGGGCATGGCCGAACCGACCGAGAGCAAGGTTCCGCTGCGCGACCGCGACCAGCCGGTCGTGCTCTCCGGCAGCGCCCTCGACCAGCTCGCCCACACCTGCGCCCTGCAGTGGTTCCTGGGCCGCGAGGTCAAGGCGGACGCCCCGGCCAGCGCCGCCCAGGGCTTCGGCAACGTGGTGCACGTCCTGGCCGACGAGGTGGCCTCCGGCCGGACGCCCGCCGACCTCGCCGTCCTCATGGAGCGCCTGGAGACCGTCTGGAACGCCCTGGCCTTCGACGCGCCCTGGAAGTCGCGGCAGGAGCGGGACAACGCGCGCGTGGCGCTCGAACGCTTCCTGAAATGGCACGTCCTGGACCGTGCCGGCCGGACACCGGTGGCCAGCGAGCACGATTTCGACGTGACGCTGAGCGCGGGCGGCCACCAGGTGCGCATCCGCGGCTCCATGGACCGGGTGGAGGCCGACGGCGAGGGCCGTGCCTACGTCGTCGACTTCAAGACCGGCAGACAGGCACCCACCGGCGCCGAGGTGGCCCGCCATCCCCAGCTCGCCGTCTACCAGCTCGCCGTCCGCGAAGGCGCCGTCGACGACGCCTTCGACGGCAACCGGCCCGAGCCGGGCGGCGCCGAACTGGTCCAGCTGCGGCAGGGCGCGGCCAAGCGGGACGGCGGGGAGACCCTGCCGAAGGTGCAGGCCCAGGAGCCGCTGGAGGGGGAGTGGGTCGGTGACCTGCTGGCCACCGCCGCCGGGAAGGTGCTCGACGAGCGGTTCACGCCGACGGCGGGGCAGCACTGCACCCACTGCGCGTTCCGCGCCTCCTGCAGCGCACGGCCGGAAGGCCGCCAGGTCGTCGAGTGACCCGGGCCGGCCCGCCCGGTGGCGAGCGAGCCCGGTGGCCCGCGTGACGAACTGCACCACCTGGGCCGACCTGCGCTTCTCCGGTTGCGGCAGGTGAACCGGGCACCGGTTGTCAGTGCCCGCCGCTAGCCTCTTCGACGTGCCCGCCCGTATCACCGATCCCGAACAGCTCAAGGAACTGCTCGGGATCCCCTTCACCCCGGAGCAGACGGCCTGCATCACCGCGCCGCCCGCCCCGCAGGTGATCGTGGCCGGAGCCGGGTCGGGGAAGACGACCGTGATGGCGGCCCGCGTGGTCTGGCTGGTGGGCACCGGCCAGGTCGCCCCCGAGCAGGTCCTCGGCCTGACCTTCACCAACAAGGCGGCCGGTGAGCTGGCCGAGCGGGTCCGCACGGCACTGGTCCGGGCCGGCGTCACCGACCCCGACGCCATCGACCCCGACCATCCGCCCGGCGAGCCGGTGATCTCCACCTACCACGCCTTCGCCGGCCGTCTCCTGACCGACCACGGCCTGCGCATCGGCCTGGAGCCCACCACCCGCCTGCTCGCCGACGCCACCCGCTACCAGCTCGCCGCGCGCGTCCTGCGCGAGGCCCCCGGCCCGTACCCGGCACTGACCCGTTCCTTCCCGGACCTGGTCAGCGACCTCCTCGCCCTCGACGCCGAGCTGGCCGAGCACCTGGTGCGACCCGAGGACCTGCGCGCGTGGGACGCCGGGCTGCTGGACACCCTCCAGGGCGCCAAGCTCACCAACGCCGACCTGCGCAAGGTCCCCGAGACGGCCGCCGCCCGCCGGGACCTGGCGGAGCTGGTGCTGCGCTACCGGGCCGCCAAACGCGAGCGCGACCTGCTGGACTTCGGCGACCAGATCGCGCTCGCCGCACAGCTCGCCCGCCTCCCGGAGGTCGGCCGGGTGCTCCGCGACGAGTTCCGGGTGGTCCTCCTGGACGAGTACCAGGACACCTCGGTCGCCCAGCGCCTCCTGCTCGCGGGCCTGTTCGGCGACGGCACGGGCCACCCCGTCACCGCCGTCGGCGACCCCTGCCAGGCGATCTACGGCTGGCGAGGGGCCTCCGTCGCCAACCTCGACGACTTCCCCGAGCACTTCCCCCACGCCGACGGCGAGCCCGCCACCCGGCAGGCCCTCAGCGAGAACCGGCGCAGCGGCGGCCGGCTCCTCGACCTCGCCAACGGCCTCGCCGAGCCGCTGCGCGCCATGCACGCGGGCGTGGAGGCCCTCCGCCCCGCCCCCGGCGCCGAACGCGACGGACTGGTGCGCTGCGCGCTGCTGCGCACCCACGCCGAGGAGATCGAGTGGCTCGCCGACTCGATCGCCCACCTCGTACGCACCGGGAAGGCACCCGGTGAGATCGCCGTCCTGTGCCGCACGGCGACCGACTTCGCCGAGATCCAGGGCGCCCTGGTCGCCCGAGACGTCCCGGTCGAGGTGGTCGGCCTGTCCGGGCTGCTCCACCTGCCCGAGGTCGCCGACCTCGTCGCCGTGTGCGAGGTCCTGCAGGACCCCGGGGCCAACGCCTCCCTGGTGCGCCTGCTGACCGGCCCGCGGTGGCGGATCGGCCCCCGCGACCTGGCGCTCCTCGGACGCCGGGCGCGGCTGCTCGTCGCCCACGCGCGCGCGGACGGCGACGACGACCCGGACCGGCGGCTCGCCGAGGCGGTCGAAGGTGTCGACCCGGCCGAGGTGGTCTCCCTGGCCGACGCCCTCGACACGTTCCTGGAGACACCCCTGGACGGCCGGGGCGGCGACGACGGGCTGCCGTTCTCGCCGGACGCGCGCGTGCGCTTCGCGCGGCTCGCCGCCGAGCTGCGCGACCTGCGCCGCTCCCTGTCCGACCCGCTGATGGACGTCCTGCACCGGGTGCTGGCCGTCACCGGCCTGGAGGTGGAACTGTCGGCGTCCCCGCACGCCCTGGCCGCCCGCCGCCGTGAGACCCTGTCGAACTTCCTGGACGTCGCCGCCTCCTTCGCCGCCCACGAGAGCGAGGCGTCCCTGCTGGCCTTCCTCGCTTTCCTGCGCACTGCGGCCCAGTACGAGAAGGGCCTCGACAACGCGCTGCCCGGCGGCGAGAACACGGTCAAGGTGCTCACCGCCCACCGCTCCAAGGGCCTGGAGTGGGACGTCGTCGCCGTCCCCGGTCTGGTCACCGGTGCCTTCCCGAGCGGGCAGGGCCGGGAGAAGTGGACCAGCCAGGGCAAGGTCCTCCCGCACGCCCTGCGCGGCGACGCCGACACCCTGCCCGACGTCGGCATCTGGGACGCACGCGGCATGAAGGCCTTCCACGAGGCCATGAAGGACCACCAGCACACCGAGGAGCTGCGCCTCGGCTACGTCACCTTCACCCGCCCGCGCTCCCTGCTGCTCGGCTCCGGCCACTGGTGGGGACCGAACCAGAAGAAGCCTCGCGGCCCCTCCGACTTCCTGCTGGCGCTGCACGACCACTGCGCGGCCGGGTACGGCGAGACCGAGGTCTGGGCGGAGCGACCCGGCGAGGACGAGGAGAACCCGGTCCTGCACCGGGCCGAGGCCGACCAGGTCTGGCCCCTGCCGCTGGACGAGACGGCCCTGGCCCGCCGCCGCGCCGCCGCCGCGACGGTCCTGGCCCACCTCGACGACCTCGCCGCCCGCGCGGACACCCACGGCCTCCCGCCGGCCGCGCACACACCGGACTCCCACGACGACCCGGACTGGCCCCCGCCCCCGGAGGACGACGCGCCTTCTCACGACGAGGCACCCCCCTTCGACGACGCGCCGCCTTTCGACGACGTACCGCCTTTCGACGACGGCGTCCCCGCCGAGGACGATCCCGGTGACTGGGACTCCTGGAGCGCGGACCGCCCCGCCCCCGCGATCCCGCACCAGGCGGCCTCCGGTGAGGGACGCACCCCCCGAGCCCGCCGGCCACCCGCCCCGGAAGCCGCCCCCGATCAACACGGACGGGACCGCGCGCCGGGACATGAACCGGAACGCGCCCCGGAGCCCGAACCCGCGTACCTCACTCCGGAAGAGGCCCGCACCGTCGCCTCCTGGGACCGCGACCTCGACGCACTCACCGGAGAGCTTCGCCGTGCCCGGCAGAGCGTCGTCGACGTCCCCCTGCCGGCGACCCTGACCGCCTCCCAGCTGATGCGCCTGGCGGCCGACCCGGACGGCTTCGCACGGGAACTCGCGCGTCCCATGCCGCTCCCCCCGCAGCCGGCCGCCCGCCGTGGCACCCGTTTCCACGCCTGGGTCGAGACCCGCTTCGAAGCGCTCACCCTGCCCCTGCTGGAGCCCGAGGAGCTGCCCGGCTCCGACGCCGAGATCCTCGACGAGCAGGACCTCGAAGCCCTCAAGGCAGCCTTCGAACGCACCCCGTACGCCCGCCGCACCCCCCACCGCGTCGAGGCGCCCTTCCAGCTGGAGATCGCCGGCCGTGTCGTCCGCGGCCGGATCGACGCCGTCTACAAGGAGGGCGACGGCCCGGAGGTGACGTACGAGATCGTCGACTGGAAGACGCACCGCTCCCGCACGGCGGACCCGCTCCAGCTCGCCGTGTACCGGCTGGCCTGGGCCGAACGGCACGGGCTGCCCCTGGAGCGGGTCGCGGCAGCGTTCGTGTACGTACGCACCGGAGAGGTCGTACGCCCGGACCCGCTGCCGGACCGGGCCGCGCTGGAACGGCTGCTGCTGGACGAACCCCGGCCCGGCGCGCAGGAGGGCCCCCCGCCCCGGCCGCGGCCCGCTCCGCAGTGTGACGAACCGCCCGAACCGGATGTCCCCGCGGGCCGATAGGCTCGGGAGCATGAGCCAGACCCCGGACAGCGCCGTCCGCACGTACATCGAGCAGCACCGCGCCGCCTTCCTCGACGACCTCGCCGAGTGGCTGCGCATCCCTTCCGTGTCGGCCCAGCCCGACCACGCGCCCGACGTACGGCGCAGCGCCGACTGGCTCGCCGCCAAGCTCAGGGAGACCGGTTTCCCCACCGCCGAGGTCTGGCAGACCCCGGGCGCCCCGGCCGTCTACGCCGAGTGGCCCTCGGACGACCCCGGCGCCCCCACCGTCCTGGTCTACGGCCACCACGACGTGCAGCCCGCCGCCCGCGAGGACGGCTGGGACACCGAGCCCTTCGAACCGGTCGTCCGGGACAACCGGCTCCACGCGCGCGGGGCGGCCGACGACAAAGGCCAGGTGTTCTTCCACACACTCGGTGTCCGCGCCCACCTGGCCGCCACCGGGCGCACCACCCCGGCCGTCCACCTCAAGCTGCTGATCGAGGGCGAGGAGGAGTCGGGCTCCCCGCACTTCCGCGCGCTGGTCGACAGCCGCGCCGACCGGCTCGCCGCCGACGCGGTGATCGTCTCCGACACCGGTATGTGGTCCGAGGACACCCCCACGGTGTGCACCGGCATGCGCGGACTGGCCGAGTGCGAGATCCGGCTGTACGGCCCGGACCAGGACATCCACTCCGGCTCCTTCGGCGGCGCCGTGCCCAACCCGGCGACCGCCGCTGCCCGCCTCGTCGCCGCGCTGCACGACGAACACGCGCGCGTGGCCGTCCCCGGCTTCTACGACGGCGTTGTGGAGCTGACCGACCGCGAACGCGCCCTCTTCGCCGAACTGCCCTTCGACGAGGCGCAGTGGCTGCGCACCGCCAGGTCGTACGCCACGCACGGTGAGGCCGGTCACACCACCCTGGAGCGCATCTGGGCCCGCCCCACCGCCGAGGTCAACGGCATCGGAGGCGGTTACCAGGGCCCCGGCAGCAAGACGATCATCCCGTCCACGGCCATGGTGAAGCTGTCGTTCCGTCTGGTCGCGGGCCAGGACCCCGACCACGTCGAGAAGGCCGTCCGCGCCTGGATCGACGAACAGGTGCCCGACGGGATCCGGCACGAGACGGTGTTCGGCGCGGCCACCCGCCCGTGCCTGACCCCGCTGGACCACCCGGCGCTGCAGTCCGTGGTCCGTGCCATGAGCAGGGCCTTCCAGACCCCCGTCCGCTTCACCCGTGAGGGCGGCTCCGGACCGGCCGCCGACCTCCAGGAGGTGCTGGACGCTCCCGTGCTCTTCCTGGGCATCTCCGTCCCCTCCGACGGCTGGCACGCCCCGAACGAGAAGGTCGAGCTGGACCTGCTGCTCAAGGGCGTCGAGACCAGCGCGTACCTGTGGGGCGATCTCGCCGGGCACTGGCGCGATGCTCCCTGACCCACCGCCGTCCGGGACGCCGCCGCACGAGGGCACACTGGAGGGGCCGCCCCGCGCCCTTGCCGTCCCGCCGCACCCGGCCCCCTCCTGCCGTACGTCCCGCTGAACCGCCGCCGAATCAACCGTTGCACCGGGGGAGTTGGAAGCACCCGTGACCACCTGGACCGACCACACCGCAGACCGCCCCGTCTCGCTCACCGCGCCCAGCGGCATCGACCGGGCCGCCCACCACCGGCTCGACGAGGCCTGGCTCGCCGCGGCATGGAGCCACCCCACCACCCGCTGCTTCGTGGTCTCCGGCGGCCAGGCCCTCATCGACGAGACACCCGACGGCCGCACCGAACTCGTCATGACGCCGTCCTTCGAGGCCCCCCTCACCGAGGCGCACCGCTACTTCCTCGGCACCGACGACGAGGGCGTCAGCTACTTCGCGCTGCAGAAGGACTCGCTGCCCGGCCGGATGGACCAGTCCGCGCGCCCGGCGGGACTGCGCGAGGCCGGCCTGCTGCTGTCGCCCCGCGACGCCGGTCTGATGGTGCACGCGGTGGCCCTGGAGAACTGGCAGCGGCTGCACCGCTTCTGCTCCCGCTGCGGTGAGCGCACCGTGATCGCCGCGGCCGGCCACATCCGCCGCTGCCCGGCCTGCGGCGCCGAGCACTACCCGCGCACCGACCCCGCGGTGATCATGGCGGTCACCGACGACGAGGACCGCATCCTCCTGGGCCGCCAGATGCACTGGCCGGAGGGACGCTTCTCCACGCTCGCCGGTTTCGTCGAGCCGGGGGAGTCCATCGAGCAGTCGGTGCGCCGCGAGGTCCACGAGGAGGTCGGCATCGCCGTCGGCGAGGTCGAGTACGTCGCCAGCCAGCCCTGGCCGTTCCCCTCCAGCCTCATGCTCGGCTTCATGGCGCACGCCACCTCCACCGACATCGACGTCGACGGCGACGAGATCCACGAGGCCCGCTGGTTCTCCCGCGAGGAGCTGCGCGCGGCGTTCGAGTCCGGCGAGGTCCTGCCGCCCTACGGCATCTCCATCGCGGCCCGGCTCATCGAACTCTGGTACGGCAAGCCGCTGCCGACGAGGACCTTCGTCTGAGCCACGCCCAGGCCCAGGCTTCGTTCCAGGCCCAAGCTCAAGGCCCAGGCCCAGGCCCAGGCCCAGGCCCAGGCCGCGCCGGGCCCGCGCCGAGCGCGGCAGTCCGGCAGGAGAGAACGCCGAGCCCCACGGCCGCGGTCCCGCAGGCGCAAGAAGGCGGCCCCCGAGTGATCCAGTGATCACGGGGGCCGCCTTCCGCGCGTGCCCGAGCACGGTTCCCCGCCCGGGGCAGGGGACGGACTCAGACGCCGATCTTCTGCTTGACCTGCGCCAGCGACGGGTTCGTCAGCGTCGACCCGTCCTCGAACAGCACGGTCGGCACCGTCTGGTTGCCGCCGTTCGCCTTCTCGACGAAGGCCGCCGACTCCGGGTCCTGCTCGATGTTGATCTCGTTGTACGCGATGCCTTCGCGGTCCATCTGGCTCTTGAGCCGGCGGCAGTAGCCGCACCACGTGGTGCTGTACATCGTCACAGTGCCCGGCATGTCTCTCGCGCTCCTTCAGCGGGTCGGGGACGTAGTGGTCGCAGTCGATGAACGTACGTCACCGCCCCCGGCATTCCCACGGGGGGTATGGGCGCCCGGGTGAGGCGGGTGAGTCCCGTCGCATTAGTACGACCGCGAGGGGCCGCCTGTGGACAACCAGCTCACCCGTCTCCCGCGACCTGGCAGCATGGCTGTGTGACAGCAGCAACGCACTCCACCCTCTTCCCGCAGGTACCGGACTCTGCCGACGCGGTGCTCGAAGGGCTCGACCCCGAGCAGCGCGAGGTCGCCACCGCGCTGCACGGCCCGGTGTGCGTGCTGGCGGGAGCCGGGACGGGAAAGACCCGCGCGATCACCCACCGGATCGCCTACGGCGTGCGCGCCGGGATCCTCCAGCCCTCCAGCGTCCTCGCCGTCACGTTCACCAACCGCGCCGCGGGCGAGATGCGCGGCCGGCTGCGCCAGCTCGGTGCCACGGGCGTCCAGGCCCGCACCTTTCACTCCGCCGCCCTGCGTCAGCTCCAGTACTTCTGGCCGAAAGCGGTCGGTGGAACCATGCCCCGGCTCGTGGACCGCAAGATCCAGCTCGTGGCGGACGCGGCCGCGGCCTGCCGCATCCGGCTGGACCGCGGCGAGCTGCGGGACGTCACCGCTGAGATCGAGTGGGCCAAGGTCACCCAGACCGTCCCGGCCGACTACGCCCTCGCAGCAGCGAAGGCCGGCCGCGAAACCCCCCGTGACCCGGCCGAGGTCGCCCAGCTGTACTCGGTCTACGAAGACCTCAAGCGGGACCGCTCGGTCATCGACTTCGAGGACGTCCTGCTGCTGACCGTCGCCATCCTCCAGGACCGTCGCGACGTCGCCGAACAGGTCCGCGCCCAGTACCAGCACTTCGTGGTGGACGAGTACCAGGACGTCAGCCCCCTGCAGCAGCGCCTGCTGGAACTGTGGCTGGGGGAGCGGGACAGCGTCTGCGTCGTCGGTGACGCCAGCCAGACCATTTATTCGTTCACAGGAGCAACTCCGGACCACCTCCTCGACTTCCGCGTCCGGCACCCGCAAGCCACCGTCGTCAAACTGGTCCGCGACTACCGCTCCACTCCCCAGGTCGTCCGTCTCGCCAACGGGCTGCTCGCCCAGGCACGCGGCCGCGCTGCCGACCACCGGCTGGAACTGGTCTCGCAGCGCCCCGCGGGCCCGGAGCCGGACTACACCGAGTACGCGGACGAGCCCGCCGAGGCCGAGGGCGCGGCCCGCCGCATCCACGACCTCATCGCCTCCGGGGTCCCGGCGAGCGAGATCGCGGTCCTGTTCCGGACGAACGCCCAGTCCGAGATCTACGAGCAGGCCCTGGCGGACGCCGGGGTGCCCTACCAGCTGCGCGGCGCCGAGCGCTTCTTCGACCGGCCCGAGGTCCGCAAGGCGAGCGTCGCCCTGCGGGCCGCCGCCCGCTTCGGAGGCAACGACTCCCTCCTCGACGAGGCCGTCGACCTGCCCTCCCAGGTGCGTGCCGTGCTGTCGGGCGAGGGCTGGACCGCCCAGCCCCCGGCCGGCTCGGGTGCCGTCAGGGAGCGCTGGGAGTCGCTGGCCGCGCTGGTGAACCTCGCCCGGGACTTCGCCGCCGCCCGGGCGGGCGCCACCCTCGCCGACCTCGTGGCCGAACTCGACGAACGGGCGAACGCCCAGCACGCCCCCACCGTCCAGGGAGTCACCCTCGCCTCCCTGCACTCGGCCAAGGGCCTGGAATGGGACGTCGTCTTCCTCGTCGGCGTCGGCGAGGGCATGATCCCCATCACCTACGCCAGGACGGACGAACAGATCGAGGAGGAGCGCCGCCTGCTCTACGTCGGCGTCACCCGCGCCCGCGAGCGCCTGCACCTGTCCTGGTCCCTGACCCGCACGCCGGGCGGTCGGCCCAGCCGTCGCCCCAGCCGGTTCCTCGACGGACTGCGCCCCGGCTCGGCCGCCGCGGCCGGCCGGGGCGGCCGGGGCGCGGCCGGCGGGATCGAACGCGGGACCGCGCCGGCCGCGGGAGCGGCGGCCCGGGGGACGCAGGCCGCCCCCCGGCGGACGCAGCGGGTTCCGGCCCGGTGCCGGGTCTGCGGCCGCACCCTCACCGACGCCGGCGAGATGAAACTGATGCGCTGCGACGATTGCCCCTCCGACATGGACGAGGGCCTGTACGAGCGGCTGCGCGAGTGGCGGGAGGAGCAGGCGCGGCTCAGCGGGCAGCCCGCCTTCTGCGTCTTCACCGACAGGACCCTGATGGCGATCGCCGAGGCCGCCCCCGACGACGCCCGCGAGCTGGCGCGCATCCCCGGTGTGGGGACACGTAAGCTGCGCCGTCACGGAGCCGATGTTCTCGCCATCTGCACAGGTCAGGAGCGTACGGGCGAAGTGATCGACGGCTGATGCGAACTCGTCGGAAAAATAGTTTGCGCATGCCCGGGGAATCCCCATAGGTTCTTGGTCACGGGAACAGCGGTCTTCCTCGAGGCCCTGACTCCGTGTTGTACTTGCATATCCGTACGGACTGGTTCACCCCAGTCCCCCAGACGCCGAGAGGAGGCGAGTCCAGTGATCAGCATCAAGAGCAGCTTCTTCAGCACCGCCAAAATGACCGATCGCTCGGTCGCTTCCCTGTGCATGCTCGGCGTCTCGGACCAGGGCACCGGTGTGTCCGGCGTTCGCGCCGTGCGCTCCGAGTCCTCCCTGTCCATCGCGGGTCTTCCTGTCCGCGAGCGCAATGAGCGACCGACCGAGGCACTGGAAGCAGTAGCGGCACAGGCGCATGCCTATGCCTTTGCGGCGGCCGGTGCCGGTATCCGGAAGCAGACGACGCAGCACCACCTGATGTGGGCCTTCCGTGGGCCAGAACCCTGGAGTGATCCAGCCTGATCGTCGATCAGGCCGGCGCCTTCAGGGCCGCGGAACCCCATCCGGGATCCGCGGCCCTTCTGTTTTCCCCGAACGGGGACGACGGACCGAAGGGGCCTCGGGACAAGAAAAGAACCCGGTACCCAGCCGACACCCGGCCGACCCGGCCGGACCGACCAGACGAGGAAGACCACCCGTGCAACTCGAAGCGCACGCCCCGTCCGTACCGCCTTCCGACACGATCCCCAAGCCCGGTCTCACGGAGGACCCCGCCTTGATCCCGCTCACCGCGCTCACCGCGCTCGACGACGCCATCGAGAACCTCGGCGTGCCCGTCCCCTGCCGTTCCTACGACCCGGAGGTCTTCTTCGCCGAGTCGCCGGCGGACGTGGAGTACGCCAAGTCCCTGTGCCGCACCTGCCCGCTGATCGAGGCCTGCCTCGCCGGTGCCAAGGAGCGGCGCGAGCCCTGGGGCGTCTGGGGCGGCGAACTGTTCGTCCAGGGCGTTGTCGTCGCCCGGAAGCGGCCGCGTGGCCGCCCGCGCAAGAACCCGGTTGCGGCATGAACATCGCAGGAACCATCGATCGTCCCCTCACGCACGACCCCCAGAAGCAGGCCCCGATGAAGCCGTCCGCCCCCAGCGAGCCCGCAGGCTCCGCCACCGAAGACGTCACCACCACCGGCGCGAACGACTCGCGACAGAACAGGACCCGAGAGATGCAACTCATCCCAGAAGCCATGGCTCGTGCGCATATGCAGGAGCGGCTGCACGAGGTGGAGCGCGAACGCCTGGCCGTGCGCCTGGTGACCGCCCGCCGCATGCAGCGCCGCGCCGAGCGCGCCTCGCGGCGCGCCCGCCGCGCGCTCGCCATGGCGGTCATGCAGTAACCGCCACACCGCTCAGCGGTGGCCTCCCGGCCGGGAAGGCGCCTCTGCGTCCGCGGGGCCGGTCCGTTCACACGGACCGGCCCCGCGGTGCGTCACGCCCGCCGTCCCCGGCGCGGAGGTATCGTCACCCCGTGACGCGTCCCTGCGCAGACCCCGACGGAGAGCCCGGCACCCACGGCGCCGGCGGCGAGGCGCGGCGCCCGCCCGTGAGCTGCGCCCGCTGCGGCACCACGGCGCCGGAACCGCCCCCCACCTGGACCTGTTCCGTCGAGCACGGAGTCCACCGCTACTTCTGCGATGCCTGCTCCCGTGAACACCTGCGGTCGATCGAGGGGCGGCTCGACTCCGCCTGGTGGTGATCCCCCGTGCGGCTCACGCCTCGACGACGGCCTCTTCCTCCTCCTCAGCCCCGGTGACGAAGCCCGGCAGCCACTCCTCCAGCTCATCCCTCAGCCGCACCGTGGCGCCCAGCTGGCACAGGACACCGATCGTGCTGAGCGTCACACGATGGATCAGCAGGTACGACGGGGGCAGATTGAGCCGCTTGCCCAGCTGGTAGGCGGGGGAGCGGGGATCGGCGATGCGGGCCGCCTGGCTGCGCATCCAGCCCCGCGTGAACGTGAACTCCTCCACCTGGGCCGGTTCGATGATCGGCAGCAGGTAGTCGAGCACGGCGTCCGGGTCCAGCTCGATCGACTCCTTGACGAAGCCCTCCGCGCACAGCATGTCGTAGACCGCGTCGGCCTCGCCGTCCAGCGTCATCCGCAGGGACGCGCCGATCGGCTCCGGCAGGCCGCCGGGCAGCCGGTCGACGGTGCCGAAGTCCAGCACACCCAGACGCCAGTCGTCCTCACCCCCGGGGCCGCCGGGGAGCAGGCGGAAGTTGCCCGGGTGCGGGTCGGCGTGGAGCAGGCCGGTGCGGGCGGGGCCCGAGAACAGGAACCGGGCGAGGAGCTGGCCGGCGCGGTCGCGCTGCTCCTGGGTACCGTCCGCGATCACCTCCGCCAGCGGGACACCGTCGATCCACTCGGTGACCAGGACCTGCTCGCACTGGTGGACCACCGCCGGGACCAGGACGTCCGGGTCGTCCGCGAACTCCTCCGCGTGCGCCTGCTGCGCCTCCGCCTCCAGGCCGTAGTCCAGTTCCTCGGAGACCCGGTCCTTCAGCTCCGCGATGAGGGGCTTGATGTCCATGCCGGGGATCAGCGGCCCCAGCAGGCGGGCGAACCTGCTCAACTGCACCAGGTCGGACAGCAGGGCCTCACCGGCACCGGGGTACTGGACCTTGACCGCCACCTCACGGCCGTCGTGCCACACCGCCCGGTGCACCTGGCCGATGGAGGCCGCCGCGGCCGGTTTGTCCTCGAACTCCTCGAACAGCGCACGCCAGTCCGTCCCGAGCCGCTCCTCCAGCACGGCGTGCACGGTGCGCGTCGGCATGGGCGGTGCGGCTTCCTGGAGCTTGGTCAGGGCCGCCCGGTAGGGGCCGGCGACCTCCTCGGGCAGCGCCGACTCGAAGACGGACAGGGCCTGCCCGAACTTCATCGCGCCGCCCTTCAGCTCGCCGAGCACCTTGAAGAGCTGATCGGCCGTGCGCTGCTGCAGCTCCCGGCCGACGATCTCCGCTGACTCGCCGACGATCCGTTTGCCGAGGCCCCAGGTCGCTCTCCCGGCGAAGCCGAGCGGGAGCGCGGCGAGCTTGGCGGTCCGGGTGACCGCCTTCCGGGGAAGATCAGACATGCGCCCTCCAAGTCCCAGCAAGCCGTGTCGCGTCCGCCTGCGGGCGGGGCGTGGACGACGGCCGTTGCCCAGCCATTGTCGCGCGTGGACCGGCCTCCTTTGGGGTGTCTTCCGCCACGGAATCGCGCACCGCCCCGCAGGCGCAGTCCGGATGCGGCCACACCGGGCGCCCGTGCCAGTTCAGCGCGGGCGCCGAGACCTCCCACCGGGCGCCGGCGCTGGAGGGCGAGTCCCCGTCCAGGAAGGCCAGCGCGTGGGCCGCCGCCAGTCCCGCGACGGTCGTGGCGAGGGCCAGGTCGCAGGGACGTACGCGGGGCTGCCTGCCGGACCGCCACTGGGCCACCAGCCGCGGCCACGTCTCGTCCCGGTCCGCGCGCCCCCGGTGCAGACACTCCGCGCAGCTCGTCAGCCCGGGCAGCACCAGGGGCCCCACGACACCCGTGGCCTCCACCACCCCGGCGTACAGATGAGGGGTGCCCGACGCGATCAGCGGAGCCGCCGCGGCCGGATCGGGCGCGTACACCGAGACGTCGTCGCGCGGGGCGAGGACGACCAGTGAATGACCGGTCTCCTCCGCCCCGGACGGCGCCCCCCGGCCGTGGCGCACCGGACGGTCCGGGGCGGCCCGGCGCACGGCCCGGCGCGCCGCGGCGTCCCTGCGCTCACCCACGGCGTCGGCGGGCAGCCCTCCGGGGGCGACGTCCCACGGTTCCACGCAGCCGCCGTCCATCACCTCGACCTCGCCGACACCCGCGCCGGACAGCAGGGCGGCCAGCACCGCCCCCACCCGGCCCGCGCCGCGCACCTGCACCCGCATACCGCGCCGGGCGGCCAGCCGGTCGATCGCCTCACCCGGTTCACGGGACAGGACGGACAGGGCGGCGAGGTCGGGCCCCAGCCGGTCCATGACCTCCTTCCTCGCCCGCAGCTCACCGGCCTCCGCGCCGCCCCCGTGCGCGTCGTCCAGAAGACCGGCGCGGGCCAGTCGCTCCACGAGCAGGTCGACGTGCCCCTCGGGCAGGTCCATGCGGTGGCCCTGTTCCCGCAGCAGGGGCAGACCGCGTGTGCCGTTGAGCAGGTCGAGGAAGCTTCCCGTCGCGGTGTCGACGGGCCCCAGGGTCAGAGCGTGCGCGGGTGTCATCCCGAACTGCACGGTGTTGAGATCGCGCCAGCCGCGCCGCAGCGCGGGTTTCACCATCGGATGCATGAGCGGCCCCCGTAGCCGGATGGATGAGACAGCAGGAAGAGAAACGGATGCGACAGAAGGAAGAGGAGGGGAAAGAGAGGGCGGACGGGAAGGAGAGAGCTGGAAGAGAGGCACGGCCTGCCGGGGGAGCCGGTCATCGCTCCGCCGACGAGTGCCAGCATGCCCGCTGCCGCCGGACGGTGCCGAAAGTTGTCCACAGGCGGCGGGATTCGTCGTACGAATCGGACCGTCGGTGGGGGATCGGCGGGGAACCGTCCGGCAGCCGGGACTTCCACCACGTACACCCGGTAACGTCGGGGCGTGTCCGCCGACCCACTGCACCGCGCCGGAACGCCGCAACGCGGCAAGACGAGCCCGCCGCCGAGCGGCTCGGCGGCGAGTCCCATCGAGGTCCGCAGGAGTACCCGCCGCCGCAGGACGGTCTCCGCCTACCGCGACGGCGACCGCACCGTCGTGCTCATCCCCGCCCGGATGTCCGAGGCGGAGGAGCGGCGCTGGGTGAACGTCATGCTCGGCAAGCTGGCCGCCCAGGAGAGCCGCCGGTCGCCCGGTGACACGGAACTGGCCGCACGCGCCGCCCGGCTCTCGGCGCAGTACTACGACGGCAGGGCGCGGCCCGCCTCGGTCCGCTGGGTCACCAACCAGAACACCCGCTGGGGCTCGTGCACCCCGGCCGAGGGCAGCATCCGGCTCTCCCACCGTCTCCAGGGCATGCCCGAGTACGTCGTCGACTACGTACTCCTGCACGAACTGGCCCACCTGCTGGTGCCGGGTCACGGCCCCGGCTTCTGGCGGCTCCTGGAGGCCTACCCCCGCACCGAGCGGGCCCGCGGCTACCTGGAGGGGGTGGCCGCGGCGGCGCGGCTGCCGCATCCGCCCGCAGAACCGGGCGAGTGAGCGGCTCCTCCCTCCCGCGGCGCGCGGGCGCCCCGAGGGGCGTACGCCACGGCCGCGCGGGGATTGTGTACCGGGTCTGTACCGGCTCGGTCCGGTGTCGGACTTTGCCGTTAGCCTGACGCGACGCACTCGCACTCGGGATGGGGGACGGTCGTTACGCATGCCCAGGGAATTCCAACGCGGCCACAAGGCCAGGATCAGTTACCTGACCGCGGGCACGGATCTGTACGTGGGAGTACAGATCTCCGGCCCCGGACTGACCTTCGACATCAGCTGCTTCGGACTCGACGCCGGGGAACGGCTCTCCGACGACCGGTACTTCGTCTTCTTCAACCAGCCGAAGTCCCCGGAGGAGGCCATCCAGCTGCTGGGCGCGCAGGCCGGCGACACGGAGTCCTTCAGGGTCACGCTCGACCGGATCCCGCCGCAGATCCAGAAACTGTCGTTCACGGCGACCATCGACGGCGCGGGGCAGATGTCGCAGATCGCCTCCGGCTACCTGCGCATCGTCGCGGGCGGCGAGGAGGTGGCCCGGTACGCCTTCACCGGTGCGGAGTTCTCCACCGAGCGCGCCGTGATGCTGGGGGACATCTACCTCAAGGACGTCTGGCGGTTCGCTGCGGTCGGACAGGGGTTCGACGGCGGCCTCGAGGCCCTCCTGAAGAACTTCGGCGGCGAGGTGCTGGAAGAAGAGGCACCCGCCCCGGCAGCACCGCAGCAGGCGCAGTCGGGCGGGGCACCTGGCTTCGCCCCGCCCGCCCAGGCGGCCGCTCCCCCCGCCTTCGGCGCCCCCGCCGGCCCGCCGGCGCCCGCCTCCCCGCCCCCGCCGGCACCCGCTCCGGCCCCGCCGCAGCCCGCCGCCCAGGGCTACGCGCCGCCCCCCGGATCCACTCCGCAGCCCGGCCCGCCGGCCCCGGCGCCCGCCCCCTCCGTGCACGCCGCGCCGACCCTCATCGCGCCCGTGAACCCGCCCGGAGGCACCGTCCCGCCGCCGGCCCCGGCCCCGGCGCCCTACGGCCGGCCGGGTCATCAGCCGCCGTACGGCCGGCCGGCCCCCGGACCGGCGGCACCTCCGCCCCCGGGCTACGGCCAGCCCCCGGCCCCCCACGCCCCGACCGCACCGCCCGGTTACGGCCGGCAGCCGCAGTTCGGGCAGGTCCCCGGGCAGCCCGCCCCCTACGGGGCTCCCCAGGGCGGCGGTCACGCACCCCAGGGCGCCGGTGTGGCCGCCGCGTTCCAGCAGTTCAAGGAGACGCCCACCGGTCAGCGCTGGACGCTGCAGAACGGCAAGCTGATCCGCGCCGACCTCGGCACGGGCGGGCAGCCGGTCCTCGCCCGGCAGGGCAGCATGGTGCTCTACCAGGGCAAGGTCGACTTCAGCTACAAGGGCGCCGGCTTCGCGGGGCGCGTCGTCGGCAACGCCACCGGCCAGGAGATGCAGCTCATGCGCTGCACGGGCCAGGGCCAGGTGTTCTTCGCCGAGAACTCCGCCCACCTGCACCCGGTCGAACTGCAGGGCGACGCGATCTGCGTCTCGGCGGAGAACGTCCTCGCCTTCGACGAGAGCCTGCAGTACGAGGTCCGTCGCATCGAGGGGCACGGCATCCCCGGCGGCGCGCTGTTCACGATGCAGTTCCAGGGCACCGGCACCGTCGTCGTCAAGACGCACGGCACGCCCGTCGTCCTGCCGGTGACCCCGACGACGTTCGTCGACTCCAACGCCGTCGTCGCCTGGTCCGCCGCCGCTCAGGTGATCGTCTCCAGCCAGGTGCGCATGCGCCGCAACGCCTATCCGGGACACACCGGGGAGGGCGTCAACCTGCAGTTCCGGGCCGCGCCCGGCAACTTCGTCGTCGTCCAGCCCTACGAGGTCTGAGGGAGCCCGTCATGAACCAGCCGCTCGCGGGCTACGCCCCCGCACCCGTCACCGCCCGTATGGAGAACCACGGCAGCCACATGCTGAAGGTCGCCATGCAGACCGGGAACGACCTCTTCGCGCGCGTGGGGTCGATGGTCGCCTATGAGGGCTTCGTCCAGTACGAGCCCAACCCGCCGGCCGTGCGCCAGATCGCCCGGGACTGGATCACCGGGGAGGGCGCGCCGCTGATGAAGTGCACCGGCGACGGCCTGCTCTACCTCGCCGACTACGGTGCCGACGTCGTCGTCATCAACCTGGCCGGG
The DNA here is from genome assembly GCF_040703815.1 of Streptomyces sp. NPDC006743. Taxonomy (NCBI): domain Bacteria; kingdom Bacillati; phylum Actinomycetota; class Actinomycetes; order Kitasatosporales; family Streptomycetaceae; genus Streptomyces; species Streptomyces sp. NPDC006743. Next base: position 13,211 of record NZ_JBEYJA010000018.1, on the reverse strand, counting down.
GACGCCATCTCGGTCAACGCCACCAACCTGCTGGCCTTCGACGCGCACCTCCAGTGGGGTGTGGAGCGGGTCAAGGGACTGGCGAAGTTCGCCGGGCAGGGGCTGTGGAACACCAAGATCTCCGGCCAGGGGTGGGTCGCGCTGACCTCCCGCGGCAAGCCGATCGTCGTCGACTGCGGCGGCGGGGAGGACGAGACCTACGTCGACCCGGACGCGCTCGTCGCCTGGTCACCGAACCTGAAGGTGAAGGGCAAGCGCAGCTTCAAGGCGCAGTCCCTGATCGGGCGGGGCAGCGGCGAGGCCTACCAGATGGCGTTCTCCGGACAGGGCATCGTCGTCGTCCAGCCCAGCGAGGACAGCACCGACCGCCTCCGGATCCGGGGCTGAGGGGGAGAAGGACAGACACATGCAGAGCCCGCTTTTCGCCTTCAACGACGTCCAGAGCCAGGAGCGCTGGAGCCTGCAGAACAAGCAGCTGCTGCGCGTCGTCCTGGAGGGCCACGACGACATCCTCGCCCGCAAGGGGACGATGGTCGCCTACCAGGGCATGGTCGAGTTCGACGCCGAGTACCAGAACAACAGCCAGGGGCGCGCGCGTGCCTACACGGGTGAGGGCCTGGACCTGATGCGCTGCCACGGGCAGGGCACCGTCTTCCTCGCCAACCTCGCCCAGTACGTGCACGTCATGGACGTCGAGCAGGACGGCCTCACGGTCGACGGCAGCTACGTCCTGGCGATGGACTCCTCGCTGCACCACGAGGTCATCGCCGTCGACAGCATGTACGGCATCTCCGGCTCGGGGAAGTACCAGCTGAACATCACCGGGCGCGGCAAGGTGGCCCTGATGACCTCCGGGGCGCCGCTGATGATGCAGGTGACGCCCGACAAGTACGTCAACTGCGACGCGGACGCCATCGTCGCCTGGTCCACGGGGCTGCGAGTGCAGATGCAGGCCCAGACCCACTCCTCGGGGGTGTGGCGGCGCCGCGGCAGCACGGGGGAGGGCTGGGAGCTGAGCTTCATGGGCAGCGGCTACGCGCTCGTCCAGCCCAGTGAGCTGCTGCCGCCGCAGAACGCGGTGATCGGGCAGGGCCTCGCCGCGCAGTTCGGCATGGGCCAGCAGGGGGCCCGGGGGCAGAACCAGGGCAACGCCTGGAGCTGAGCGCAGGCCCTGGACCGAGCGGAAGGCCGGGGCCCGAGCCGGTGTAAGGGGCGACCGCCCAGGCGGGCGCCCCTTACAGCTGCGAACAAAAGGGGCGCCCGGTTCCCCTTTTGTCCGCAGCTCTTACACCGTCACCTCGTCAGAGCCTGGCGAGGGTGGCCCGCACCAGCCGGACGACCGAGTCGTCCGCGACGCCGCCGACCTCGTCGTAGGCGAACCAGCGCAGGTCGAGCGACTCGTCGCTGATGGCCTCCACGGCCCCCGGCGGGGCGATCGCCGCGTACTGGACGTCCAGGTGCCAGGCGCACGGCGTGAGGTGGCGGTCCAGACGGACCGGGCCGCCGGGCAGCAGGCCCAGTCCCGCGATGCCCGACTCCTCGGTCGCCTCGCGCAGGGCGGCGCCCGCCAGGGTGGCGTCCTCCGGCTCGCAGTGGCCGCCCATCTGCAGCCACATGCGCATCTTCTTGTGCAGGGTCAGCAGCACCCGGCCGCGCTCGGGGTCGATCACCAGGGCGCTCGCCGTGATGTGCCCGTCCGGGCAGGCCTTCCACATGCCGTCCGGGTGTGCGGCCAGGTGGTCCAGGTAGGCCTGGCGCAGCTCCGTCTGGTCCTCGTAGCCCTTCAGCACGAGGACCGTGTCGTCGAAGAGGCTCACTCGGCGCCGTCGCCCCGGCCGTCGGTGCCCCTGCCGTCGTCATCCTTGCCGTCGCCCTCGTCGTGCGCGGCCGTGTCCTTCTTGCGCAGGTCGGGCTTGCCGGACGCGCCGCTCGCGGCCTCGCCGAGCATCTTGTCCAGCTCGGAGAAGTCGAGCTGCTCGCGGTGCACGAAGCCGTCCGGGTCGTCCAGGTCGGCGGCGGTCGGAAGCATGTCCGGGTGGGCCCACAGGGCGTCCCGGCCCTCGACCCCGCGCGCGTCCGTGAGCGAGGCCCACAGGCGCGAGGCGTCGCGCAGCCGGCGCGGACGCAGCTCCAGGCCGATCAGCGTGGCGAACGTCTGCTCGGCCGGGCCGCCCGAGGCCCGGCGGCGGCGCAGCGTCTCCCGCAGCGCGTCGGCGGACGACAGACGGGGCTTCGCGGCGGCGTGCACCACCGCGTCCACCCAGCCCTCCACGAGCGCCAGGGCGGTCTCCAGACGCGCCAGGGCGGCCTTCTGCTCCGGGGTGTCCTCCGGCTGGAACATGCCCTGCTGGAGGGCGTCCTGCAGCTGCTCGGGGTTCTGCGGGTCGAACTGGCCGACCACGTCCTCCAGCTTGGCGGTGTCGACCTTGATCCCGCGCGCGTACCCGTCGACCGCGCCGAACAGGTGCGAACGCAGCCACGGCACGTGCGCGAACAGCCGCTGGTGGGCGGCCTCGCGCAGCGCCAGGTACAGCCGCACCTCCTCCTGGGGCACTCCCAGGTCCTTGCCGAACTTCTCCACGTTCACCGGGAGCAGCGCGGCCTTGCCGGCCGGGGCGAGCGGCAGGCCGATGTCGGTCGAGCCGACGACCTCGCCGGCCAGCACGCCCACGGCCTGCCCGATCTGCGTGCCGAACATGGCGCCGCCCATGGAGCGCATCATGCCGATGAGCGGGCCGGCCATGGCCTGCATCTCCTCGGGCAGTACGTCGCCCATGGCGTTGCCGACGCGCTCGGCGACCGGGTCGACCAGCTCCTGCCACGCCGGAAGGGTCGCCTCGACCCACTCCGCGCGCGACCACGCCACCGTCGAGGTGGCGCCCGAGGGCAGGGACGTCGCGTCGTCCAGCCACAGGTCGGCCAGGCGGACGGCCTCCTGGACGGCGGTGCGCTCGGCGGCGCCGACGCTGGCGTCCTTGGTGCCGTCGGAGGTGCCCTGGGAGACCGTCTGGCGGGCGATCTGCTTGGCCATGTCCCAGTTCACCGGGCCGCCCTCGTAGGAGAGCATCTGGCCGAGCTGCTGGAAGGCGGCGCCCAGGTCGGTGGGGTTCAGCGAGCCGAACATCGCTGCGAGCGGATTGTCGGCGCCGGGCCCGCCAAAGCCTCCGGCTCCGGGCAGCCCGAAACCGAACGGGTTGGCCGGCCCCTGCCCACCGCCGCTCTGCTGGTCCTTCTTCTTGCCCTCGTCGCCGTCGTCCGGCTCCTCCGGCGGAAGGCCGAATCCGAATGGGGTGTCACTCACGGGGTTCCTCGGCTGGTAAGGCCACCGGTTCTTTCCGGCGGCACGGCTGCCCGACAACACCACCCAGCGTAGACACCGTGAGCGGTTCGGGGCTCGGTGCTTCGCCGACAGGACGCCTGCGGCAGGATGGATGCCACCTGGTACGTACGCGTCATTCGCGCCCGTATGGAAGACAACCGCTGGAGACGCCCGGTGAGTTCCCCAGATCCACAGGTTCGCGCAGCGCGAAACCATGAAAGCACCCCCGCCGTCCGCGGGCCCGTCGTCGCGGTCACCGGAGCCGCGAGCGGGGTCGGTGCCCTGCTCACCGAGCGGCTGGCCGCGTCCGCCGAGGTCAGGCAGGTCATCGCGATCGACGAGCGGCGCGGGGAGTGCGCGGCGGCGCAGTGGCACGTCCTCGACGTGCGGGACCCGGCGATCGCCGACCGGCTGCGCGGCGCCGACGTCGTGGTCCACCTGGCGCTCGACCTCGACCTGGAGACCGACCCCGCCGCGCGCAGCGCCTACAACGTCCGGGGGACGCAGACCGTGCTGACCGCGGCAGCCGCGGCCGGCGTGCACCGGGTGGTGCTGTGCACCTCGGCGATGGTCTACGGGGCGCTGCCCGAGAACGAGCTGCCGCTGTCCGAGGACGCGGAGCTGCGGGCGACCGCGGAGGCGACCGGCGTCGGGGACCTGCTGGAGATCGAGCGGCTGGCGCGGCGCGCGCCGCGGGCGCACCCCGGCCTCAACGTCACCGTCGTCCGCCCCGCCGTCCTGGTCGGCGGCACCGACACCGCGCTGACCAGGTACTTCGAGTCGCCCCGGCTGCTGGTGGTGGCCGGGTCGCGGCCCGCCTGGCAGTTCTGCCACGTCGAGGACCTGTGCAGCGCGCTGGAGTACGCCGTGCTGGAGAAGGCGGAGGGGGAGCTGGCCGTCGGCTGCGACGGCTGGCTGGAGCAGGAGGAGGTCGAGGAGCTGAGCGGGATCCGGCGGATGGAGCTGCCGTCGGCGGTCGCGCTCGGCGCGGCGGCCCGGCTCCACCGGATCGGGCTGACCCCGTCCCCGGCCGGGGACCTCGCCTACACGATGTACCCGTGGGTGGTCAGCGGGAGCCGGCTGCACGACGCCGGGTGGCGGCCGAAGTGGACGAACGAGGAGGTCCTCGCGGAGCTGCTGGAGGAGGTCACCGGGCGGCACACCGTGGCCGGACGCCGGCTCGGACGCAAGGACGCGACGGCCGCGGGTGCGGCGGGTGCGACGGTCGCGCTGCTGGGCGCCGCCGCGGTGGTGCGCCGGGCCCGCAAGGCGCGACGCCGCATCTGACGGGCAGCCGCCCCGCCCGGCCGCCCCGTCTGACCGCCCGGCGTGGCTGCCGTAGCCGGGGGCTCCCGTCCGGCCGGGCCGCCCGGCGTCGTAGGAGGCTCCAAACCCGTACGCGCGGGTGCGGGGCGATCACGCTATTCCGTGTCCCCGCGCGCGTGCGGCACGATGGGGGCATGGCACCCATCCACGATCACCCGGGCGAGTACGCGGCCGGCGACCCCATCAAGCTCATCGGCATCCGCGAGACCGCGCTGTCCCTGGACGAGGTCTTCCGGGCCGTCGGGGACGACGCGGCCGGGGGGACGGCGCTGTTCGTGGGGACCGTGCGCAACCATGACGGGGGCGCCGACGTCGACGAGCTGGGGTACTCCTGCCACCCCAGCGCCGAGGCCGAGATGCGGCGGATCGCCGAGAAGGTCGTGGCCGAGTACCCGGTGCGGGCGCTCGCCGCCGTCCACCGGGTGGGGGATCTGAAGGTCGGCGATCTCGCTGTCGTCGTCGGCGTGTCGTGCCCGCACCGGGGCGAGGCCTTCGAGGCCTGCCGGAAGCTGATCGACGACCTCAAGCACGAGGTGCCGATCTGGAAGCACCAGAAGTTCTCCGACGGCACGCAGGAGTGGGTGGGGGCCTGCTGAGACGGGGCGGTGCCCGTGGGGCCGCGCCGGGTGACGTGGCCGCTCCGCGGTGCCGCTCCCGTGCCGCGTCCCCGGTTGCGTAACCGGCACCCTGGCCCGAGCGTTGTCAGTGCGGATGGTTAATCTGCTGATCAGTCACTCGCGGTCGCTCGATTGGGGTAGGGAGGTCGGCATGGCAGCGCTCGCCTGGTTGCTGATTCCACTCGTGGCCGGGATAGCCGCCGGTCTGTGGGGGAGCTGGGCCAACCGCACGCGCAGGATCCGCAGCGACGGCCCCGAACTGGACGGGTACAACCGCTTCCGCGAAGCCATGGAGAGGTCCACGTCCGGCACCTGAAGCGGGGACGTCGGACGGCCGCCCTGACGGTGCGCCGACAGGCCCGTCCCGTACTGTCGAGACATGCCACGCCGCACCGCGACGATGCTCGCCTCCACCCTGATGCTGATCGCGCTCCTGTGCGCGGGAGTCTTCCTCCCGGTGCCGTACTCGGAGATGTCCCCGGGACCCACGGTCAACACCCTCAGTGAGCACGACGGCGAGCCGGTGCTGCAGGTCAGCGGGCACAAGACCTATCCGACGGACGGCCATCTGAACATGACCACCGTCCGGGTCACCAGCCCCGACTACCGGATGAACCTCGTGGAGGCCGTCTACGGCTGGCTCGCCCACGACAACAAGATCGTCCCGCACGACACGCTCTACCCGGACGGCAAGACCGAGGAGCAGTCCACCCAGGAGAACGCCGAGGAGTTCAGCCAGTCCCAGGAGAGCGCGAAGGTCGCCGCGCTGAAGGAGCTGGGCATCCCAGTGCAGAGCTGGGTGATCGTCTCGACCGTGGTCAAGGGCACCCCGGCGCAGGGCAGGCTGCACGCCGGTGACGTCATCAAGGCCGTGGACGGCACCCCGGTCAAGGAGCCCGCCGACGTCGCCAAGCTGGTCACCAAGCACAAGCCGGGCCAGGACGTCGTCTTCACCATCGTCCCCGCCAAGGACCAGGCCGCCGCCGAGAAGGCGCACAGGACGGCGACGGCCACCAAGGACGTCACCCTCACGACGGCGCGGTCCGACGACGGCGGTCCCCAGCGGGCCGTCGTCGGGATCTCCGCGGGGACCGACCACACCTTCCCGTTCACGATCGACATCAAGCTGGCGGACGTCGGCGGTCCCAGCGCCGGCCTGATGTTCGCGCTGGGCCTCTACGACAAGCTCACCCCGGGCAGTCTGACCGGCGGCAAGTTCGTGGCCGGCACCGGGACGATCGACGACGACGGCAAGGTCGGGCCGATCGGCGGCATCGAGCTGAAGACCATCGGCGCACGCGACAAGGGCGCCCAGTACTTCCTGACGCCCGCCGACAACTGCGCGGCCGCCGCGAAGGACACGCCCTCCGGACTGACCCTGGTCAAGGTCGGCACCATCGGCGACGCGCTCGGCGCCCTCAAGGACATCCGCTCCGGCAGGACGGCCGACCTGCCGACCTGCACGGCCAAGGGCTGACCCGGCACCTGTCCCGAAGCGGCCGTGCGCGGCCGGAGCCCCATGGCCCCGGCCGCGCACGCTCACTGCCCCGCACAGCCCCCGCCGCGCTCACAGCCCTCCACGGGCCGCCCGTACAGCCCCCGGCGCCTCAGAGAGCGCCCCCAGCGCCCCAGCGCCCCCCGCCCCCTGGAAGCCCCGAGGCGCCCCGCGCTCGCGGAGCGCGCCCCCCCCCCGCAAGCCCCCCCGCGCCTCAGTCCTCGAACGTGGCCGCCAGAGCCTCCGCCAGGCCCGGTACCAGCCCGGAGCCGGTGAGGACCTCCGTGGCGGAGTCCTTCTCCCGCAGGCGCAGCGCCGAGTCCCGGGAGCCGTCGCGCAGCACGGCGACCGTCATGCGGACCTCCTGGCGCTCGGGGTGGCCTGCCACCCACTGGGTGAGCTTCGCCTCGTCCAGTCCCTGCGGGACCTGGGCCTCGGCGGACGGCGGCAGCATCAGGCGCTCCACGGTGAGCGCGCAGCCCGCGACCGCGTCGGGCCAGGCGATCGTGGCGAGGAACTCGTCGAGCGGGCGGTCCGCGGGGACCTCGTCCTGCTCGATCGGGGTGAGACCGGAGGTCTCCGGCTCGTCCTGGAGGCCGAGCTGGGCGGCGAGGGCGGGTTCCTCGGTCCGCAGCCGTGCGGTGTCGACGAGGGCGAAGAGGCGAGCGGGCTGGTCCCAGCCGAGGCCGGAGGCGTACTCGTCGATCTCGAGTACGGCCCGGGTGAGCGGGTTCGCTGCCATGGGAGTGTTGGACATGGTCACAATCCTGCCTCGTTCCCGGCCGGAATCGGGAACCGAATAAACGGTGAGTAAGTTGCATAGGTGTGCGCCCCCGATCGGAGGACGCACCGTACGGTCCGCGGACACGGGGGCCTGACGCAACGACAGCGAACCACCAGCGAACTTCGAGGTGCGCACCTTGGCTTTCCAGATGCCGGACCGCGGCGGAGGCCCGTCCGGGCCGCGGATCAGAGTCGGCCGCCCGTCCCGGCGAGCCCGGACCCTGCTGATGACACTGGGCGCCCTTGCCGCTCTCGGCATCGCGTTCACGATGTTCGCGGGTTTCTGGACGGACTGGCTGTGGTACCGGTCGGTGCACTACTCGTCCGTGTTCACCACCACACTGTGGACCAAGATCGGGCTGTTCCTCGTCTTCGGCCTGCTGATGGCGCTGGCCGTGGGGTTCAACGTCTGGCTCGCGCACCGGCTGCGGCCCCCGCTGAGCGCCATGTCGATGGAGCAGCAGAACCTCGACCGCTACCGGATGGGCATCGCGCCGTACAAGAAGTGGCTGCTGTGCGGGATCACGGCGGTGGTGGGCCTGATCGCGGGGGCCTCCGCCGCCGGCCAGTGGCGGACCTGGCTGCTGTGGGTCAACGGCGTGCCCTTCCACAAGACCGACCCGCAGTTCCACCTCGACGTCTCGTTCTACGCCTTCGACCTGCCCTGGTACCGCTTCCTGCTGGGCTTCGGCTTCGCCGCCGCGATCCTGTCCCTGATCGCCGCGGTGCTGACCCACTACCTGTACGGCGGACTGCGGGTCACAAGCCCCGGCGCGCGGGCCACGGCCGCGGCCACCGGGCACCTGTCGGTCCTGCTCGGTGTCTTCGTCGCGCTGAAGGCCGTCGCGTACTGGCTCGACCGGTACGGGCTCGCGGTCAAGTCCAGCGACTTCAAGGCCACCGACAACTGGACGGGCCTGCGATACGTCGACGCCAACGCCTACCTGCCGGCCAAGACGATCCTGTTCTGCATCGCCGTCATCTGCGCGCTGCTGTTCTTCGCCACGCTGTGGCGGCGCACCTGGCAGCTGCCGGTGATCGGCTTCGGTCTGATGGTGCTCTCGGCGATCCTCATCGGCGGTCTGTACCCGGCGATCGTCCAGAAGTTCCAGGTGCAGCCCAACGAGCAGGCCAAGGAAGCACCGTACGTCGCGAAGAACATCGAGGCGACGCGTGAGGCGTACGGCATCGACCACACCGAGGTGTCCGACTACGACGGCACGAGCAGCACCAAGGACAGGTCGGCGCTGCGCGACCAGGTGGACAAGACGGCGAGCGTCCGCATCCTCGATCCGAACATCGTCTCGCCCACCTTCCAGCAGATCCAGCAGATCCGCGGGTTCTACACCTTCCCGAACAACCTGGACGTGGACCGGTACCCCACCAAGGACGGCAAGGTCCAGGACACCGTCGTCGGCCTGCGCGAGCTGAACTTCGACGGCATCAAGAAGAACTGGATCAACAGCCACTTCCGTTACACCCACGGGTACGGCGTGGTCGCCGCCAAGGGCACCGAGGCCAGCAACGGCGAGCCGGTCTTCACCGAGAAGAACCTGCCGTCCTCCGGCGACCTCGGCTCGTACGAGCAGCGCGTCTACTACGGCGAGAAGACCACCACCTACTCGATCGTCGGCGGTCCCCAGAAGGAGATCGACTACTCGAACAACGACGGTGAGAAGACCACCAGTTACCGGGGCGAAAGCGGCGTCAGCCTGTTCAGCCCGGTCAACCGGGCCGCGTACGCGCTGGCGTTCGGCGAGCCGCAGATCCTGTACTCCGGGGCCATCGGGGACGGTTCGCGGATCCTGTACAACCGCACGCCCAAGGAGCGCGTCGAGGCGGTGGCGCCCTGGCTGACCATCGACGGTGACGCCTACCCGGCGGTGGTCAAGGGCCGCATCCAGTGGATCGTCGACGCCTACACGACGACCAACGGCTATCCGTACGCCTCCCGTACGACGCTGGGCGACACCACGGCCGACTCGCTGACGTACAACAACAACCAGCGTGCGGTGGTGGCCCAGCAGAACCAGGTCAACTACATCCGCAACTCGGTGAAGGCGACCGTCGACGCCTACACCGGTGAGGTCAAGCTGTACCAGTGGGACACCCAGGACCCGGTCCTGAAGACGTGGATGAAGGCCTTCCCCGACACGGTGCAGCCGAAGTCGGCCATCTCCTCCCAGCTGATGGAGCACCTGCGCTACCCGCAGGACCTGTTCAAGGTCCAGCGCGAGCTGCTCACCCGCTACCACGTGCAGGACGCGCAGACCTTCCTCAGCAGCAGCGAGGTGTGGCAGGTGCCCGACGACCCGACGAACAAGTCGGGCAACGCGGTGCCGCCGTACTACCTGACCATGAAGATGCCCGACCAGGCGTCCCAGGCGTTCTCGCTCACGACGACGTTCACGCCCAACGGCCGGGACAACCTCAGTGCGTTCATGGCGGTCGACTCGCAGGCGGGCACGTCCGACTACGGCAAGATCAGGATCCTGAAGCCGAGAAGCACGACGGTCGGCGGCCCGAAACAGGTGCAGAGCCAGTTCAACTCCAACTCCTCGCAGAACATCGCCGAGTTCGTGAAGCTCATCAGAGGCGGCGATTCGGAGATCGAGTACGGCAACCTGCTCACCATCCCGCTCGACGGCGGATTCCTCTACGTCGAACCGGTCTACGTGCGCGGCGGACAGCTCAAGTACCCGCTGATGCGCAAGGTCCTGGTGACCTACGGCGGGGCCACCGCGTTCGAGGACAGTCTCGGCCAGGCCCTCGACAAGGTCTTCGGGACCTCCGGTGCCGCGAACCCGCCGCCGGACACGGGGACCGGCACCGGCAACCCGCCGACGTCGAGCAGTCCGACGGTCCGGCAGGCACTGGAGGACGCCCAGAAGGCGTTCGACGAGGGCCAGACCGCGCTGAACAAGAAGCCGACCGACTGGCAGGCGTACGGCAAGGCGCAGCAGGAACTGCAGGACGCGCTCAAGCGGGCCGAGGACGCCCAGGCCGAGGCCCAGAAGCAGAGCAGCGGCAAGAACGGCGCTGCCAGGAACGGTGACGCCACAACCGGTGGCGCAAAAACCGGCGGTGCCGGGAATGGTGACGCCAAGAACGGAAATGACAAAAGCGGGAACGGAACCTGACCGTTCCTGACCGACTCGGAGGCCCGGATCCCGATGCGGATCCGGGCCTCCGCAATGTGCGAACGCATGTACCGACCCGCCGGACCGCCGTGCCGCCGAGGGGAGTTGGGCGATCTGTGTTTGACTTGTCTCTCTGTGGGCATGTCGACAAAACGCTGAAGTGACCTCAATGGCTGCGGTATACCAGGTGTACCCAGGTTGCAGGTGGTGCGACGATGGACGTTATGGGGGACAAGGTAACTCTGTTCGAGTCAGGGCGATTTGTGCAGACTTCCGATCGCGGGCCGGCCGAGGAGCCCGCGGGGGCCGGAAGCGCGCACCCGTACGCAACCGGTACACGTCACGCCGGCACGGACCGGACCGGTACGGTCCCGCTCGGCCTGGACGGGGCCGGTGCCGACGGGACCGGCAGCGACGAGACCGGCGCGGTCGCCGACGAGGTCGCCGAGCTGGCGCGCCGCCGGCTCGCCGCCGAGGCCGGTGACGTCGAGGCGATGAGCGTGCTCGGGGCCATGCTGCTGCGCCGCGGCGACCTCGACGGAGCCGAACCCCACCTGCGTGCCGCCACCGCGGCCGGTGACCGGGCGGCGGCCAACAACCTGGGAGTCCTCCTCCAGCAGCGCGGCTACGCCGACGAGGCGGCCGGCTGGTGGCGTATCGCCGCCGTCGCGGGCTCGGCCCCGGCCGCCCACGCGCTCGGACGCCACCACCGCGAGCGCGGCGACGAGCCCGCCGCCGAGTACTGGCTGCGCCAGTCCGCCGAGCAGGGCCATGTCCTGGGCGCCTACGCACTCGCCGACCTGCTCGAACACCGTGCCGACGCGGAGGCCGAGCGGTGGATGCGCGTCGCCGCCGAGCGGGGGCACCGGGAGGCCGCGTACCGCCTGGCGCGGGCACTGGACCGACGGGCCGGGGAGTCCACCGCGGACAGCGGCGCGGGCCCGCCGGCGGAGGCCGAGCAGTGGTACCGGCAGGCCGCCGCCCGCGGGCACCGGCGTGCCGCGCTCCACCTGGGCGCGATCCTGGAGAAGCGGGGCGAACTGAAGGAGGCCGGCCGCTGGTACCTGACGTCCGCCAAGGACGGCGAGGCGCGGGCGGCCTGCGCGCTCGGCTTCCTGCTGCGCGACGCCGGAGACACCGAGAGCGCCGCCGTGTGGTGGCTGCGCGCCGCCCAGGACGGCGACGGCAACGCGGCGAACGCGCTGGGCGCGCTGCACGCCGAGCGCGGCGAGACGCAGACCGCCGAGCGCTGGTACCGCGCGGCGATGGACGCCGGTGACGTCAACGGGGCGTACAACCTGGCGCTGCTCTGCGCCGAGCAGGGACGCACCCCCCAGGCCGAGCAGTGGTACCGGCACGCGGCCTACGCCGGTCACCGGGAGGCCGCGAACGCGCTGGCGGTCCTGCTGCTCCAGGGCGGGGACACGACCGGCGCGGAGCCGTGGTTCTCCAAGGCGGCCGAGGCCGGCAGCGTCGACGCCGCCTTCAACCTGGGCATCCTCTACGCGGGGCGCGGCCTGGAGGCCGAGGCGCTGCGCTGGTACGAGCGGGCGGCGGCGGCCGGACACACCGAGGCGGCCCTCCAGGTGGGGATGGCCCGGCTGCGCGGCGGCGACGAGCGGGAGGCCGAGCGGCACCTGCGGTGCGCGGCCGGCGGGGGGAGCGCGGAGGCCGCGTACCGGCTGGCGTCCCTGCTCGACGCGCGCCGTCCGCCGCCGCCCGCGCACGAACTCGGGGAGTCGGTGATCCACGAGAAGACCGAGTGCGAGGAGTGGTACGAGCGGGCGGCCTCCCAGGGCCACCGTCGCGCGCAGGTGCGGGTGGGCATGCTGGCCGCCGCGCGCGGGGACGTGGTCGAGGCGGCACGGTGGTACCGGGAGGCCGCGGAGGCCGGCTCCCGCAACGGCGCGTTCAACCTCGGGCTGCTGCTCGCCCGGGAGGGCAGCGAGCCGGAGGCGGTCCTGTGGTGGACCCGGGCCGCCGACGCCGGGCACGGGAGGGCGGCGCTGCGGCTGGCCCTCGTCTGCGCGCGGCGGGGTGAGCTGGCCCAGGGGCAGCGGTGGGCCGACCGGGCCGTGGCGCTGGGCCCGCGCGAGGTCGCCCAGCGGGCGGCACGGCTGCGGGACGCGCTGCGCGAGGAACTGTCGGCGTGAGGTCCGCGGGCCGCCGCGGCGTGACGCCCCGCGGTCCGCGGAGCGGCGCCCCGCGGTCCGCTGCCGGTGGGGGCCAGGAGAAGCGATTTGCTTCTTCTCCCGTCGGTCACGTAGTGTTCTATTCATCGACGCGGGGTGGAGCAGCTCGGTAGCTCGCTGGGCTCATAACCCAGAGGTCGCAGGTTCAAATCCTGTCCCCGCTACTGAAGGCCGAGGGCCGGAATCCGATCAGGATTCCGGCCCTCGGTGCGTTGTCCCGGCGGCCGGCCGGCCCCGCCCGTACCCCCCCGTTATCTTCTTCGCGGTCCTGCAAGAGGGCCGCTGGCCTCCGGGCCCGGTATGACTGTTGCCCCCTGTCGAGTGGATGACCTGGGGGGT
>NZ_JBEYJA010000017.1:0-148562 GCF_040703815.1 Streptomyces sp. NPDC006743 | reverse complement strand
GGGTGATCCCGGCGACTTGACCCCCCTCGGCGCTCGAACGCCGCCGCGCGGCGGCGGTACGAGCGCCGAGGGGAAGTGGCCATGAAAGGTGAACTCGGCGGGTCGCAAGCTCCGTTGACTACATGACAGACCCACACCCCGGTCCCCACCAACGGAGTCCCCCATGCGTATCAAGCCGAGACTGAGCCGCCGTTCCGCGGCGGTGGCGGGCGCCGCCCTCGCGGCCGGCGCCGCCGTCCTCGCCGTCGGCACACCTGCCTCCGCCGCCATCAGCAACCACCGGGTCCAGCTGTGTGCTCAGGGCAACTACGCCGCCGACATCACCTGGTCGACCGGTTCCAGCACGCGGGTCGTCTTCCCCGGGCAGTGCCAGACCTTCGACATCGTCGGTACCGGCCCCTACACCATCGGCGGCTTCTACAACGTCAGCAAGGCCCACTTCAAGCTGGTCACCGTCCTGCCCCTGCCCGGCGGGTTCAACTCCAGCACGCCGGGCAGCAAGTGGGGGGCCGAGGGCGACACGGGCGACCCGAACAACCCTCCGTACGTGGTGCGCTGGCAGTAGCACGCACACCGCCCCGGTGAGGGACCCGCTCGCGCGGCGCCGCACCGCCCCGCCGCGGCGGCCGGGCGCGGCGAGGAGAAGGGTCCTTACGAACCTCCTGGACTCCCGCTGCCTGACGGTGGCGCAGCGGGGAGACGGCGGCCGCCCCGGCTCGTCCCACTACTCCGGGCGGCCGCCGTGCGGACCCGGGGCCCCGCGCCTGCCGTACCGGCGGGCGAGGGGTCCCTCCGTCATGCGGGCGTCACCCGCACCACCGACTTGCCCGGCTCCGACGCCTTCCGGCCGGCGATCATGGCGGGTACGTCGGCGAAGGCGTGCACCGTGCCGAGCGGCGTCCTGATCGCCCCGCTGTCCGCCAGGCGCAGGAGGCGGTCCCACACGGCGGCCTCCACCACCGGGTCCCCGTCGGGCCCCGCGAGCACGCCGACCGCGCTGCAGTCGCGCAGCAGCAGGTCCAGTGGGTCGAGCGGCACGGTGCTACCGCTGGCCAGGCCCATCACGACGACCCTGCCCCGGCGCGCGAGGCCCCTGACCGCCTCGGCGGCCAGGTCGCCGCCGACCGGGTCGTAGACGAGGTCCACGCCGCGTCCGCCGGTGAGTTCGGCGATACGGGCCGTCAGGTTCTCGGTGCGGTGGTCGATGACCTCGTCCGCGCCGTGGCGCGCGCAGAGGCGGTCTTCCGCGGCCCGCCCGCCACCGCGATCACCCGCGCTCCGAGCGCCTTGCCGAGGTGGACGGCGGTGGATCCGCTGCTGCCCGCGGCGCCCAGGACGAGCAGGGTCTGGCCGGGGACGACCGGGGCGCGTTCCACGAGACCGGCGTACGCGGTCCGGAAGCCGATCGGGAAACCGGCGGCCTCCTCGTCGGTCATGCCGTCGGGTACGCGGAAGGCCGATGTCTCGCGCAGGTACGTGTAGTCGGCGTATCCGCCCCAGTTGTCCAGGAAGCACGTGATGCCCGCGACCCGGTCGCCGACCGCGAACCGCGAGCCCGGCGGCACGGCGACGACCTCGCCGGCGGCCTCCTCCCCCAGACCGAAGGGCGGATCGCCCAGCAGCGGGAAGTCACCCGCCGTCGTCATCGCGTCGGGGTGGCCCGCGCCCGCGGTCCGTACTCTGACCAGTACCTGGCCCGGTAGGGGCGGGTCCCAGGTCAGCTCCTGGAGTTCGACGGCGTCCCTGGGGGCGCCGAACCGCACCACGCGCCACGCGCGTCCGCGGAACACTCTCGCCTCTCTCATGCTTCGCGGTCCTCCGGACGACCTCGCCGCCCGCTCACAGGGCCGCGTCCGCCGTGATCAGGCGCGCCAGTTCGGCGGGCATGGACAGGAACGGGGAGTGGCTCGCCGGGATGCGGTACGACCGCTCGGCGCGGGCCGCCATGACCTCCTGGAAGCCGGGGTCTATCGCCCGGTCCCGCTCGCACACGATGTAGGTGGAGGGCACGGTCTTCCAGGTCGCCGTGGTGAGGGGTTCGCTGAAGGACTTCACGCTCTGGAGCACCAGTCGCTCCACGGCCCGCTGGGCGACGTCGTCGGCGGCGTCCGCGTACAGATGGTTGCGGGCGTCCTCGTGGGGCTCGAGGGTGCCCGTCTCGCCGTGCGGCAGTGCGCCACCGCTCAGGCTCGACAGGGACTCGCACTCCTCCAGCTGGAAGGCGGCGAGGTAGACCAGGCGTGACACCCCGGGCACCGTGGCGGCCTCGGTCGCCGGCAGGCCCGCGTAGGAGTGCGCGAGGACCGTCACCTCGCCGCCGAGGTCGCTCAGCCTCTTCCGGATGGCGCAGGCGTCGTCGTACATGCCGGCGGTGTTGTCCGGATCGGCGGACGCGCTCGGCAGTTCGACGGTCTCCACCCGCCATCCGCGGTCCCTGAGTTCGGGTGCGAGCAGTTCCCAGCACCACGCTCCGTGCCAGGCTCCGTGGACGAGCAGGATCGTGGGGCGGCTGGACGCCGCGGCGGGCGCATTGAGGGTCATGGACGTGCCTTCGGGAAGAGCCGGCGCGGCGCGCTGCGCGGCCGGGCGGAGCGGACGCCCCGGCCGATGCGTCCGGGGCACGGAGCATGTGTGCACATGCTTGCACGACACATGTCTCGTCTGCCAGCCTAGGAGACGGGCCCGGCAGGGGCCATGTCCAGGACTCCGGCGAACTTGCGCGGGCGTCCGGCCACCGGGAGAGACGCGGCGTCGGGGACGCGGTGCCCGGCGGGCCGGTTCCCCGTACGGCCGCCCCGAACCGCTCTCCGGCCGACCGTACCGCGCCCGACCCTGGCCTTGTTCCCTGCCCGACCATCCCCCGGCCGATGACTCCCCGCCCGACCCTTCTCCGTGCCGACGGCCCTCCACGCGTCCCTTCCCCGGCCGACGGCTCTCCGGCCGGCCGGGACCGGCCGAACCGGTGCATTCCCGGCGGCGTACCAGGCGTACCATCGGTCCCCGCCCCGTTTCGCTTCCGTGCTCGGCCGGCCGCAGCCGGGCCGACACGCGTCCCACGCCACAGGAGAGTGCATGGATCCGCTGGAGGACGTGCTGGCGCTCCTCGACACCCGCGGCCGGCTCTCCGTCAGCCTCGCGGCGGGCGGGGACTGGGCCGTGCGGTTCGCGCCGCCCCCGGAGGTGAAGTTCAACGCCGTACGGCGCGGCAGCTGCCGTCTGGAGGTCGACGGAGTCCCCGAACCGGTACTCCTGGCGGAAGGCGACTGCTATCTCCTGACCAGGGAACGGGCCTTCACGCTCAGCAGCGGCCCGGACGTGGCACCGGTCGCCGCGGGGCCCCTCTTCGCGCGGGCGGAGAACGGCGTCGCGCGGACGGGCAGCGGCGACGACGTCCTCCTGCTGGGCAGCCGCTTCACCTTCAACTCCCGGGCCCGGGCCCTGCTGCTCGACAGTCTGCCCCCGGTCATCCACATCCCCGCCGGCACCAGCCAGGCCGAGACACTGCACTGGGCGCTGTCGGCGATCGACCGTGAACTGCGGCACCGGGACCTCGGCGCCACCCTGGTCAGTGAACACCTGGCGATCGTGATGCTGGTCCACGTCCTGCGGCTGTACCTGGCGGGCGAGCCGGACACGCGCACGGGCTGGCTCGCCGGGCTGGCCGACCCCGCCGTGGCCGCGGCGCTCACCAGCATCCACCGCGACCCGGTGCGTCCGTGGACGGTGTCCGAGCTGGCGCGTTCGGCGTCGGTGTCCCGCTCGACGCTCGCCGAGCGGTTCCGGAAGGCCGTCGGCCGGGCGCCCCAGGAGTATCTGACCGAGTGGCGGATCGAGCTGGCCGCCAAGCGGTTGCTCCAGGGCGACGAGACCGTCTCGGCCATCGCCCGCACCGTGGGCTACGGCTCCGAGAGCGCGCTGAGCACGGCGTTCAAACGTGTCACGGGTACGTCCCCGCGCGACTACCGCAGACAGGCGGGAGGCCGGTGCGACGCGCGGACTCCCTCCGGCGGGACGACGGCGACGGCCGTCGGCTCCGCCGCGTTCGACCGCCAGGGCTGAACGAGGGACCCGGCCCGGCCGTGCCGGGCCAGGCAGGGGCGGGGCCTTCGGCATGCCCGCCCCCGCCCCCGAGGTGTACGCAGGTCGGAGCCCGCTGTGCCGGAAACCGGCGCGGCGGGCCCGCCTGCCCTGGTCAGCGCAGTCTGCGGAAGGTCTCCCGCAGGTCGGCGGTGAACGCCTCGGGGTTCTCGTAGTGGACGAAGTGGCCGCCCTTCATGTGGGCGTTGACGTTGACCACGTTGAACACGTCACGCGTGGGGCCGTTCTCGAAGGCGGCGATGCGCCCCTCGACGGTGTCGACCCCGGGCGGATAGGCGTCGCCGAGGAGGAAGGTGAACCCGGCCGGCGGTTCGACGACGGGCCGGCGGTCGTGGGAGGGCACCCAGGGGTGGCGCACCGCGTTGCGGTACATGCGGATGGATGTGCCGATGGACTGGGTCGCCCAGAAGACGGTGGCCTGGGTGAGGATGAAGTCGCGGGAGAAGTCCGCTTCGAAGTCGCCCCGCTTGTCGCTCCACTTCTTCCAGCGCCGCAGCAGCCAGGCGAGCATGCCGATCGGGGAGTCGTTCAGGCCGTGCGTGAGGGTGGACGCGTCCAGCATGTGCGCCGCGACGTGCGACACGTAGGTGGTGACCATGGACTCCATGCCGGCCCGCAGTTCAGGCGAGGCGTCCTCGGGGATCTTCGCCCCGTCGGTCAGGTCCCAGAAACGCTCGTTGGAGAACATGCCCGGCGGCAGGTCGTGGCCGTAGTGCAGGCCGATGACGCTGTCGGCGTACTTGTGCCCCAACTGGCTGGTGACCAGGGCGCCGTAGTCGGAGCCGGCCACCCCGTACTTCTCGTGGCCGAGTTCCTCGGTCATGAGCTTGTGCAGGATGTCGGCGATCTTCCAGTAGTTCAGGTCGCCGCGGGTGAGCGGGGTGGAGAAACCGAATCCGGGCAGGTCGGGGATGACGTCGAAGGAGAGGGCCGGGTCGCCGCCGTACGCGGCGGGGTCGGTGAGCGGGCTGATGAGGCCGTAGCTGAACTCGCCGGGCCACGGCCAGCCGTGATTGATGAGGAGGGGGACCGGGTTCGGGCCCTTGCCGCGCTCGTACACGAAGTGCACGGGCGTGCCGTCGATCTCGACCCGGTGGTGGTGGAAGGCGTTCAGCCGCTTCTCCTGCGCCCGCCAGTCGAACCCGTCCGCCCAGTACTCGACGAGGGGCTTGAGGTAGGCGGTGCTGATGCCGTAGTACTCGTCCTCGTTGTCGAGGTCGTCGAAGAAACGTGTCCCTCTCAGGCGGTCCTTGAGGTCGTCCAGGACGTCCTGGGAGATGTCGATGCTGTACGGCTCGGGGGTGCGGGCCTTGATGTCGTCGCTCACGGCGCTGCTTCTTTCCCGGGGTGTGTAAGAGCTGCGAACAAAAGGGGTGGGATCAGTCGGCGAAGTCGAGGCGGAGCCGGGTCTGTTCGAGTTCGGCGATGCGCCACGGGCCGTCCGTCCTGACGAAGCGCGCGTGGTAGTGGCCGAAGCCGTGCATGACCCGGTAGGGGATGACCTCGGACGCCTCGGCGCCCTCGGGCCGGGTGACGATGTCCTCCATCGCCCACACGCCATGCGCCGTGGTCGGCGAGTCGACGTCGATCTCGTCGGAGAACAGGTGGTGGACGAGGGTGACTCCGGGGCCGCCGCCGGCGCCGACCGTTGCGGCGATCTCCTCGCGGCCCTTCATGGCCAGCCACACCGAGCCGTCGGGCCGGTGCGGGGTGAAGGTGCCGTCCGGTGTGAACAGGGCCGCCAGGTCCTGCCAGCGCTGGTGGTCCGCGTAGCGGACGTAGCGGGCCATCAGACGGCGCAGCTCCTCGATGATGCTCAGACGCTCGGTGACATCCATGACGGGTCATCCCTGTTCGGAGACGGGTGGGTGCGCGGCCCCGGACGGCGAACGGCCCGTCCCGTGACGAGAAACGTCACCGGACGGGCCCACCGCCTCCGTGGACCGCTTGGTCCAATCATGCGTCGCCAAAAATGGACTCACAAGTCCAAAAACGGGGATGCGGTCACGGTCCGGACCCTGCGGTCCCTCCGCCTCGCCGCCCGGCTGTCACCGGTCCCGCGTCTTGGCCCACGGGTCGCCCGCGATGACGTCGGCGAGCGCCGCGGCACAGCCGGCGAGCATGCGCTCACCCTTGTCCGCCGTCGCCACCCGGGCGTTGCCCGCCACCCCGGACTCGGTGATGCGGTCGAAGGGGACGAACATGTAGAACGGGTCGCTGGACTCCGCCGGCAGCGTGATCTCCGGCCCCCAGGCGGCGTCCAGGTGCTCCTCCTGGACCAGCTGGGGGAACGCGGCCATCATCATGGACGTCTCCCCCTCGCAGGCGTGCATGAGGCCGTTCTGCGTCTCCAGGGTGTCGCGCACCACGTCCCGCCCGGCGCTGAAGTAGCTGGCGAAGACGATCGGCGTGGCCAGTTCCGCGGTGAGTTCGTTGGTGAGGGCGTTGAGGGCGGTCATGTTGCCGCCGTGGCCGTTGACGATCATGATCCGGGAGAAGCCGGCGCGGAGCACGGAACGGCAGATGTCCCGCAGCAGCGCGTGGTAGGTGGACAGGCTGAGCGAGAAGGTGCCGCCGAACGCGATGTGGTGCTCGGCCAGGCCCGCCCACACGGACGGCGTCACCACGACACGTGTGTGCTCGGCGGCCAGGTGGGCCGCCCGGCGGGACACCTCGGCCGCCAGCAGGTCGTCCACCCCGGTGGGCAGGTGGGGTCCGTGCTGTTCGGTGGACCCCACGGGCAGCAGCACCACCGCGTCCTGGGCCGCGAGGTCACGCAGCTGTGCGGCGGTCATGCGGTTCCACTGGACTTCGCTCATGGTCGGGAGGGCTCCTTCGGGGAGGGACGGGGGGTGGACCGGGACCGGGCGAGGTGCGTCCGGCCGGCCAGGGACCGGCCGGCGGACACGTGTCGGAGGCGGCCTGCTCAGAGGTGATCGCTCACAGGCGATCGCTCACAGGAGCCTGCTCAGAAGCGATCACTCACAGGCGATCGCTCACAGGAGCCTGCCCAGAGGCGGTCGCTCAGAGGTGGTCGGCCTCGACGACGGCCTGGGCGAAGGCGGTCGGGGCCTCCTGGGGCAGGTCGTGGCCGATGCCCTGGAGCGTGTGGTGCTGGTACTTGCCGGTGAAGAACTTCCGGTACATCGACCCGTCGCCCGGAGCCGGGGTGAACGGATCGCGTTCGGCGTCGAGGGTGACGGTGGGCACCGAGATGTACGGCTGCGCCGCGAGCTGCTTCTCCAGCCGGTCGTAGCGGCGTTCACCGTCGGCGAGGCCGAGCCGCCAGCGGTAGTTGTGGATCACGATCGCGGCGTAGTCGGGGTTCTCGAAGGCCTGGGCCGTACGCTCGAAGGTGGCGTCGTCGAAGCCCCAGGTCGGCGAGACGGTGTCCCAGACCAGACGGCACAGGTCGTGCCGGTCGCCCTTGTCCTCCATGGCGAGGCGGCCCCGCTCGGTGGCGAAGTAGTACTGGTACCACCACGCGTACTCGGCCTTGGGCGCCAGCGGCGCCTTCTGCGCCGCGACATCGGTGATCAGGTACCCGCTCACCGACACCAGCGCCTTCACGCGGTGCGGCCACAGCGCCGCGATGATGTCGGCGGTGCGCGAACCCCAGTCGAAGCCGGCGAGCACCGCCTTCTCGATCTTGAGGGCGTCCATCAGGGCGATGATGTCGAGCGCGATCGCCGACTGCTGGGCGTTGCGGAACGTACGGGAGGACAGGAAGCGCGTCGTGCCGTGGCCGCGCAGGTAGGGGACGATCACGCGGTAGCCCTGCGCCGCGAGCAGCGGGGCGACGTCGACGTAGCTGTGGATGTCGTAGGGCCAGCCGTGCAGGCAGATGACGACGGGGCCGTGGTGCGGTCCCGCCTCGGCGTAACCGACGTCCAGCAGACCGGCCTTGACGTGCTTCAGCCGCTCGAAGGAGGTGTGGGTACCGGGCGCGATCGTGGGAATGGTCGGCGCCGGTGCGCCGCCGCCCCGCTGCGGGGCGGCGGAGGCGGCCTGGACGCCCGGGAGTCCGACCAGCGAGGCCGCCGCCGTGCCCAGGCCCACGGCCTTGCTGAAGTTCCGCCTGTTGATCATGTGAATCCTCCGTCGTGCGTTCGTCGTACGCCCTCGCCGCCCGCCGCACCGGCAGGCGCGGGAACCGGCGGCCGAGGCTTGTTCCTGGGATCACCGCGGGATCTGCGCGATGACTGTCACACAAGCGTCGTCACCTGTCAAACAGGTGACTCATTATCTCCCGGAGTCAGTCGGACGGCACTTCGGGACCGTCGAGCAGATCCGCGAGGAAGGTGTCCAGATCCAGCCGGCTCGTCTCCGTACCGGCCGGGACGAGCCGGTAGGTGTCGTCGAGCCACTCCGCCAGCGGCGGGATCGGAAGCTCGAAGAGGGCTCCCACGTCCTTCGACATGAGCTGCAGCCAGGCCGTCGCCCGCTCCTCCAGGTGTGAGGGCCACACCTGGATGTCACCGACACCGCTCATCGAATGGAGGCCCTGGTAGAGCAGGTCGCGGCCGATGCGCCAGGTGGCGCGGGGTCCGCCCTCGATGAGGAAGGTGACGGTGACGACCAGCGGCGAGACCGGGTCGTACCGGAACTCCGCCAGGGTCTCCTGCCACTCCATCACGTCCAGCATCCGGTGGATGTCCAGGCGGAGCAGGGGCAGGCTCTGGGGGGCGGGTCCGGACGGGGTCGCGGACGCGGTGTGCTGGGTCCGCACGTCGTGGTGATCGCCGCTCATGACGAAATGTCCTTCCGTGAAGCGGGGGCTGGCGGTATTCACTCTCGCCCCGGCCACCGCTCGGGCACATCAGTCACTTGACGGTGAGAGACGGCGGGGTGTCCGCGACGGGGCGGCGCCGGGTGCTCGCGGGACCGGGGCCGCGCCGGTGTCGCCGCAGGCGGAACAGGGCGGGACTTCGGTGCCCGCGCGGCGGCCGGGGCCCGGCCCCGGGGCGAGCGGCGCGGAACATTAAGTCATTCGACTGTTCCGGCCGTCCGGCGGCCTGAACGATGCTTGGACGGTCGCCCGCATGCCGGTGCCGGATGTCCGCTCCCCGTTCGGAGGACCCAGCTGTGAACAGTACCCCCGTCGTCTTCGTCCACGGAGCGTGGTTCCACGCGCTGTCCTGGGAGGCGTGGGCCGAGCGTTTCACCAGCAGGGGCTTCACGGTGTGGGCGCCCGGCTGGCCGGGCGAGCCCGACTCGGTGCGCGAGGCGCGCCGCCGTACCGACGTGCTGCGCGGTCTCGGCCTCGACGCCCTCACCGACCACTTCGGACGTCTCGCCGCGTCCTTCGACGAACCACCCGTGCTCATCGGGCACTCGGTGGGCGGCCTCGTCGTGCAGCACCTCCTGGGCCGCGGCCTGGGCCGGGCGGCGGTGGCCGTCGCGCCGGCCCCGATCGCGAACGTGGCACCGCGGCCCGGCCGGGACCCACTGGGGTCCCCGGGCGCGACGGGTACGGAGGGTGCGGCGGGTGCGGCCGACGGTGGCACGGCGCCGGCCGCCGACACGGGAATGTACGGCGGCGCGACGGCGTACGACGACACGACGGCCCACGGCGACCCGGCGGCGTACGACGACACGACGGCTGACGGCAGCGCGGGGAGGTACGGCGACACGGCGATGTACGACGACAAGACCGCCAACGGCGGCGCGACGGCGTACGACGACACGACGGTGCCCCTGTCGCGCGAGGAGTTCCGGCGTGTCTTCGCCAACACCGTCGGCGCGGAGGAGTCCGCCCGGCTCTACGACCGGTACGTCGTCCCGGCGCCCCGCCGCCTGCTCACCGACCTCGGCCGCGGCGGTCCGGCCCCGCACCCCCGTACCGTCGCCGACGTCGGCAACACCGTCCGCGGGCCGCTGCTGCTGATCTCGGGACAGGAGGACCGCGTGGTGCCCGACTCCCTGACCCGGGCCGCCTACAAGCTGTACGGCGACTCGGTGGCGGTGAGCGACCTGAAGCAGTTCGCCGACCGCGGCCACACCCTGACCGTGGACAGCGGCTGGCGGGCGGTCGCCGACCACGTCCTCGACTGGCTCGCCGAGCAGGGGATCCACGCGGACGGCCCGGCACGGTGACCGGCCGGCCCCCGTGCCCCGGCCCGTCCCGCCCCGGCCGGAACGGAGCGGGCGCGGTGCGGGGCGGTGTGCGACTCAGTCCCGCCCGGTCTCCTGGGCCTTGCCGAGGGCGTCCCGCAGCGCGGCGCGCGAGGTGATGCCGAGCTTGGGGAACACCCGGTACAGATGGGAGCTGACGGTGCGCGGCGACAGGTGCATCCGCTCGCCGATCTCCTTGTTGGTCAGCCCGCTCGCGGCGAGGTCGGCGATCCGGCGCTCCTGCCAGGTGAGCGTGGACAGGTGCGCGGACGCGGTGCGCGCCGAGACACCCGAGGCGCGCAGCTCGGCGCGGGCCCGTTCCGTCCAGGTCGCCGCACCGAGCCGTTCGAACGTCTCGGCCGCCATGGTCAGGAGCCGGCGCGCGGCCTTGGGCCCCTGGGTGTGGCGCAGCCGGATGCCGTGGGCGAGCCGGATCCGGGCCGCCTCGAACGGGAAGTGGGCGGTGGCCGGATGGGTCTCGGCCCGCTCGTACATCTCGGCGACCTCCGTCTCGCCCGTGGCCGTCATCGCGAGTGCCCCGTAGGTGATCATGGCCAGCCGGGGCGAGACGGCGGGCAGTCCCGCCTCCCGCGCGGCGACCGCGTGCCGCCTGGCCTGTTCGGAGCGGCCGGTGTGGACCGCGGCCTCGACCAGGTCGAGCAGGGTGCGCGCGGCCTGGTGCCCGTACGGGGTGAACGTGCCCGGCGAGGTGATGCCGATGGCGTGCAGGTAGGCGGCCTCGTAGTCGCCTTCGCTCAGGGCCGCCGCGGTACCGGCGGCGTCGGCGAGCTGGGTGAGGAAGCCGACACCGCGCGGGCGGGCCCAGGCGTCGACCATGGCCTGGAGTTCCCGGGCGCGCTCGGCCTGCCCCCGCTGCGCGGCGACCAGGGCCAGGTAGGCCCGGGTCTGCTGGGCCAGCAGCGTGTACCCGTGGGACCCCATCAGGTCCAGGCCGCGCCGACCGGTGCGTTCCGCTTCGTCCCACTCGCCGACCGCCATCTGGTCGAGCATGATCAGGTGCAGCATGGTCATCCCGACCCCCATGGCGCCCGTCTCCAGCTCGCGCTCGACGACGCGCTGGAGGTACGGGCGGTACTGGCTGAGGATGTCCACGTGGTAGGCGCAGACGGCCAGACGCATCACGTCCCAGGGCTCCAGCTCGGAGAGGTCGGCGAAGGCGCGCTCCACCCGGTCGGCCAGGCCCGCGCCGTGCAGGACGACGTCGCCCCAGGCGTCGCGGTAGATCAGCGAGCGCTCCGTCACCAGGTCGCCCAGGGAGTCGAGCAGTTCGCGCGTCTGCCGCCACGACTCCGGCTCGCCCGCGTACTGCTCGATCCCGAGCAGCAGGTTCACCAGCCGCAGCAGGACTTCGGGGGCCTCGCGCCCCCCGTTCGCGCGCAGTTTCTCGATGGCGGCGGCGACCTGGCGCCGTGAGGACCGCACGTCCCCGTCCTCGTACCACGACATGTAGGCGACGGTGGCCACCGACGAGGGGCTCTCGTTGCGGCCGGTGGGCAGTTCGGCGTGCAGGAGCTGCT
Source organism: Streptomyces sp. NPDC006743 (assembly GCF_040703815.1). Lineage (NCBI taxonomy): Bacteria > Bacillati > Actinomycetota > Actinomycetes > Kitasatosporales > Streptomycetaceae > Streptomyces > Streptomyces sp. NPDC006743. The sequence goes on along the minus strand of NZ_JBEYJA010000017.1, from coordinate 136,812 downwards.
GCGCCTGGTCCAGCAGCCCCGCGTACCCGGCCGTGAACGCCGCGTTGCTGAGTCTGCGGGAGCGGCCCTCGTGGCTCTCGCTCAGCTCCGCGGCACGGGTCAGCCAGGCCACCGCCGTCACCGCCGCGCCGCGCCTGGTCGCCGAGTCCGCCGCGGCTTCCAGGGCGGCCGCGACCTCCTCGTCCGGGTCGATCGCCGCGGCCGCGAGGTGGGTGGCCCGGCGCTCGACGTCGTCGTGGTGGATGCGGGCGAGGTCCGCGTGGGCGGCCCGCCGCTGGTTGGGGGTGGCCAGCTGGACCACGGTGGAGCGCACGAGCGGATGGCGGAAGACGAAGTCGCCGCCGGCCGGGTCCGTCTGCAGGAGCCCGGCCGCCACCGCCTCGTCCGCGTCGCGCATGCGGTAACGCCGCGCGGGGGTGGGCGTGACCGCCGCCGAGGTGCCGACTCCGTCGAGGGCGCCGCGCAGCAGCTCCTGGCGCACGGCGTCGCCGAGGGCTTCGACACGTGTGCCGTAGACGTGCTGGAGGCGCCGGGGCAGCGGGACGCTCTGGAAGGCGAAGGCGCCCAGCGGCCCTCGGCCGGACCGGTCGCCGTCGAGGAAGGGGGGCAGTTCGAGCAGGGCCAGCGGATTGCCCCGGGCCTGGTCCAGGACGAGCCGGCGGACATGTGGGTCCAGGCCGGGGTGGCAGGCGTCCAGGAGTTCTCCGGAGGCCGCCTCCGTCAGCGCCGGGACCGGTGCCTCGGGCAGCGCCGCCGTGTCGAAGCGGGACGGGACGTCGGAGCGCAGGGCGATCAGCAGCTTCACCGAGCTGCCGGTGAGCCGGCGTCCCGCGAAGCCGCACACGTCGGCGCTGGAGGCGTCCAGCCACTGGCCGTCGTCCAGGATCACCAGCAGCGGCTTGTGCGAGGCGGCGAGGGAGAGCAGGTCGAGCACGGCGATGCCGAGGGTCATGACCGACGGCGGCCTGCCCTCGGTCTGCCCGAACACGGTGTCGAAGACGGCCCGGTGGCCCTCGTCCAGGGCCTCGATGTGGGGCAGCAGGGGATAGAGGATCTGGTGCAGCCCGGCGAACGGCAGATCCGACTCCGCCTCGACCCCGGCGGCCCGGATCACCTCGTGCCCCTCGTCCGCCGCCAGTGCGGCGACATCGTCGAGCAGGGCGCTCTTGCCGACCCCCGACTCCCCCCGCAGGACGAGTGCCTGTCCTGCGGCGGCGGTGACGAGACCGGACAGCCGGGCCCGCTCGTCGTCCCGCCCGATCATGGTGACGAGCGACTTCACGGCGCCCCACTCCCTTCACCGCCGGACCGGGCCCGCGGCCCCGCGTCCGCATCACCTCGCCCGGCACGGAGCTGGGCAAAGAACCGGTCTCTTCGCTGTGCCCCCGAGCGGCGGCTGTGTCGCATGCCCGCCTTCCTCCCCCTCGAACCCGCACACGTCGAGCAGCGTCAGCACACCAAAGGGTGCACGTCGTCCAGAGTGGCCGGAAAGACACCCTTGTCGGTCAGACTAAACAGACCGCAAAGTCCGGTCAATCGACTGACGGGAGCGGCCGTCCGGGACGGAACACCCTCGCGGGGGCTCCGAAACCCTGAACGACCAGCGAAATCCGGTCAGCTGCCCTGGTGTCCGGTCCCACCATATCCGGGTTAGGGTCACACATATCTGCACCGTCGAGACATGTGCGCAGTGCGCGCATGGACGAGCCATGAGATGAGGCCGCAATGGAGTGGGCTGTCAGGGGAGCGTGCCGCGGGAGCGCCGAGCAGATGTTCGCCGAGGGCGCCGCGCAGAACGGGGCGAAGAGCGTCTGCTACCGCTGTCCCGTGCGCATGGAGTGCCTGTCCTACGCACTGGACCAGCGGATGGAGCACGGCGTGTGGGGCGGCATGACGGAACGCGAACGCAGAGCGCTGCTGCGCCGCAACCCGGCCGTGGTCTCCTGGCGGCAGGCCCTGGAGAAGGCGTACGCGGGACAGCGGGCCGCGGCGCGGGAGGCCACCGTGCGGGAAGCCCCCGTACGGGAGGCCGCGGCGCGGGAGGCGCCCGTGCACGACGCCACGGTGCGGGAGGCCACCGTGCGCGACATCGCGTCCCGGCGGGACCGCCCCGGCCCCGGGGCAGCCGCCTGAGCCGGCACCGGACACCGGCGTGGCCGGATCACGCTCTTGCAGGACCAGGAGGCAGAACACGTATTCTCCTTTAGGAGAACGATCGTTCTTTCCTTCTCCTTTCCTTCTCCTTTCCTTCTCCTCTCCTTCCGGTCGTTCTCCCTCGTCTCCCGCCCTTCATCCCCTCGGGAGCCATCCACAACGCCCTCAACGTGGGCACCGTGACGACGATGATGCTCTCGACCTACGTCGTCGACGAGACGAAGCCGCTCGTGACCACCTACTGAACCGATCCGAAGGCCCCGGTCCCGTCGCGGCACACACATGTTTGACCACCTATGAACATGTGTCTACGATCGGGAAATGGGCCTCTTGGTTCGCTTTCCGCCTGGAATCCCAGCCCGTCACCGCCCCGAGAGAGCCACCCATGCGCCGCGACGCTCCCCATCCGTCCGACTCCCGCGGTCCGTCCGACTCCGGCGGCGGCGGTCGCGGGGACCCCCCGGTACCCCTCTCGGTGCTGGACCTCAGTGTGGTCGGCGAGGGCCACGACCCCGCGCAGGCGGTGCGGGACACCGTCGCCCTGGCCCGGTCGGCCGAGCGCGACGGCTTCCGGCGCTTCTGGGTGGCGGAGCACCACAGCTTCCCCGCCTCGGGCAGCCCGGCGCCCGCGGTGCTCCTGGCCCATCTCGCCGCGTCCACCAGCACGATCCGGCTCGGCTCGGGCGGGGTGATGTTGACCAACCACGCGCCCCTCGTGGTGGCCGAGCAGTTCGGTGTCCTGGAAGCGCTCGCGCCGGGCCGCGTCGACCTCGGGCTGGGGCGGAGCCCGGGCGGTCTGCCCGCCGTCGCCCGCGCGCTGCGCCGCGCACCGCAGGAGCCGGGTGACGACCCGTTCCCGGCCCTGGTGGAAGAGGTGCTGGGCTTCCTGGGGTCCGGCTTCCCCGCCGACCACCCCTACACCCGCGACCACGTGCACGTGGTGCCCGGCAGCCCGGACCTTCCCGTGTGGATCCTGGGGTCCGGTACCACGGGCGCGCAGGTCGCCGCCCGGTTCGGGCTGCCGTTCGCCGCGGCCTACCACATCAATCCGGAGCAGGCGCTGCGCGCACTCGATCTGTACCGGGCAGGGTTCCGCCCCTCGGCCGCCCTGCCCGAGCCCCGCACGATCGTCTCCGTGAACGTCACCTGCGCCCCCGACGAAGCCGAGGCCGAGCGGCTGGCCACGGCCGGCGCCGTGATGATGATGCGGGCGCGGCAGGGGATCCAGGCCGCCGTGCCCGCCCCGGAGACGGTGGCGGACCACTCGCGCACACCCGAGGAGCGGGACTTCGTCGAGGGCTGGCTCGGCACGGTCGTGCACGGGACGCCCGCCACGGTCCGCGCGTCGCTGGCCGGCCTGCACGCCCGGACCGGCGCCGACGAGTTGATGCTCACCTCGCTGATCCCCGGCCGCGCCGAGCGCGAGCGCTCCTACGCGCTGGTCGCCGCCGAGTTCGGGCTGTCCGCTCGCCTCGGTAACCTGTCCGCATGACATCGGGCGCCACCGAGAAGCCCCATCCCCGGGAGCGGTTGCTGACCACCGCGGGCCACCTGTTCTACACGTGCGGCATCCACACCGTGGGGGTCGAGCAACTGGTCGCGGAGGCCGGGGTCACCAGGGCGACCTTCTACCGGCACTTCGCGGGCAAGGAAGGACTGGTCCTCGCCTGTCTCCAGGAGCGGGAGGCGCGGGTCAGGCGGGCGGTGGCGGCCGTCCTCGCCGCGCACCGCGGCCGGGACGCCCTGCTGGGCATCATGGCCATGGTCGGCGAGACCGTGAACCGGCCGGGTTTCCGCGGCTGCGGCTTCATCAACGCCGCGGCGGAGTACCCGGATCCGGAACACCCTGTACGCAGGTGTGTGGCCGAGCACAGGGAGTGGTTCCGTGGCGTCCTGCGCGATGTGGTGAGCGACGCCGGACATCCCGAACCCGACCGGCTGGCACGGAGTCTGGTCCTGCTGAGGGACGGCGCCATGGTGAGCGGATACCTGGACCGAGGGCAGGACGCGGCGGCGACGCTGCGGCGGGCGGCACAGGAGCTGCTGGACGCGGGCTGAAGCGCCGCGCCCCCGCCCATCCCCGCCCACGGCACGCGACCGGCGCCCCGCAGCCGGCCCCGCTCAGCCGATGCCGCTCGGCCCGTACCGCTCAGCCGATGCCGCTCGGCCCGTACCGCTCAGCCGATGCCGCTCGGCCCGTACCGCTCCACCGTAACGTTCGACTCATGCCGTCGGCCCGTGCCGCTCAGCCGCGGACCTCCGCCGGCGCCCGCAGTGGCTCGATCGCCGCGGCGAGGGCCGCTTCGAGGTAGTCGGTACGACCGGTGGTCTGGAGCATCAGGGCCCCGCCCTGCACGGCGGTGAGGACGACGCGGGCCCGGTCGGCCGGCGAGCCGTCCCCGGGGAGCATCGCCTCGACGCCGCGCGCGAGAGCCGCCTCCCAGGTTTCGAACAGACCCGTGACCACCGCGCCGGCCTCGGCCGAGGTCTTCCCCAGCTCGGTCGTGAGGCTGCCCAGCGGGCAGCGCCGGCCCAGCTCCGTGTAGTGATCGAGCACGGCCCGGCTCCACTTCTGCCAGGCCTCCCAGCTCGACAGGTCGTCCAGGTACGGCCGCTGTGCCTGGAGCACCTGCTCCGCCTCGTGCTGCGCCACGGCCACGAGCATGTCGGTGCGGCCGTTCGGGAAGTAGTGGAACAGCTGGCTCTTGCTCGTGGACGTCGCCGCGCGCACGTCGTCGAGGGTCGTCTCCGCGGCGCCCTTCTCCCTGATCAGCAGCGCGGCGGCGACCACGATGCGCCTCCGCGTCGCCGCGCCCTTGGCTGTCATCCCCTTGCTCATGCGGTCCATCGTCACACACGAGTGGACCCGAGGGTCCACTCGGCTGGGACGGCGGCTGCCCCCGCTCACACCTGCGGGCGCCTGGCCGCGACCAGCACCGGGCCACCGGGAACCGTGGGGAAGGTGCGGGCCTCCCCCAGCCCGGCGGACTCGACGGCCGCCGTCATCGCCGCGGTGTCGTAGGAGTTGCCGCCGTTGCGCACCGCGACCCACCGGCCCACGGACCGCAGCAGCGGTTCCTCGGAGGCCGGGTTGGTGCCCGCCACCAGCCAGCCGCCCGGTACCAGGGCCCCGGCCAGGCGGGGCAGCGCGGATGGGAGGGCCTGCTCGGACAGGAACGGCGCGGGCAGCCAGACCAGTTCGTAGGCGTCCCGCTCCGCCAGCTCCGCGACGTCCTGCTGGCGCAGGGTGACCCGGTCCGCCACCACCGCGGGCACCGCGGCCAGTTCCGCGCGCGCCAGGCGCAGCACCCGGTCCAGTACGTCGATGCCGGCCACCGTGGCCTGCGGGAAGCGTTCGGCGAAGACGGTGGCGAGTGCGGCCACGCCGGTGCCGACGTCGAGGATCCGTGCGCCCGGCGCGGCCAGCCGCTCCGCCAGCCCGGTCAGCCGCGGCACCACCTTGTCGGCCAGTGCCCGGCCGGTGGCCGCCGAGGCCCGGCCCTGGTTCAACAGCACCTCGTCGCTCTGCGCGGCCCAGCCGCCGGGCGCCGAGCCGTCCGGACCGCTCGGGCCGTCCGGGCCGGCCGCGGCGGACACCGCCTGGCGCAGCCCGCTCAGCCGCGCCTGGACCGCGCTGCGTGCCGTGGGCCCGTCGGCCGGCACCAGCGACGGGTGCACGGTGAACCCGGTGCCGTCCGCGCGCACCAGTCCCGCGCTCTCCAGGACGGCGGTGCGCCGCGGGTCGGCCGCGAGCACCTCCGCGAGCGGGGTGTCCAGCGCGTCCCGCAGGGTGCCGACGAGGGCGGCCGCGGCCCAGGCGGCGGCCTCCAGGGCGGCGGCCGGACTGGGGCCGAGGCGCAGTACCGGCTCCGGCACCGGACCGGGAAAGACGGACACCTGCTCGGGAACTGCGGACACGGGAAACCTCCGTACGACATGGCGACACGTGATCGGCCGGACATGTGGGTGGGCGACACGCGGCTGTGGAGACACGTACTTTCCCACCACAGTACGGTGCCGCCGCGCGGAAACCTCCCGCACACACCGAGACATGCGTCACCGGCTTGACAGGTGACGAGCCCGGGTGTCAGACTTCTGGCATCCGGACACGACGGAACCATCCGCCGCGGAACCCAGCGGAGGTCGAGGATGAACATCAAGATCACGGTGGACAGCGCGGCCGCGGCCCGTCAGGCGCGGTTCGGCAGGCTGCCCGAGCGCGTCTCCTACGCCGACATGGTCGAGGAGAAGCAGGCGAGCCCGCGGAACACGGCGGACGGCGCCTACGACCCGGAGGTGCGCTTCAACTGCCTGGCCGCCGATCTGGGCCTGTAGGGCCGGCCGGACGGACGGCCCACGGCACGCCGGCCGGGAGCCGGGTCCACCGTCACCGGGTTTTTCTTGCCCCTGACGTGAACCCCGCCCGGTACCAGGCCCGTTGAGCCATATAGAGACCCCCCGCCGCCATGGTGATCAATTGGCTGGCCTGGCGGCGGGGTCACGGGATGGCCGCCTTCGCTCACTTCCCCCGAAGCGAAGGCGGCCATCTCCAGGATCCTGCGCGCTCCGCCGTACACCCCTGTGTCGGAGCGCGACAGGTGCGGCCGGTGTCTGGGACTCCACACCGGGCCGCCGCGGTCGGCGGCCAACTGCCGGGCACGCCGACCGCACCCGGGCGCGGCACACGGCTCTGCGCGCGCCCGGACCCGCTGCCCCGCTCCCTGCTTGCCATGCCTTCTGGAGCGGGGCAGCGCGCTGTTTCCAGGAGTACGGATGCCAGGAGGGCGCACCATGATCAGCAGACGCAGACTCACGCAGATTCTGGGCACGGCGGCGTCCGGCGCCGGGATCGTGCCCGCGGCCGGCCGCGCCGCCGCCGCGCAGACCGCCCCCGCCGCGCAGACCGCCCCCGCCGCGCGGGCCACCCCCGGCGCGCGGACCCCCGCCGGCGCGGAGGCCGGGCCCGGAACACCCACATCGTCGGCTCTCGGCCCGGTACGGCACGTGCGCACCGACGTGCTGGACATCGCGTACCACGTCGCGGGACCGGCCGACGGACCGCCGGTGGTCCTGCTGCACGGCTGGCCGTTCAGCCCCGTCGGTTCCTACGCCGAGGTCGTCCCCGCCCTGGTCCGCCAGGGCCACCGCTGCTACGTGCCCTGTCTGCGCGGTCACGGCGAGACCCGCTTCCTGCGCCGGGACACGTTCCGCTCCGGCCAGCAGGGCGCGCTCGGTGCGGACCTGGTGGCCTTCATGGACGCGCTGGGGATCCGGCGGGCGATCCTCGCCGGTTACGACTGGGGCGGGCGGGCCGCCGACGTCGTCGCGGCGCTGTGGCCGCAGCGCTGCGCCGGGCTGGTCTCCGTGAACAACTACCTCATCCAGAACATCGCCGCCGCCCAGACACCGCTGGCCCCCTCCGTGGAGTCGGGGTACTGGTACTTCTTCTACTTCCTCACCGAGCGCGGACGGGCGGGCCTGGAGCAGAACCGCAAGGAACTCGCCCGCGTCGTCTGGCACCGCAACTCGCCCGAGTGGCGGTTCACCGAGGCCGAACTCGACGAGGCCGCCGCCCTGTGGACCAATCCCGACTACGTCGACATCGTGATCCACAGCTACCGCCACCGGCTCGGCGCGGCTCCCGGCGACCCCCGGTACGCGGACATCGAACGCAGGCTGGCCGGCCAGCCGCCGGTCACCGTGCCGACCGTCACCCTGGACGGGGCGGCGGACGGCGTCATCCCGTGGACCGACGGCGCCTCGTCCGCCGCCCACTTCACCGGGCCCCGTGTGCACCACGTGATCCAGGGCGCCGGCCACAACCTGCCCCAGGAGCGGCCCGACGCGTTCGCCTCCGCGGTCCTCGAAGTCTCCGCCCTCTCATGAGCACCCCGGCTCCGGACGAGAAGGACACACCACCGGGCCGCGGCCTCCTCGACCAGGCACGCGTCTCGTACGAGACACACGTGCGCACCTGTGCGCGGTGCGCGCGGGACGACCAGGTGTGCCGGGCGGCGGAACTGCTCAAGCGCACCTATGACAACTTCCGGCGGACGGCGCGGCGCTCCCGGGGCGCGGAGTTCCGCACCCTCCCGGAAAATCACCAGTCAGATCGGTGACATCCCTTGCCTTTCCTTGCGTCACCTGTCAGAGTGGTGACACAAGGAAAGGCCGCCGTACCCGGCACACCTGCCGCCCGTCGGCGCACGAGGAGGACACCGACATGAGGTCCAGCAACCCGATCTTCTCCCGCAGGGGTTTCCGCCGCGAGGGCACCGAGGACCCGGCCGCGCGGCAAGCGCCGGCGCAGCCGGTCGCCGTCGCGGCCGGCACCGCGGCGGGCACACCCCCGGCCGGCGAGTGGACGGGCAACCCGTACGCCGCCGGCGGTGACTTCTCCCCCGTCAAGGACACGTCCGCCGCGCACACCTCGATGACCTTGGACGACGTCGTGGTCCGCACGGCCGGGACGCTCGGCACCGTCGCCCTGACGGCCGTGCTCTCCTGGCTCCTGCTCCCCGTCGACGAGGCCGGCATCGGCCGCTCCTACGGCATCGCCGTCGGCGCCGCGCTCGTCGCCTTCGTCCTGTCGCTCGTGCAGACCTTCAAGCGCAGGCCCACCCCCGCGCTGATCCTCGGCTACGCGGCCTTCGAGGGTGTCTTCCTCGGCGTCATCTCCAGCGCCACCTCGACGTACATCTCCCCGGGCGTCGTCGTCCAGGCGGTGCTGGGCACCTTCGCGGTCTCGGCCGGTGTGCTGATCGCCTACCGGATGCGCTGGATTCGCGTCACCCGCCGCTTCTACGGCTTCGTCCTGGCGGCGGCCACCGGCTTCCTCCTGCTGATGGCGGCCGACCTGCTCTTCTCCGCCTTCGGCGCCGGACACGGCCTCGGGTTCGACAGCGGCGCGCTCGGCGTGGTCTTCGGCATCGCCGGCATCCTGCTGGGCGCCGCCTTCCTGGCCCTGGACTTCAAGCAGATCGAGGACGCGGTCGCCTACGGTGCCCCGCGCGAGGAGTCGTGGCTGGCGGCCTTCGGGCTCACGCTGACCCTGGTGTGGATCTACCTGGAGGCGCTGCGTGTCCTGTCCCTGCTCCAGGGCGACGACTGACCGCCCACGGCGGGCCCGCACCGGCCCGCCCGCGGTGGACCTTCCCCGCCGCGCCCTCCGTGCCGCCGATGAACCCACAGGAGTCCGGCGCAGGGAGAGACGTATGACGACGCGGGCCCGGGAAGTCCCCGAAGCCGACGGCCCAGGCCCTCACGGGCCGGGAGACGGGCCGGGCCCGGTGCTCAGACCCGAGTTCGAGGCGGACGCACCACGGCACCACGCAGGACTGCGGGCCCCGGACCCCATCCACCCCGTGCGGTTCGCCCCGGGACCGAACGGCAGGCTGGTCGTCGGACACGACCTGGCCCGCACGGCCCTGACCCACCCGGCACTGCGCAAGGACGCCACACCGGCCGCCCCGACCCTGGAGGCGGCCGGTTTCGTGTTCCACCAGCCCCAGGCCGGCCTCGGCGCACAGCTGCTGGAGTCCGATCCGCCCCTGCACTCCCGGCTGCGCCGCCTCGTCCCCCGCGCCTTCACCCCGCGCCGCACCGCCGAACTCGCCCCGCGCGTCGAGCAGATCGCGAACGATCTGCTCGACGCGCTCGCGTCGTTTGGCGAGACGGGCCTCGTGGAGGCGTTCACCGCTCCCCTGCCGGTCACGGTGATCGCCGAACTGCTCGGCGTACCGCCTCAGCACCGCGAGGACTTCCGCCGCTGGTCCACTCTCACGCTCCGGGTGACCGACCCCCAGCACCGTGCCGCGCCGGCGGGACCGCACACGCTGCTCTGCGCGGCCTCGTCGTGGACAAACGGAACGCTCCCGGGGACGACCTGCTCTGCGTCCTCGTCACCGTCCGCGACGAGGACGACGGCCGGCTCTCCGAGGACGAACTGGTCGGCACCGCGGTCCTGCTGGTCGTCGCCGGCCACGAGACCACCGTCAACCTCCTGGGCCACGCCCTACTCTCCCTGCTGCGCCGGCCCGGCCAGCTCGCGACGCCGCGCGCACGCCCCGACCTCGTGCCGGGCGCGGTGGAGGAGTTCCTGCGCCACGACACGTCCGTGGAGCGCTTTCCGAACCGGTACGCGGCCGAGGACCTCGAACCCGACGGTGTGCACATCCCCCGCGGCGGCATCGTCGCGGTGGCCCTCGGCTCCGCCGGGCACGACATCCCCCTCTCCGACGCCGGCGGTCCCGCGGTCCTCGACGTGACCCGGCCCGCCACACGGCACCTGTCGTTCGGCCACGGCATCCACCACTGCCTGGGCGTCCGCCGGAACGCCGGAACGCCTCGGCCCGCACCGTGAGTACGGTGCGGGCCGAGGCGTGCGAGACGGTGACACCCCGTCAGGGACTTGTCGCCCCGTCAGGGACTTGTCCCCCCGTCAGGGACTTGTCCCCCCGCCCGGGGTCAGGCCGTCCGGGTGCGGAGCTGGCGGGCCTTCCAGGCCAGCAGCCCGGCCTGGGCGATGAAGAACACGCCGCCGCCCGTGGCGTAGACGGACAGCACGTCGAGCGAGGGGTCGTCGCCCGCGGCCTGGATGACGTAGAAGGCGCCGACCAGGACCGACAGGCCGCCCGCGATCAGCATCGGCCACTGCTTGCCCAGCTCGGGGCCGCGCCGCCGCAGGCCGACGATCACCTGGGCGACTCCGGAGATGACTGCCCAGGCGCCGAACGTGGCGAGCACCGCCGCCACCCCACCGGCTCCGGCCACGCCCACCGCTACGGCGGCCAGGGCGCTCAGCACCCCGTTGAAGGCCGTGACGTTGCGCTCCGACCCTTCCGGGAGGGCGCGGTGGTCGATCAGCGAGGACACCGCGTCGATCAGCGGGTAGACGACCAGCAGGGTGATCGCCGCCGCGCCGAGGGTGTCATGGGCCCCGGCGAAGGCCACGGCCCACGCCACGGCCAGGACGCCACGGCCGAGGTACAGCTTCAGCAGGGAGGAGCGTTCGCCGTCCGTGGCGGTCGCCGGGGTGTTCGCGGTCATGGGGAGCCGGCCTTTCTGGGTGGCTTGTCGGGGAAGGTCAGGTCAGTGCCGGCCGGCGGGGACGCAGCGGAAGTTGCGGGCGTCCGCCGGGTCGCCGTGGCCCTTGTAGTGGGACACGAGGGGGTAGCGGCACAGGTCACGGGTGAGCGTGACGCCGTCGGCGTTGGTGAGGTTGGCGGTGAGGGTCTTGGGCGCCTTGCCGTGCTCGACCCACTGGGTCAGGGCCGCCAGGTCGTTGACGTTGCCGCCCGCGAGGCCGCAGTGAGCGGTGCCCGGGGCGAGGAAGAGACGGTAGAAGTCGTCGACGCGGTGCGTGCCGCCGAGCTCGCGCTCGACGCGCTCGCGGTAGTCCACGGTGCCCTGGGTCGGGATGAAGGGGTCGGCCTGGCCGTGGTAGGTGAGGAGCTTGCCACCGGACTTGCGGAAGGCCGACAGGTCCGGGTCGTCCGTGCCGATGATCTTGTCGTACTCGGCCTGGGACTGCTTGAACAGCTGGGTGAACTGACTGTACGTCAGCTTCGTGACGTCGAGGCCGGGCTGCTTGGCCACCCAGGAGGCGGTCCAGGCGGCCGGGACCGGGAACGGGCCGGCGCCGGCGAGGCCCGAGAAGTCGGCGCCGACCGGCAGGCCGTACCAGAGCTTCTTGCCCGAGGCGGTCCGCGGACCGTCCCAGATCTTGCGGACCACGGCCGCGTCCGCCGCCGTGATCGTCTCCTCCTTGCCCTCGCAGACGACCTTGGTGCCGATCAGGCGGCGCGGGTCGAAGGTGCAGTGCGCCGCGTCGGAGATCAGGCCGTCCTTGACGCCGTCGAGCTTGTCACAGGCCTTGAGGGCGGCCTGGTTGAAGGCCTTGAACTCGCAGTCGCTGGGGCGGTTCTTCTCCTGGTTGATCACCACCTGCGGCCACAGGGTGGCGACCTCGAACTCGTCCCAGTTGACGGCGGGCGCGTTGGCGAGGATGCCGTCGTAGTCACCGGGGTGGCGCTGGGCCTCCATGTAGCCCTGGCGTCCGCCGGTGGAGCAGCCGTTGAAGTACGAGTAGGCGGGGGCCGTGCCGTAGAACCCGTCGACGACCTGCTTGGCGACGAGGGCGGCCTCGTGCTGGGAGCGCTCGGCGAAGTTCTTCAGCAGGCCGGCGTTCACCTGGCCCTTGCCGTTCAGCGCCCACCCGAAGTCGAGGACGTCACCGACACCCGCGTCGGTGGTGGCGGCGGCGTAGCCGCTCTTGACGGCGGTGGCGAGACCGACACCGTTGTCACCGGCGGCGTAGGCGCTGCCGCCGAACGCCTGGAGGCGGCCGTTCCAGCCTTTGAGGGGCAGCCACGTCTGGACCTTGGCGTGGTCGTCGTCGCCCGGATGGGTGAGGGTGACCGTCACCTCGCAGAAGGCGGGGACGTCGGTGACCGTGCCCTGCAGGAGCCCGGTGCCGGTGATGGTGCCGCCCGGCCGGCTGACCGCGGTCGCGGCCTCCACCTTGGTTCCGGCCGGGGCCTTCACGGAGACGGTCGAGCAGGTGGGCGAGGTGGAGGCGGGGCTCCCGGTGGCCGCCGAGGCGCCGGCCGGCAGGTACACCGCCGCCGCCAGCGGCACGCCGGCCGCGAGGACGGTCAGAAGTCGTCTCATGACGTTCCTATCGTGAAGTGTGTGGTGCCTGGCTGTGGCACACAGGTGCGGGCACAGCGGCAGGGCGCGAAGCGGAGCGAGTTCGTCCGCCGCCTGGGACCCCCGCCCGTTCGACTGGGAAGAGACTGACACGGAATACGTCACCGGTCAAGCTGGTGACGATTATCCGGGGGGCTGACACCGACCACTGTGCCCCGGGCACGTCGGCGGCACATCAGTCACATGACGGTCAGTCGCCCGGACACCGGAGCGCGCACACACGTGTGTCACCGGGGTGTGCGGGGGTCAGGTGTTGAGTCATTCGACGGGCCGGCCCGGACCCTCCGGACCGGTGTCGCGGCCCGGACCCGGGCCGGTGGCGCGACGCTCCTGCGCCTGCTCCTGCGCCTGCTCCTGCGGGATGTCCATCTCCAGCCACACGGTCTTGCCGCGCCCGTTCGGCGAGGAGTTCCAGGTGTCGGCCAGGGCGTCGACGAGGAAGAGCCCGCGCCCGTGTTCCGCCCGCGCGCAGCCCTCCTCCGAGAGGGAGTAGAGGGCCGGGACGGGCGGATCGCTGGCGGAGTCGCGCACCTCCAGGCGGATCCGGTCCTCGTAGACCCGCAGCCGCACGTCGACGTCGCTGCCGGCGTGGACGAGCGCGTTGGTGACGATCTCGGAGGTGACGAGTTCGACGTCGTCCGACAGGTCCGCCAGGCCCCAGCCGCACAGCCGCTCGTGCACGAACGCCCGCGCCTGGCCGACCCCGCGCAGGTCACGGCGCTGGATGGAGAGGTGTCCGGTCCGGGGCACCTGCCGGGTGTCCGGACCTTCGTAGCGGGCCAGGAGCAGCGCCGCGTCGTCGCGCCGGCCGCCCGGTCCCGCGGCCCGGCCGAGCAGGCGGTCGGCCAGGCCCTCCAGATCGGTGCCGGACGCGTCCCCGGCGGCACCGAGCAGGGCGGCGGCCTCGTCCTGGCGGGGGTCGAACAGACCGTCGGAGTAGAGCACCAGCACCGACCGGTGCGGGATCGTGTGTTCCCGCGCCCGGTAGGCACCCGCACCGGGGCCGGGCAGCCCGAGCGGTACGTTCGCCGGGGCGTCCAGCGTCCGCACCGTGCCGTCGGGCAGCCGCAGCAGCGGCGCGGGGTGACCCGCCAGCGCCACCTCGGCCGTCCCGTCCTCCGGGTCCAGAGCGACGACGCAGCAGGTGGCGAGGGTGTCGGTGCCGAGCCGGACCAGCAGTTGCGAGGTCCGCTGCAGCAGTGCCGCGGGCCCGTGGCCCTCGGTGGCGTAGGCGGCCACGGCGCTGCGCAGCTGGCCCATCGCCGCGGCGCTCTCCATGGTGTGGCCCTCGACGTCGCCGATGACGAGCGCGACCCGGTCGTCGGGCATCCGGATCACGTCGTACCAGTCGCCGCCGACCTCGGCGGTGGCCGTGGCGGGCTGGTAGCGGGCCGTCGTGATGAGGCCGGGGACCTCGGCCAGGGTGGGCGGCAGCAGCCTCTTCTGGATGCCCTCGGCGAGCGCGTGGCGTCTGGCGTTCAGTTCCACGCGCTCCACCGCCGAGCCGAGCAGTCCGGCCATCATGGTCAGCACGGCCCGCTCGGCGGGCGAGAAGGCCCGGGGTCCGGCGTAGGACAGGCAGCACAGGCCGACGACGTGCCGGCCGCCGGTGATCGGGACGTCCACGACGTGTCTGCTGCCGACGAGCGGGAGGTGCGCGGTGACGGGACCGGCGCCGGGCCGCCCCGGGCGGGGCGCCGCGGGGCCGGGGGCGTCGGCGAGCAGCAGCGCGTTGCCGCGCACCGCGCGCGCGGCGGGGGTGCGGGTGTGCAGGCCGCAGCCGTGCAGTTCGCGGACGAGGCCGGCGGAGTCGCCGCTGTGCCCGATGACCCACAGGCGGCCTTCGGTCACACAGGACAGGACCATGGCGCGGGCCTGGAAGGGCGACATGACGCAGAACCGCGCGGCGGCGGTGACGTGCTCCATCGTCGTCGCCCGGTTGAGCAGGTCGGCCAGGCGCTGCAACGGGTACATCAGGCTGCGGCCCGCCGATCCGGGGACGCCGGGCGTGCCCCAGGGGCCGTCGGGGTCGGCGTCGGCGGAGGATTCGGCGCCCAGCACGGGGACGAGGACGGGCAGGCCGGCGGCCGTCACGGCGGCGCCCCGCCGGCGCAGTGCGGCCAGGGCGGTGGCGAGCCGGCCGGCGATCCGTGCCAGTTCCGCGCGCCGCCCGGGTCCGTAGCCGTCGGTGCCCTCGGGACGGAGCACGGTCAGACTGCCGAACCGCTGCCCGGCGGCGGTCAGCGGGGCCGCGGCGGCGAGGTAGGGGTAGGGGCAGACGGTCGTGCCGGGCCCGTGCTCGTGCGGTCCGTCCGGATCGTCCAGGACCGCGACCTCGCCGCCGGCCAGGGCACGGGCGGAGGCGTAGGGGGCGTCCAGCGTCATGCGTCCGGGCAGCGTGAACACGGAGGGCGGGCCGCCGCCGATCATGGCGATCCACAGTTCGGTGCGGTCGGGGCTGAGCAGGTAGACGGCGGCGGCCACCGCGTCCAGGCGCTGTGCGGCCTCCCGGACGGCGTGGTGCAGCGCCGCCGCCAGGCCGTCGCCCAGGGTCCCGGCGGCGCCGCCCTCGTGGTCCTCGACTGCTCCGCTGCCGCTCACAGAGGTGTTCCGCTCCAGGAGAGGGGACGGGGATCCCGTGTCAGCCGTCGTACGCGTCGGTCGCGGCGCTCTGCCGGGCGTCGCGTCGTCGCGCGTCCGCGCCGTCGTGCGTGTGCTCACGTGTCTTTCCGGACACGGTACCCACGGGTTCCTCCTCCAGCCACTTGGCATGGTGGCGTGTCGCCCAGGCGCGGTCCACGTAGCCGGTGCGCAGGCCCAGCCTGGCCTCCGGGTCCTCGTAGGCCTTGCGCAGGTGTCCGACGAGGACGAGGGCGACCGCCCAGGCCAGGACGTCGTGCACGAAGATCGCGCTGGTGCGGGAGATGAAGGGCAGCAGGCCCATGAACCACATGAGAAGGCCGGTGAACATCATGACCAGCACCGCGCCGGCGATCCAGCCGGCGTAGAGCTTCTGGCCCGCGTTGAACTTGCCGGCGGGCCGTGCTCCGGGCGCGCGCAGCCGGCGGCGGGCCGCGCGCAGCCACCGCCTGTCGTAGACCGCGAAGCGGTTCAGCCGGCGCAGGTCGGCGCGGAAGGCGGGCGAGAACAGGCCGAGCAGGACGGGGGCGGGCAGCAGGATGCCCGACCACTCGTGGACGGTGACCATCAGGTGCCGCCGGCCGACGAGCTGGGCGAGCGGTCCGAAGTAGAGGCAGGCCGCGGTGACCAGGCACAGCAGCATCAGGTACCCGGTGGCCCGGTGGACCCACCGTTCGGCCGGGGTGAACCGCCTGATCCGGACGGGCTGTTCAGGCCGCGTGCCGGTCGGCGCCGTCGAGCCATCCGTCGACCGCATAGCCACGCTCCTCCCAGAAGCCGGGGACGACCTTGTCGGTCACCGAGATGCCGGACAGCCACTTGGCCGACTTGTAGAAGTACATGGGGGCCACGTAGAGCCGGACCGGGCCGCCGTGTTCGTGGGTGACCGGCTTGTCCTGCATGGTGAGGGCGATCAGCACGTCGGAGCGGCGGGCCTGCTCCAGGGTGAGGCTCTCGGTGTAGGCGCCGTCGAAGCAGGTGAAGCGGACGGCCTGGCCGCTGCCGCGCACGCCGGCGTCGTCGAGGAGGTGGGAGAGTTTCACGCCCGCGAAGGGGGTGTCGTCCACCCGCCAGCCGTCGGTGCACAGCACGTCGCGCACGACGCGGGTCTGGGGCATCGCGCGCAGGTCGGCCAGCGTGTACGTCTTCGGCCGGTCGACCAGGCCGCCGATGGTCAGCTGGTAGTTCGTCTCGTCCTTGTGCGGGACCGAGCCGACGATGCTGTAGTAACGGAAGCCGCCCGGGTTGGGCAGCAGCCCGGTCAGGCCGGTGGCGTCGACCTGGGAGGCCTTGGCGAGGAACCCCTCCCAGCCGCTCTGGAGGTAGGGCGCGGCGGCGAGTCCGGCGGCTCCCGCGCCGAGCATGCCGAGCAGCGCCCGGCGTCCCACCGGGGCCCCTTCGGCCGCCCTCTTCCCGGGCTGTTCCACTGCCATGGTCAGTGCTCCTTCGCAGTCACGGTGGGTGCCCCGCCGCCGCGACTCGGCGTCAGGGGGCACGGCGGCACACCGAGGTGTGCACACGTCCCGAACGGTTGAGAAACATGTTTCGTGCCCGTTCCGGGACGGACACGTCAGCACTGTACCACTTTCGTCACCGGTCAAGCCAGTGACGAGAGCACTCGCAGTCGCCCTTTTTGGACTTGCAGGTCCAATCCCACGCTCCTACGGTGCGTAGCACTACCGCTTCACCACACGTTTCTCCCCACCGAGAGGTGTCACCCCATGCACGCGATCCACATCAAGGAACACGGCGGCCCCGAGGTCATGGAGTGGACCGAGCTGCCCGACCCGGTCCCCGGCCCCGGTGAGGTGCTGGTCCGCCTGGGCGTCGCCGGAGTCAACTTCATGGACACGGGCGCCCGGGGTCAGGGCGCGCCCGGCTGGGCCGC
The DNA here is from genome assembly GCF_040703815.1 of Streptomyces sp. NPDC006743. NCBI lineage: Bacteria > Bacillati > Actinomycetota > Actinomycetes > Kitasatosporales > Streptomycetaceae > Streptomyces > Streptomyces sp. NPDC006743. Next base: position 119,420 of record NZ_JBEYJA010000017.1, on the reverse strand, counting down.
GCCGCTCGTCCTGGGCGCCGAGGGCATGGGACACGTCACCGCCCTGGGCGAGGGTGTCGAGGACCTGACCGTCGGCGACCGCGTGGCCTGGTTCTACCACCGGGGCAGCTACGCCGAACTGCTCGCCGTCCCGGCGGCCTCGCTGGTCAAGGTGCCCGACGGCATCCCGGACGAGACGGCCGCCGCCGTCATGATGCAGGGGCTCACCGCCAACCACTTCACCACCGAGACCTACGCGGTCAAGCCGGGCGACATCGCCGTGGTGCACGCGGCGGCGGGCGGAGTGGGCCTGCTCCTGACCCAGTTGATCAAGGCGCGGGGCGGCACCGTCATCGGCCTGGTCTCCCGCGAGGAGAAGGCCGCCGTGGCCCGGGAGGCGGGCGCCGATCACGTCCTGGTCTCCTCCGGCGGCGGCTTCGAGGACCGGATCATGGAGCTGACCGGCGGCGAGGGCGCCCATGTCGTCTACGACGGCGGCGGCACCGAGACGTTCCGCTCCTCCCAGCACTCCCTGCGCCGGCACGGGGTGCACGCCTACTACGGTCCCGTCATGGGCGTTCCCACGCTCCGGCCGACCGACATGCCGCGCAGCATCCTGCTGTCGTACCCGACGATGTTCGACCACGTGCCCACCCGCGAGGCGCTGGTCCGCCGTACCGGCGAGCTGTTCGACCTGATCCTGGCCGGGAAACTCACCGTCCGCATCGGAGGCCGCTACGCCCTGGCGGACGCGGCGCAGGCGCACCGGGACATCGAGTCGCGCCGGACCACCGGCAAGCTGCTGCTCCTGCCCTGACCTGCCGTGACACCGGACGGCACACGTGTGCGGGCCGCGGGCGCACGGGCGGCGGGAGCGCGAGACCCGCTCCCGCCGCCCGGCCTGTTAGACTGGAGAGGACCTTGATCCTTTCCCGAGGAGACCAGACATGGTGGTGGACGACGACATCTCCGGGTGATCACCCGGCCCCGACAGGCCACCGGCCGGTGCGTACGAGGCGCCGCCCAAGTGGTCTCTCTGTCGTCCCCTCATGCCACCAGTCTTCCGCCGGGGCACACCTGTCTCGCGTGCGCCCCGTCCTTTCCTCACGAGGTCACCTTCATGTCCGACGCCTCCGTCGTCTGCTCGAACCTGTCCTTCGCCTGGCCCGACGACACCCCCGTCTTCCAGGACCTGTCCTTCACCGTCACCCCCGGCCGCACCGGCCTCGTCGCGCCCAACGGCACCGGCAAGTCCACCCTGCTCAAGCTGATCGCCGGTGAACTGCGGCCCGCCGGCGGGTCGGTGTCCGTCTCCGGCACCCTCGGCTACCTCCCGCAGTCCCTGCCGCTGACCGGTGATCTCACGGTCGCCGAGGTGCTGGGCGTCGCCGAGATCATCCGGGCCATCGACGCCGTCGAGTCCGGCGACGTCGACGAGAAGCACTTCACCACCATCGGCGACGACTGGGACATCGAGGAGCGCACCCGCGCCCAGCTCGACCGCCTCGGTCTGGGCGCCCTCACCCTGGACCGCGCTCTGAGCACGCTCAGCGGCGGCCAGGTCATCTCCCTCGGTCTCGCCGCGCAACTGCTCAGGCGTCCCGACGTGCTGCTGCTCGACGAACCCACCAACAACCTCGACGCCGACGCCCGGCACAAGCTCTACGACGTGCTCGGGGACTTCACCGGCTGCCTCCTCCTGGTCAGCCACGACCGCGCCCTGCTCGACCGCATGGAACGCATCGCCGAACTCGAGCGCGGTGAACTCCGCTTCTACGGAGGCAACTTCACCGAGTACGAGGAGGCCGTCCGGGCCGAGCAGGAGGTCGCGGAGAAGAACGTCCGCAACGCCGAGCAGGAGCTGAAGCGGGAGAAGCGGGAGATGCAGCAGGCCCGCGAGCGCGCCGAGCGCCGGCAGAGCAACGCCGCCCGCAACCTGAAGAACGCGGGCCTGCCCCGCATCTTCGCCGGCAACATGAAGCGCGGCGCGCAGGAGTCCGCGGGCCGCTCCGGGCAGGTGCACGCGGGACGCGTCAGCGAGGCCAAGGCCAGGCTGGACGAGGCCGGGCGCGCGCTGCGCGAGGAGCAGCGCATCACGCTGGAGCTGCCCGACACCAATGTGCCCGCGGGGCGCAACCTGTTCCTCGGTGAGGGGCTGCGCGTCCGGCTCGGTGACAAGGACGTGTTCGCCGGAGCGGGTGTCGACCTGACCGTCCGCGGCCCCGAGCGCATCGCGCTGACCGGCCCCAACGGCGCCGGGAAGAGCACGCTGCTGCGGCTGCTGAACGGCGACCTGACGCCGGACGGCGGCGAGATCAGGCGGGCCGACGGACGTATCGCCTACCTCTCGCAGCGGCTCGACCTGCTGGATCTGGACCGTACGGTCGCCGAGAACTTCGCCGGCTACGCGCCGCAGCGCCCCGAGGCCGAGCGGATGAACCTGCTCGCCCGCTTCCTCTTCCGCGGCGCCCGCGCCCACCTGCCCGTGGGGGTGCTCTCCGGCGGCGAGCGGCTGCGCGCCACCCTGGCGTGTGTGCTGTGCGCGGAGCCGGCCCCGCACCTGCTGCTCCTGGACGAGCCGACGAACAACCTCGACCTGGTCAGCGCGGGCCAGCTGGAGAGCGCCCTCAACTCCTACCAGGGCGCCTTCGTGGTGGTCAGCCACGACGAGCGGTTCCTGCGGGAGATCGGTGTGAACCGCTGGCTGCGGCTGGCCGACGGCGAGCTGAAGGAGACGGGGGCGCCCGAGGTGTGAGCCGCCGGTGTGCCGACCTGGCCCGCGCGAGGCGTACGCCGCCCCGCGGGCCGCGCACCGACCGCACCGGAGGATGCCCCCATGCCTCAGTCCGCCCTGCTCGCCCACGACCTCGTCCGCACCCTCGGCGACCGCCGGGTACTCGACGGTGTCTCCCTGATCGCCTCCCCCGGCCACCGCATCGGTCTGATCGGGGAGAACGGCGTCGGCAAGTCCACCCTGCTGCGTCTGCTGGCCGGGACGGACGAGCCCGACGCCGGCAGCGTCACCCGCCCGCCCGACCTGGGCTTCCTCCAGCAGGAGATGCCCTACGACCCCGGCACGACGATCGCCGGCGTCCTCGACGACGCCCTGCGCGAGGCCCGCGACGACCTCGCCGAGCTGGAACGGCTCACCGAACAGCTCGCGCGCACCGCGCAGGACGCGCCGGAGTACGCCGTACTGCTCGACACGTACGGCGCCCGGCTCGAACAGGCCCAGGAGCGGGAGGCGTGGGACGCCGACCGGCGGGCCGCGCTCGTCCTGGACGGCCTCGGCCTGGGCGGCTTCGGACACGACCGGAGCCTCGGGTCGCTGTCCGGCGGGCAGCGCGGACGGCTCGCGCTGGCCGCGCTGCTGATCCGGCGGCCCGCCGCGCTGCTGCTGGACGAGCCGACCAACCACCTCGACGACGAGGCCGCCGCCTTCGTCGAGGAACAGGTGCGCGCCCTGCCCGGCGTCGTCGTGCTGGCCAGCCACGACCGGGCCTTCCTGGACGCCGTGTGCACGGACCTGGTCGACCTCGACCCGGCCGTCGACGGCCCGGTCCGCTACGGCGGCAACTACAGCGCCTACCTGGCGGAGAAGCGCGCCGAGCGGGAGCGCTGGGAGCGGCGCTGGACGCAGGAACAGGAGGAACTGGCGGCGCTCCGGGTCTCGGCCCAGGTGACCGCGCGCCGGGTGGCACCGGACCGGGGGCCGCGCGACAACGAGAAGATGGGCTACGGCCACCGGGCCGGGCGGGTGCAGAGCCAGGTCTCCCGGCGGGTGCGCAACGCCGCCCGGCGGCTGGAGGAGCTGGAGCGTTCCCAGGTCGTTGAGCCGCCCAGGCCGCTGCGGTTCGCCGGCACGGCGCCGGCGGCAGCGGCGGAGAAGGAGGAGGACGACGGCGGGCCGCTCGTGTCGCTGGACGGCGCCGGGGTGCCGGGGCGGCTCGCGCCGGTGTGTGCCGAGGTGTCGGCGACCGACCGGCTGCTGGTCACCGGCGGCAACGGCGCGGGGAAGTCGACGCTGCTGGCCGTGCTCGCCGGGCACCTCGTGCCCGAGGGCGAGGTGCGGCGGCGCGCCGGGCTGACGGTGGGGCTGCTCGCCCAGGACACCGTCTTCGACCGCCCGGAGCGCACCGTCCGGGACACGTACGAGCGGACGCTGGGCGCCGAGCGGGCCGACGCGGTGCCGCTGTCCTCACTGGGACTGCTGCACGAGACGGACCTGGACAAGCCGGTCGGCCGGCTCTCGGTGGGACAGCGGCGGCGGCTCGCGCTCGCGCTGCTGGTGGCCCGGCCGCCGCGGTTGCTGCTCCTGGACGAGCCCACCAACCACCTCTCGCCGCACCTGTGCGACGAACTGGAGGCGGCGCTCGGCACCGGGCCGGGCGCGATCGTGCTGGCCAGCCATGACCGCTGGCTGCGCGACCGCTGGCAGGGCCGGGAGATCCGGCTGGGCTCGGCACGGGAAGGGCGGGTCGGCGCGGTACGGTGAACCCCGCACACAACTGAATACCGGCTGAACAGGTGACGACTCTTGCAGAGGCGGCGGTCACCTGTCAAAATGGTGACATGAATCTCGACCATGTCTTCGTGTGCGGCAATCCGGTCCTGGATTTCGCCGCTACGCTGCGTGCCCGCCGTACGCTGCAGTTTGAAATGTTCGTGACACCCGATCGCCTGGACGCCTGGTTCCTGGAGTCGGGCGTCGTCGACGCCGTCACGCCGAGCGAGCAGGCCGACGTGGACCAGGCGACGGCCCTGCGGGAGGCCATCTACCACCTGGTCACCGCGCGCCGTCTCGGTGAGGAGTACGAGGCCGACGCGCTGGAGCTGGTGAACAGCACGGCGCGCACGCCCTCCGCGGTGCCGCAGCTCACCCCCGAGGGCCGGCGGACCGAGGCGACGCCGCAGGAGGTGCTGTCCACTCTCGCCCGCACCGCCGTCGAGCTGCTGAGCGGCCCGGACGTGCCGCTGCTGAAGGAGTGCGGCAACCCGGAGTGCACCCGCGTCTACATCGACCGCTCGCGGGGCATGCGGCGCCAGTGGTGCGGCATGGAGTCCTGTGGCAACAAGATCAAGGCGGCCGCGTACCGCGCCCGCAAGAAGAGCGCGCCCGCGGCGGCCTGACGGACCGCACGGCTGCGTGACGCGCGGGCGGGACCGGCGCGCTCCCGGGCGGACGCCGGGCCCGTCCGTGTCCCCGTCTGCCCGCGCCGGCACGACGGCCCGGCCCCGGTCGGGTGTCATGGGGCGGGAAACGGTGGTCTTCGCCGGTCGCATGACCGGGCCCGCCGCGGGCGAGGCTCTTTCGGTACGTGCCGGCACCTGCCCCGGCGGCAGGCTCACTCACTCCCCGGCGTCCGCTCCCCTCGGGCGGCGCCACGTGTGAGGTGCGGCGGCGCGCCGGAACACTTGACGGACCGGGCTGGAGGCCACCAGGACGGCATGTGCCGACGGGCCGGGGCGGAGCCTGGCAGATGGCGTCAAGGCAGCGGGTGGGCAAGGAAGTTGACGGTGGCACGGGGCCGGTCGCGGGAACGCGGCCGGCCCCTTCCGTATCAGGAGACGCGGTCGTCAGGAGACTCGGTCGTCAGGAGGCGGGGGGAAGCACCTGACGGCCGCGATACGTTCCGCAGTGGGGGCACGCGATGTGCCCGGGGGTGGGCCGGCCGCACGCGGGGTTGGCGCAGGCCACCAGGGTGGGCCTGGCGGCCTTCCAGTGTGCCCGCCGGTGGCGGGTACGGGCGCGGGACTTCTTGTGCATCATGAGCGGTGTTCCGGTTCTGTGTGTGCTCTCCCGGGACACGTCCGGGTGTGCCGGTGCCTGCGGGGCCTGCGGGGCCGACGGGGAACCGGACGGACGGAGTGCGGGGAAGCGGGATTCGTCCAGGGTGGCTGCGGAACGGCGAACGCCTCGGTGCACTACGACGGAGCCCCTGGTCCGGCCGTCAGTTCTCCTCCTGCCCCGTGACGCGGGTGCGGGCGACGAGATGTGACGACGTGACCTGGCGGCGGGCCCACGGCGGCCCGGCACATGTGCCGGGCCCGCTCCACGTGCGAGGGCACATCGAGCAGGTGAGAGGAGCCGACCTGCGCTCAACGGTCCTCTGCGAGGGAGACCCGGAGCAGTACGGTCGGCGATTCGCCGTGACTAGGCTCTGTCGACTTCGGTAAACACATCGGGGACATTAGCAAGCCGCACACCTCGCGGCAACCTGCGCGGCCGGGCACGGAACACGTCCCTCGGAGGCGGCCGGATGACGTAGAGTCCGCGCCGCACACCGGCCCCGCTGTCGCAGGTGACGAACGAGTGCTCTACGACTGATGGTCAGGTGACTGATGCGCCGGCCGCGCGGCCGGGCGAAAGTGAAACGGCAGTCACCGGTGCACACATCCGTCACACTCCAGGCGCTTGACAGCCGGAGTCCGCGAATGGGACGGTTCCGTCACCGGTTAAACTGGTGACGACAGTGAGCGGCCGGCACGGCCGGACGGACGAGGAAGGGCGAGGACGGGGACGGGATGGACGCGGCGGTGCGTTACTCGATTCTCGGGACGGTCCGCGCGGTGCGCGGGGAGGCGGAGCTGATGGTGGGCCCGCCCAAGCGGCTGGCGCTGCTGTCCCTGCTGCTGCTGCGCGCACCGGGTCCGCTCACGCTGAGCGAGGCGGTGGACGTCCTGTGGGAGGAGGATCCGCCGGCCAGCGCGGTCAATGTGGTGCACCGGCACATCGGTGCGCTGCGGCGGGCGCTGGAACCGGGACTGTCCAGCCGGACCGACGCGGCACACCTGGTGCGGGCGGCGGACGGGTACCGGCTGCTGGTGGACGCCTCGACGTCGGATCTGCTGTGTTTCCGGGACCTGCGGTCCCAGGCACGCCGGGCACTGCGGGAGGGGGATCCGGCAGGGGCGGCGCGGTGCCTGGTGGAGGCGCTGCGGCTGTGGCGGGGCCCGGTCGTGGCCGCCGGGACACCGGTGGCGGCACACCCGGCGTTCGTGGCGGTGGGACACGAGTTCGTGGCGGCGGTGAAGGAGGCCACGGACGTGGTGCTGGCCTCGGCACCCGAGTGGGCGGAGGAGGTGCTGACCGTGCTGCGGGTGGCGGTGGACTGCCATCCCTTCGACGAGGCACTGCACTCACGGATCATCGGGGCGCTGGCGGCCACCGGCAGGCAGGCCGAGGCACTGCGCCACTTCGAGGCCGTCCGCACGGTGCTGTCCGAGGAACTCGGGGTGGAACCGGGGCCCGCCCTGCGCGCCGCCCGGCAGCGGCTGCTGCGGCACGCAGGCGGTGCGGACACGCCCGGTGCGGACACCCGCGGGGACGACACCCCAGGTGGCGGCGTCCGCGCTGCCGCCCCGCACGGCCGGCCCCTCACCGCCCCGCGTGAACAAGCCGTGCCCTGCGCCCAACTCCCGGCGGACAGCGCGGTGTTCACCGGCCGCGAGACGGAACTGGCACAACTGGACGAACTGCTCGGACCGGTCGGCGGGAGCTGCCCGCCGGGCACCGCGGCGGTCGTGTGCGGCATGGCCGGCATCGGCAAGACAACGTTGGCACTCCACTTCGCCCACCGACACTCCGACCGCTTCCCCGACGGCCGGATCCACCTCGACCTCCAGGGCCACCACCCCAGCCGCGACCCCCTGGACACCGCGCAGGCCATGCGCGCCGTCCTCGACGCCCTCGGCACCGCGCACGACCGGCACACCAGCACCAGCGCGCTGACCGCCCTCTACCGTGCCACCCTGGCCGGACGCAGGCTCCTGCTGGTCCTGGACGACGCCCGCGACTGCGCACACATACGACCGCTGCTCCCCACCACCCCCGGCAGCCTGACGATCATCACCAGCCGGCGCCGTCTCGAAGGTCTCGCGGTCACCCACAACGCCCGCATCATCCCCGTGCACCCCATGAGCCGGTCCGAGAGCCTTCGCCTCCTTGACCGGCGACTGGGCACCCACCGGACCCGTAGCGAACCCGACGCCGCCCACCGGATCGCCGGCCTGTGCGCGGGCCACCCCCTCGCGCTCACCCTCGCCGCCACCCGCGCGCAGACCAACCCGCACTTCCCGCTGACCGCTCTCGCCGCACACCTGGAAGCCCACGCCGGCACTCTGGCCGCGTACACGGGGCCGGACCCGCACACCGACCTGCGTCAGGCCCTCGACCGCACGCACCGGCGGCTCAGCGCGGGTGCCGCCGCCCTCTTCCGCCTCCTGAGCCTGCACCCGGCGCCCGTCATCACCGTCGCCACCGCCGCCAGCCTGGCCGCGACCGACCCCGGCACCACCCACCAGCGGCTGACGGAACTGGCCGATCACCATCTCCTCTCGGAGACCGCCCTCGGCCACTACACCCTGCACCCTCTGCTGCGCGCCCACGCCACCGAGCTGGCCCACACCCACGACACACCCGCGGAGCGCTCCTCGGCGCACACCCGGATCTGGCAGCACTACCTGTACACGGTGGAGGCGGCCGTGGCGCTGCTCGCCCCCGGGCACGGCCGCACGGACCTGCCGCCGCCGCTTCCCGGGGTGTGCCCGCAGCGGTTCTCCGGGCGCGCCGAGGCGGCCGCCTGGACGGCCGCCGAACGCCCGGCACTGCTCGCGCTCGTACGGGACGCCGGCCGAAGTCCCCGGGACGAGTCGCTGCGCAAGCAGCTCGCCGACGCCCTCGCGGTCTCCTTACCCCCGGCTGACCGCTGAGTTCCCGTCGGCGGCGGCTCCCCTCTCAGGCGGCCTCGGCCCGGGCCACGCTGCGCAGCTTGCGCAAGGCGTTGTGCTGGCGGGACTTGACCGTTCCGGCCGGTACGCCGAGCAGGCCCGCTGTCTCCTGGATGGTCCGGTCACACAGGTATATGTGCACCAGGACGGCGCGGTGCTCGGGCGACAGCCTGCGCAGCAGGGGTTTGGCGACCAGTGTGTCGTGCACCGAGTCCGTGCCGTCGGCGCCGGTGGTCGGGTCGTTGTACGTTGCTCCGACCACTTCCCTGCGGGCATGCGGCTTGCGCACCCAGTCGATGACCAGGTGCCGGGTCACGGTGAAGAGCCACCCCCGGATCGAGCCCTCCATCCCCAGCAGTCGGTCGATGTTCCGCCAGGCTCGGATGACGGCCTCCTGGACGACGTCCTCGGCGAGCCCGTGATCACCCAGCATCTTCTCCGCGTAGGAGACGAGTCCGTCGCGGTGTTCCGTCATAATGGCCCGGAGCAGGTCTGCTCGGTTTACAGCCGTGGGGGGCGTAGCCATAATTTTCTGAACCATCCTGGCTCTGTGTCATGCAGCGACCGGGGACCGGATCTGGTCCCCGCATACGCATATAAACAAGCCAAGGTGCCAGAAGACTGTCGCTTTTGTGACGCCTTCATGCCGTGCCATACGTATGGCCACGGCATCCGGGTCGGGGAGCGGAGCGCACAGGGGGGACGGCGCCGCCACACATGGCGTCCACCGCCCGCGCGGCGCCCCGCCTTCCTTACCCGCGGCCGAAACACATCACACGGAATGAGTCGTATGTCACATGACTCGGAACGACCACCCGGAAACACCTCATACATGTGTGCAGCCCCGCTCCCGGGCTGCCGGGCGACCCCGTACGCCGCACGGGTTCTGTGCTCCCCGGAAGGAAGCTCATGACAGCTAGCGAACCGTCCCGGCCGGTCCGGGCGGTGCCCGCGAGCGTGCCGGTCGCCGCCGCCCCGGACGGCGGCGCCACCCCGGCGGGGAAGAAGCGCGGCTCCGCCAGACGCACCGGGGCGAAACGCGCCGAGACGAACGCCGCCGCGACCGGCGGCGCCACCGGCCCGGAGGCTGGAGAGGCCGCGCCGGACACCCGGGCGGGGAGCAAGGCCGCCGCCACCCGGGCGGGGGGCGAGGGTGCGCCCGCGCCGACGCCCGGCGCCGCCTCCTCGTCCGCCCCCGGCACGAGTCCCGGCACGAAGTCGTCGGCCTCCGGACCGGCCGCCGGCCGGTCCGGTTCCGGCGAGGGACGCGATCCCGGGCGCGGCGCCGGGGCGGACACCGGCCGCCCCGGGCCCGAGGCCGGGGCGCCGGCGGCCGCGGGCGGCACGTCCGCCGGCTCCGCCTCGCGGACCGGCGCACGCACGCGGCGCACACCCCGCGCCGTCCTGCGCGGCACGCACCGCGGCGTCCTCACCGCGGCGGCGGTCGCGGGCGTCGTCCTGGTGGCCGGTGTGGTGGTGAGTCTGCGCGGCGGAGGCTCGACCGGCACCACGGCCGCACGGGACTCCGCCGCCTCGGTCTTCGCCCCCGACTCCGGGGACGGGCCTCGTGCGGGCGTCCCCGGCGTCCTGCCGGTGCCCGACGCGAGTCCGTCCGCCCACGCGTCCGGCGCCCCGGGCAGTTCCGCACCGGGACAGGCGCGTCCGCAGTCCGTCAAGGGGCCCGCCGGTTCGGGGAAGGGCTCCGGGTCCGGCGAGGGGGCCGCCGTCTCCGGTGGCGGCACGGCCGGGAAGGGCGGAGGTTCCGGGCCCGCGGCGGGCGCGCCGGCCAAGGGCGACGGGACCAAGTCCGCCCCGGCGACCCACTCGTCCCAGCACACCTCGGGCTCCTCCGGGACCGGGACGGGCACGAAGTCGGGTTCCTCGTCGGGGACCTCGTCCTCGTCGGGGTCTTCGTCCGGGTCCGGGTCATCGTCCGCGTCGGCGTCCGGGGTCGGGATCTTCGGCCACGCGTCGGGCCGTTGCATCCATGTCGTGGGGGGCAAGGGCAAGGACGGTTCCCCGCTGGACATCCAGGACTGCTCGGGCGCGGGCTCCCAGAAGTGGACGTTCGCCGCCGACGGAACGGTCCGGGCCTTCGGCCTGTGCATGGACGCGGCGGGCGCCTCGACCGCCGACGGCACGACCGTCCAGCTGGCCTGGTGCAACGGCGGCCCCGCGCAGCAGTTCCGTCTCAACGTGCGGCACGACCTGGTCAGCGTACTCGCGGACAAGTGCGTGGACGTGCGGGACAAGCAGACGGCGAACGGTGCCCGCCTGCAGCTGTGGACCTGCGCCGGGACGCCCAACCAGAAGTGGTCCAAGAAGTGAGGGACCGGGCGTCCTGAACGACGCCGGGTCCGTGCGCCGTTCGCGGCGCACGGACCCGGTGGACAGGCGGGAAGGTCAGTCCCGGCCGCCGTGGTGCGGGCCGGAGTACGGCGGGGGCACGTCGCCGTAGCCGGGAAGCCCGTCCCCGTAGGTGGGCAGCGGCTCGTTCAACGCGTCCTGGATGCGCCGCAACGCGTCTTCCTGGGCCTTCTTGAAGTCATCGCCGGCGCCCCGGGTGAGGGCGGCGGCGGCGTGGATGGCGTTCGCCAGAGCCACGACGGCATCGCGGAGCTGGGTGTGCACCGGGATGTAGTTCACCGCGAACTCATGGCCGTAGTGGTCGTTCCCCCAGGGCGGGTCCTGCGGGTCGTAGGCCGTCTCCGTGGCGAAGGTGTCGGCCGCCTTCAGGGCGGCGCCTCCGATCTCGTCGGTGGCGTCGCCGCCGGCCAGCAGCCGGTTGGGTTCGACCTTCAGTTCGCTGTCAGCCACGGCTCTTGCCCTCGTCTCGGCGCGGCGAGAGCGCGTCCGCGAACGACTTCGGGTCCAGGAGCCGGTCCAGGTCGAGCCGGTCCAGGAAGCTGCCTCCCTGTTCGCCCGGTGCGGTGCCGCCCGCGGCCTGGAGGATGGCGGTGGCGCGGGCCGTCGCCTCGGACCGCGCCCTCGTCAGTGCCTCCAGCACGCTGGTGGCCAGGGCCTTGCCGGTCATCTCCTTGAACTTGTTGTTCGGGAAACGCAGTGCCGAGGCCTCACCGCCGATGCCGACCGTCGCCTCCACCGAGCCGTCCTTGGAACGGGCCGTCACGGAGATCGTCTTCATCTCCTCCCTGGCCTTGAGCAGGGACTCGTGTTTCTTGGTGAACGCGGAGAGCGCGTCCTGCAGCTCGCTCCCCATGGGCCTGTCCATGTTCGCTCCTGTGTGTCTGTACCGGCCGGTGCCATCGGCAGACGGTCGGCGGGTCCTCACATGTTTCGGACGTGCGGTCCCGGTCTGCGGTCAGTGTCCGATGGAGGCGGGCAGCCCGCCGTCCTCGGTTCCCCACACGTCCTTGCCGTCCGAGGACCAGGAACCGCTCTGCGTGGACATCCGGGACGTGCTCGGCATTCCGTACGGGGACTCCGTGGCCGGCCGCCGCGGGGCGAGCAGCTCCTCGGAGTCGCTCTCCTCGTCCTCCCAGTCCTCGGCCTCGTCCTGGGCTCCGGACGAGTGGGCGCCGGGCATCCCGTGCTGGAAGACGGCGCCGTCCATGCTCTGGTCGTGGTACGTCTCCCGGTTGCGCTCGCCGCCGGAGCCACCGCCGCCCTGCTGCTGGCCGCCCATGCGGTTCATGCCGGCCATCATCATCATCGGGGAGAGGAGGCCGAGCGCGTTCTGGCTGTCCGAGACCCCGGCACCGGCCGGGCCCCCCGCCGCCGGTCCGGCTCCCGCGGCGGCAGCGGCGCCGACGCCCTCGCCGGCACCGGCGCCGGCGCCGAGTCCCGCCGAGGCCGCCGCGCCGGCCGGGCTGGGCAGCGCCTGGAACTGCCCGTCGGAACTCGTGATCATGGCGCTGCCGTCGGTGAAGCGGGTGTGCGAGGTGCCGTCGGCCCGGTCGGTGACGACCGTGCCGTTGGGCAGGTGGGTCACCCGGTCCGCGGTCCCGATCGTGGGGAACTTGTAGGGGTCGGGCACCTTGATGTCCGAGTGGCCCGTCAGCGTGTTGCCGCCCGTGCCGGGACCGGTGGCGTTGGTGGTGGTGACGGTACCGTCCCGGTGCACCGTGGTGGTGCTGCCGTCCGGGTGACGGGTGACGATGTCGCCCTTGGTGTCGACGGTGGTGGTGCTGCCGTCGGCGTTGGTGATGCTCTGGCCCGGCTTGATGTGGCTCGTGGTGGTGTGCCCCTGGGCGTCGGTCGTCGTCACGTCGCCGTTGGGGTGCACCGTCACGTGGGAGCCGTTGGCGCCGTTCGTGGTCAGACTGCCGTCGGGGTTGAGGTGGGAGACCGTGCCGTCCGGGGAGGTGAGCTGGATCTGCCCGTCGGGTTTGACGATCTCCGAGGCGCCGTTGGTGAAGGTGGTGGTCTTGGTGCCGTCGTCCGCCGTCTGCGTCAGGCTGCCGTCCGCGTTGCGGGTGACGCTGGTGCCGTCGGGGTTCTTGACCGACTCCCCGACACCGAGGTGGCTGGTGACGGTGTGCCCGTTCGGGTCCACCGTCTTCACCTCACCGTCGGGTGTGACCGTGCGGACGGTGCCGTCCGGGAACTTCGTGGTCAGGCTGCCGTCGGAGTTGCGTGTCGTGGCGGTGCCGTCCGGGAGCGTCGTCGTCACACCTGTGCCGGTGCGGGTGGTGGTACTGCCGTCGATGTTGCTGACCGGCAGCCCGGCACCGAGACCGAGACCGTTGAGGAACGAGTTCCCCGTGGGTGAGTTCCCGCCGAGGAGGTCGGAGGCGCCGTTGGTGAACGTACCGCCTCCGTCGGACCCGGACAGTCCGTTGAACAGGTCACCGCCACCGCCGGTCAGGTTACTGCCGCCACCCGTCAGGTCGCCGCCGCCACCGGTCAGGCCACTGTTGAAGTCGCTCAGGCCAGAGTTGAAGTTGTTGAAGCCGTCGTTGATACCGCCGCCGAGATCACTCAACCCACTGTTGAAGTTGTCGAACCCGTCCTTGATGCCGCCACCGAGGTCACTCAGGCCCGTGTTGAAGTTGTCGAACCCGTCCTTGATGCCGCCGCCGAGATCACTCAACCCTGTGTTGAAGTTGTCGAACCCGTCCTTGATACCGCCGCCGAGATCACTCAGGCCGGTGTTGAAGTTGTCGTTGAGCTTCTTGAAACTCTCGTTGAGGTCGTTCCCGCTCTTCTCCTGGATCTCCTGGTTCACGTCGTTGGTCAGCGAGGTGTTGGAGGTGTCCTCGAAGGCGAACGCCGTGTTCCAGTTGGGGTCCAGCTCATGGTTGAGCATGTGCTGGAGACCGGTGACGACCCGGTGTGCCGGCTCGTCCAGATTCATCTCGAGATTCTTGGTCCACGCGTCCCGGGCTGATGCCGCGACATTGGCCCACGTGCTCGTGTCCAGAAAAGCCCCGAAATACGAACTCTCCGAGTAGTTGGCGGTGTCCACCACGAACTTCTTTCCGTTGGTGGCCACGGTGTGCGCGTTCACCGTGTTGATCCACTGGACCATACCCCGGTAGTGGAGTTTGAGGACGTCCTTGGGGTCGGCCGGCAGACGGTGTCCGATGACCCTGCCGTCCGGCCAGACGACGGGTACCTCACCGGCCTGCCCCCAGAGGAACTTGTAGTAGTCCTGGTAGAGTTCCCAGAACGCCTCGTAGACAGCGCGCTCGGCCGCGAGCAGCGAATTCGCTTGGAGCGTCACCGGCTCGAAATTCGGGTTCGACACCGACTTGTACCTGTAGGCGCCCTCGGGGAGCATCAGCTGCCGGGTGTAGTTCTCGTACTTCGTGTGCAGGCCGTCGAGCAGATGGTAGAAGGCCCCGGCGGCAGTCCCCTTCCACGCGGCCTGCTCGTCGCCGAGGTCCTTCTTCCACCCGTCCAGCACATCGGTGTGCTCCTTGAAGAAGCGCCCCGTCTTGTCGAACGCCTCCGCGAGCCGCACGAAGTTCAGCAGATCGACACCCTCGTCCGCGGTCGGAGCACCGGAAGCGGACGAGTTCTCCTCGACGGAGGTGTGCCGGGACACCAGGTTCGTCAGAGCGTGCAGCGGATTCGACAAATAGTCGTGGACCGCGTCGTTGGCGACGTACTGGATATCCACCTGCCACTTGGAGACGAACCACCCTCCGAGCTGTCCGAGGTCGATGTTCTCGGCATGGAAGAACTCCAGGTGGTATCCGTCCTCCCTCTCCTCCTGATGCAGGAGGAGAGGGTCCGACGGTTTGAGATCGGCCACCTTTTTGACATTGATGTTCACCCAGACGGCATTGCTGTCACCGTTGCGTTGCTGGATGTCCTTGCGTTCGGGCATCCGCCATCCGGTCATCTGGGTGATGGTGTGTTCCCAATTGTCCGTCGGCATGATGCCCCTACTCCGTCCAGGCGGTCACGTGCTCAGTTCTTGGAAGTGGGCGGCGTCTGACTGGCGTTGCTGTTGCCGCCGCTCAGTGCCGCCTCGTAGCCGCCGAGGGCGGACAGGAATTTCTGCGCGTCGACGTCGGCGAGATTGTGCTGCTGCGCCTTCCTCATCGTGGTGATGACGTCGTCCAGCTTGAGGTGGAGTTCCCCGAAGGCCGTGACGTGCTTGTTGAGGACCTTGTCGACGGCGCCGGCGGCGTTCTTCATCCGACCGGACAGCCCCTGCATGCCGGTGCTCTCGTCCTGCTCCAGGAACCCGAGGCGCATGACGGGTGTCCTGGTCGAGAGCTCGAAAAGACTGGGCGACTTGGCGTCCGAGGTCCGTACGTTCTTCAGGTTGTCCTGGAACTTCGCGACCCCGTTGTCGATGAACGCCTGGAGAGCGGCGAAGTCCAGCCGCTCCAGATGAAAGTCGTCGGCTGCCACTCATGCCTCCCGGTACCGATCGTTACCCTGCCGTCTGGTCAGATCGTGATGCTCTGGAAGCCGTCCCGGTTCGACGCCGAGGCGCGGGCGAGCGTCACCATGTTGTTGTGCAGTGTGCTGGTGTGGCGGTCCAGAAGCGCCCTGGCGTTCCTCTGGCAGCGTTCCCACGTGGCGTTGACCTGGTCGTACGCGGCCTTGTCCTCACCGATCCAGTTCCGGGTGTACCCGGCCAGGTGTTCCTGGAGATGGTCGATGGTCCTGTTCATGATCGCCGCCTGCTCCTCCATCTGCTGCACGACGGACTGAACGGCGGGAAAATTCGCGTCAATTGCCATGGTTCGCCCTCTTCTTCCGGTGTGTCGTCACTCTTGTTCCCGAACCCACGCGACCGCGGCGCGGCGCGGCGGTCAGGCGTGTTCCGGGGCCAGCGTGTGGAACGAGTGCGTCGAGTAGTCGGAACCGTCGAGGGCGGACGTGCGCGCGGAAGCATTGGTCTCCGCGATGTTGTTCGCCAGCGCCCTGCGGTCCGTGGCGCTGCTGTGCTCCACCACGGTGATGATCTTCTGTGTGGCGGCGTTGATCTGCTCGAACTCACGGAGCCAGCCGTTGATGACCTGGAGGTACGCCTGGCCGTCCTCGCCGCCGTACCCGCTCGAGAGCTGCGCACGGAGCCCGTCCACGGCCTGGTGCACGCCGTCGAGCGTGCTCTTCGCCGTGGTCAGCTCCGAATGGATACTGCTGTACGTCTCGTCCGACGACTTCTTTCCTGCGTCCATCGGGACCGGGCTCATACCGTCTCCTCATCTCGAACGTACGGCTCGTCGGTCCGGTCCCCTCGGCAGTGACACCGGACCACGAGCAGGGGCACATGCGGGAGACGTCGTGGCGCCGACAGAACTCCCACCACACATTGAACACGAGATACATGCGCCGGGGGTTCACATCAACCGAGAAGTTCTCAGCCGGAGTTGCCACCGGGCCGGCCGCCCTGCCCGCACGCAGGTGTGCCCGTAACGGACACATGACCGGTGGCGGCGCTCGCGGGGGACAGATCGGGGCCGGTCGGCAGCATGTTCAGCAGCGCGGCGGGCAGGCCCTCGGCCGCGGTGAGGTCGTAGCCGAGGTCCTTGGCGGCGTCCGCGCTCGGCAGGCGGTATTTCACCCCGCTGTCGGTGACGAGGTAGGTCGCGGTGCCCGTGCCGCCGCCCGAGCTGGTCAGGGCGCGGACCAGTCCGCCCCCTCCAGGGGCCACGGCGATGCCGTCGACGGCGAGGCAGGCGGGCGCGGACGCCTTGAGCGGGGGCAGGGCCTGGTCGGTGAGCGCACGCACCGGCACGAGGGCCAGCGTCACCTGGAGTGCCTGGGTGCCGTGGGCGTCGAGGCCGACGCAGACGCCGGCGGAGTCGGGCACCGTCAGCAGGGCGGGGGGCCGTTGCGGCAGCCGGGCTCCGGACTGCCGTACGGCCTCGGCGGAGGCCGACCCCGTGGGTGCGAGGGTGCCGCCGAGCGCCTGCGCGGAGAGCGCGAGGGCCGCGGGGGCGCTCGCCGGGTACGCCTTCTCCTTGGTGCGGTGGTCGCCGAGCACCAGGGCCGCCTGCGTGGCGGTGAGCGGGACCAGGCCGTCGCGGCCGAGCACGTAGTAGCGCTGGGCGGAACCGGGTGTCTGGACGGTGAACACCTGACCCACCCGGGTCGCGTGTCCGTCCAGGCCGGGACCGGCCGAGCCGAGGCCGGACAGTGCGGGCGCCGTGAGGTCGGCTCCGGCCGGGACACCGTCCAGGAAGGCCGCCGAGACGGGGAGCGGGTCCGTGCCGCCGTAACCGAGCGCGGCCAGCGCGGACTTGCCGCCGGGGATCCGGAACCTGTTGTCCTGCCACAGCAGGTAGGGGTCTCCGTCCGGCCCCTTCACCAGCACACCCTGGTCGGACCTCACCCCCACGCCGTCGTGCTCCGCGTCGACCGCGAGCACGGTCAGCGGCTTGTGCGCCCCGGACGCGGTGACCTCGGTCGCGGCACACACCTGCCAGGGGTGGGCGTTGAGGGAGGCGGCGGGAGGCAGCGAGTCGGGGGCTCCGGGAATGCCGACCGGGTTGCCGTGGCGGGCCTCGGCCAGGGACTGCGCGGACACCGAGACGGTCGACATGTCCGGGCCGAGCAGCAGGCGGGCGGAGGGGTAGTTGAGCACCGTGTGGAGGCGGCCGTCGTAGACGTAACGGGTGCCCGTCCCCTTCTCGACGATCAGCGACTTGCCGCTGCGCCAGGAGGTGTTGCCGCCCGGCTTGATGAAGCCGAACAGCAGGAAACCGGCCGCGAGGACGGCGGCCACGACCATGCCGTAGGTCATGCCGCGGTTGGTCCGCCGGGCGGGCGGCTCGGCCAGGTCGGGGTCGGCGCGCAGCAAGCCGGAGGTCAGCCGGGACACCAGGAACTGGTGCGCCATGACCTGATCGCGTCGGGACTGCATGGTGACACTCCTCGGAAGTTCAGCCGTTCAGGCCGCGCAGGCTTCGGTAGACGTCCAGGACCCACAGCGTCATCGGGAGCAGCGCGAGGGCCGCGGCGGAGTGGAGCAGGTCGCCGGCGCGGCCCCAGTAGGGCAGCAGCCGGCGCCCGGGAACCGTCCAGCACACGACTCCGGCGAGGGCGGCGGCGGCGAGCAGCACGGCGGTGCCCAGGAGTTCACCGCGGGTGCCGTGGGCGCGGGCGAGTTCGACGGCGAGGAACACGCTTCCCAGGCCGGCCGGCAGGACCAGGGCGATCCGCTGCCAGGAGGTTCCCAGGGTGCGCGCGTGCAGGGCCAGCAGGACCGCCAGGAGCAGGGACGTGATCGTCTCCGCAAGGCCCGGCCTGGTCGCCATGGCCGCCATGCAGACCGCGCACACCAGGCCGACGGCCCCATACAGGCCGGTCATCCACCGGTCGACGGCGGCCGCTCCGGCCGCCACGTCCTCCTCGGTGCGGGGTTCGATGCCCTCCTGGAGCTGGTCGGGGTTGGTCGGCAGCGGGGGCAGGCGCAGTCCGGACAGGGAGAAGGACATCATGGGGATGAAGGCTCCGAAGAGCACGACGCCGACCGCGACGGCCGAGGCGGCCTGCGGGAACGGCACGTCCAGCCCCAGCATGACGCCGCCGCCGAGGACCCCCGCCACGCAGACGACCCCGGCGGCGGCGAACACCACGGGGTACCCGGCCACCATCGCGGTGGCGAGGACCAGTCCGACCGCCCCGGCGGCGCCCGCCGCGACCAGGTGCGCGCCGACGGTGCGCGCCGCCCCGTCCCCGGGCCGTCCGGCGCCGGTCAGCAGCGCTCCGGCCACGGCGAGGAAGGCGGCGCCGGACAGGCCCAGCAGCACCCCGCCGGGGCGGTCCTCCAGGACGCGTGCCGCCGAACCGGCACCGGACAGGGCCAGCAGGGCGGCGCCCGCGGCGAGCACGGCCCGGTCGCCCGCCGCCCCGCCGGAGGTGGCCAGCAGGACCAGGCAGCCGAGCAGCGCGCCGCCCATCAGGGTCCGCAGCACCCAGCGGCTGACGTCGGGTGTCCAGGCGTGCGGGAGGCCCCGCACGGCGGCGGAGACGGCTTCGAGCAGGCTGTCGTAGCGGACCGGCGGAAGCTCCTGGCGCCGGGGGCGCAGCAACAGCGTCTCGCCCTCCCGCAGTTCGAGCGAGGCGGGAGTGCCTTCCAGGTCCAGGGGGCTGCCGCCGATGCGCTGGAGGGCCCAGCCGCCGTTCTCCAGGCCCTGTTCCGCCAGGTCCTCACCGGCATGCGTGGCGATCACGGGCAGCAGGTCCGCGATGGGGACGTCGGCCGGTACGGCGAGGTCCAGGGTCTTCTCAGGGGCGCGCACCGTGAGACGGCACAACCCGTTCATCGAGCCTTCGCTCATGAGGGCAACAGCCTTCCGGGGGACATGCACGGCCACGACCGGCCGGCGGGCCTGACGCCGGGCATGGCGAGGTGGTCGGGGAAGCCGCTTCGTCCCGGCGCGGGCGCCAGCGGGCCGGGGCGGAGCGTGAGGCGGTCGAGGGCAGCCGGGTGCCTTCGCCAACAGTGCCTGACAGCAGATACTCTCATGGCCACAAACGTGTTTTCACCGTGAGTCTCCGGGACCGTACCCGGCACCGGCGCGTGTCGCCGCGGCGACACGTGGTGCACACGCCGTTCCCAGGGGGAACGGCCGGGTGCGGCGCTCTCGCGGTGAGCCCGCCCAGGCCCCTCCCCCTCAGCACCGGGGCCCCGGTTCTTCCGCCCCGTGCACACGTGAAGGAGAGACCCAGTTGAGCGTGGTTTTCTTCCGCAGGCCGGTCCGTCGGCGCGGCCCGGACCTGCCCGACGGCGAACTGGCCCTCCAGGAGCCACCGACCCTGTCGGAGGCCACACCTTCCTCGTCGGCCGGTCTGCTGACGTATCTGCCGATGGCGGGCATGTCCGTCGGCATGGTGCTGCTGTACACACGTATCGGCAGCGGCACCGGGCCGGTCATCTATCTCGTGGTCGGGCTGATGCTGCTGTCCATGATCACGATGCTGGTCGGGCAGCTGGTGAAGTCCGGCTCCGAACGCAAGCAGAAGATGCAGGGGGTGCGCCGGGACTACCTGCGCTACCTCGGCGGGATGCGGCGCAAGGCACGGGCGGCCGTGGCCGAGCAGCAGCGCGCCCTGGCCTGGAGGCACCCGGAGCCGGAGGAACTGTGGTCGTTCGCCGCCACGACCCGGCTGTGGGAGCGCCGCGCCTCCGACGCCGACTTCGCGGAGGTGCGGCTGGCCGTCGGTGACCAGCGCCTGTCCCTCCAGCTGGTGAACAAGGCGAGCAAGCCCGTGGAGGACCTGGACCCGCTGAGCGCGCACGCGCTGCGGGCCTTCATCAACGCCTACTCGACCGTCCCCGAGCAGCCGATCGCGCTGTTCCTGCGCGCCTGGGCCCGCGTGCTCTTCCAGGGCGAGCGGGCGAAGGTGCTGGCCGCCGCGCGCGCCCTGGTGGGGCAGTTGGCGGTGGCCCACACCCCGCAGAACCTGATGATCGCCTTCTGTGTGGCTCCCGAGCACCGCCCGGACTGGGAGTGGGCCAAGTGGCTGCCGCACTCGCTGCACCCGGACGAGACGGACGGCGCGGGGCCGGCCCGGCTGATCACCTCGGCCTTCACCGAACTGGAGGACCTGCTCGGTGAGGAGTTCACCGAGCGCGCCGGTTTCGAGGCGGGTGCCTCCCCGACCGCCGACGAGCCCTACGTCGTCGTGGTGCTGGACGGTGGTCAGGTGCCCGAGGGGCATCGCGCGGCCCGGGCCGGCTTTCGCAACGCGGTCGTCGTGGACCTGGCCGGGGGGCTGCCCTGGCGGCCCGGCCGTACGGTGCTGCGGCTGCGCGTGGAGGAGGGCGAGCCGGTGGAGCCGGGACAGCGGGCGTACGACGAGCTGAAGATCGTACGGACGGACCGGGACCGGAAGGAGGCGACGATCCCGCTGGGCCGTGCGGACCGCCTCGGGCCGGCCGCGGCGCGGGCGCTGGCCGCCCAGCTCGCCCCCATGCGGACCGGGGCGACCGCCGAGGCCGCACAGCCGCTGTCCACCGACATCCAGCTGACCGCCCTCCTCGGCATCCCGGACCTGCACCGGTTCTCCCCCGCCGAGTACTGGGAGCGGCGCGGCGGCCAGCGGCAGCGCCTGCGGGTGCCGATCGCGGTGGGCGCGGACGGGCGGCCGGTCGAGCTGGACCTCAAGGAGTCCGCGCAGGACGGCATGGGCCCGCACGGCATGCTGATCGGCGCGACGGGTTCCGGCAAGAGCGAGCTGCTGCGCACCCTGGTGCTGGGGCTGGCCCTGGCCCATTCGTCGGAGACGCTCAACTTCGTGCTCGTGGACTTCAAGGGCGGTGCGACCTTCCTCGGTTTCGACGAGCTGCCGCACACCTCCGCGGTGATCACCAACCTGGCGGACGAGGTGTCGCTGGTGGACCGCATGCAGGACGCCCTGCGCGGGGAGATCCAGCGCCGGCAGGAACTGCTGCGCAGCGCGGGCAACTTCACCTCGGTCCTCGAGTACGAGAAGGCGCGCGCGGCCGGCACCCCGCTGGAGCCGCTGCCCAGCCTCCTGGTGGTCGTCGACGAGTTCAGCGAACTGCTCGCGGCGCACCGCGAGTTCATGGACCTGTTCGTGGCGATCGGCCGGCTGGGCCGCTCGCTGGGTGTGCACATGCTGCTGGCCTCGCAGCGGCTGGACGAGGGCCGGATGCACCAGCTGGAGGGCCACCTCTCCTACCGCATCGGTCTGCGCACGTTCTCGGCGATGGAGAGCCGGGGCGTGCTCGGTGTGCCCGACGCCTACGAGCTGCCGTCGCAGCCGGGCGCCGGTTTCCTCAAGAGCGGTGTCGAGCCGCTGACCCGGTTCCGGGCCGCGTACGTCTCCGGGCCCTACCGGCAGAAGGTGGGCGCGCTGGCCCAGGAGAAGATCGCCGGTCAGGTGGCGCCGTGGACCGGGGACTGGGTGGGCGGACGCGACGACACCGCCGCCGAGGAGCCCGCGGCGGCGGTGACGGCCGGGGCGGACGAGGAGGAGGCGGACAGCCTGATGGCGGTGGCCCTCGACAAGCTCCGCGACTCCGGGCCGCCCGCCTACGAGGTGTGGCTGCCTCCGCTGGGCGCCCCGCCGACCCTGGACGCACTGCTGCCGCCGCTGATCCCCGACCCGGAACTGGGTCTGACCACGGCCGACTGGGAGGGCCGCGGCAAGCTGCGGGTCCCCCTCGGCATCGTCGACAAGCCCTTCGAGCAGGTACGCGACCTGCTGACGGTGGACCTCGCGGGCGCGGGCGGTCACGTGGCCATCGCGGGCGGCCCGCAGAGCGGCAAGTCCACCCTCGTGCGCAGCCTGATCACCGCCCTGGCCCTGACCCACACCCCGCGTGAAGTCCAGTTCTACTGCCTGGACTTCGGTGGCGGCTCCCTCTCCTCGCTGTCCGGCCTGCCGCACGTGGGCGGGGTCGTGGGCCGGCTGGAGAGCGAACGGGTGAGCCGGACCCTGGCCGAGATGACCACGCTGCTCGCCCACCGGGAGCGGCTGTTCCTGGAGCACTCGATCGACTCCATGGCGACGCTGCGCCGCCGCCGCGCGGCCGGTGAGTTCCCCGAGGAACGCCACGGGGACGTGTTCCTGGTGATCGACGGCTGGCAGACGATGCGGCAGGAGTTCCAGGACCACACGCAGACGGTCGCCCAGCTCACCACCAGCGGTCTGAACTACGGCATCCACGTGGTGACCGCCACCACCCGCTGGGCCGAACTGGCCACGGCGGTCCGCGACCAGTCGGGGACCAAGCTGGAACTGCGCATGGGCGACCCGCTGGACTCCACGATCGACATGCGGCGGGCCAGGACCGTGCCGACCGTGCCCGGCCGGGGTCTGACGGTCGACTCCAAGCTGCACTTCCTGACCACCCTGCCGCGCATCGACGGCATCGACGACGCGGGCAGCCTCAGCGACGGTGTGGCCGACCTGGTGTCGGCCGTGACGGAGAGCTGGCAGGGCCCGTCCGCACCGCCGGTGCGCATGCTGCCCACCGAACTGGACGCCGCCCGGTTGCCGTCCGCACCCGAGGGACGCCGCTTCCACATCGCGCTCGGTGTGGAGGAGACGCAGCTGGAACCGGCCTGGCACAACTTCGCCGAGACCCCGCACCTGGTGGCCTTCGGCGACAGCGAGTCGGGCAAGACCAACCTGCTGCGCCTGGTGGCGAAGGGGGTCGTCGAGCGGTTCACACCGGCCGAGGCCCGGATCCTGGTGGTCGACTTCCGCCGCGAACTCGTCGAGGCGGTGCCCAAGGAGTACCAGCTGGGCCACGCGGTGTCGGTCGACCAGCTGGCGGAGTACGTCGACGGGGTCGGCCGGGCCCTGAAGACCCGCACTCCCGGACCGGACATCTCACCGGCCCAGATGCGGCAGGCCGACTGGTGGGCGGGTCCCCGCCTGTTCGTCCTCGTCGACGACTACGACCTCGTCGCCAACCCGATGCGGCCGGTCTTCGAGCCCCTGCTGGAACACCTGCCGCTGGGCTACGAGGTGGGTCTGCACATGGTCGTCACCCGGGCCGCCGCGGGCGCGATGCGCGGCCTCAACGACCCGCTGGTGCGGCGCATGCTGGAGGTCAACACCCCCGGTCTGCTGATGTCGTGCCCGCCGAGCGAGGGATACCTCTTCAACAACATCAGGCCGAGGATCCTGCCGCCCGGCCGCGGCAGCTACGTCACGCGCCGCAGTGCGACGCAGATCCAGCTGGGCCTGCTGCACGGGACGGAGGAGGAGGGCACGGGGTGACGGCGCGGGGCCCGGAGGGCGGACCCTGGCGCGGAAGGCGACCGGCCTCGGCCCCCGGACCCCGGCTGGCGCCGGGGGCCGGGGGCCGGGAGGCGGGGCCGGCGTCCCCTCACGACGGTGCGCCTGAGCCGGCACGCCGGCTCCTGCGGACCCGGGCCAGGGCCATCGCGGCCACCGCCGCCGCCGTCACCAGCAGGCACCCCGCCGCCAGCGCTCCCGCCCGCCCTACGACACCGCTGCGGGGGGCGCGTTCCGGGAGCCGGAGGGCCGTCTCGTCCGGTGCGGCGGCCGGTCCCGCCGAGGGCAGCACCATGCTGAGCGCCGCCGCGGGATCGAGGAGCGGCACCTGCGCGTGCGCGGCGGTCGCCGTCAGCCGCGCCGCCGTCTCCCCGGCGCTCAGGCCGGGCCGCTGGGCGCGGACCAGGGCGGCGGTGCCCGCGACGAAGGCGGCGGCCACCGACGGCCCGTTGGCGACGTAGGAGCCCGGGCCGGACGGGCCGATGCCGGTGATGCCGTTGCCGGGTGCCGCGAGATCGGCGTGCCCGGCGACGGGAACGGCATCGCGGGGCCGGCCGCCGTCGATGTCGGTGTCCACCACGGAGAGCACCCCGTCCGCGGCGGCCGGCCAGTAGGCGGTGGGGGGAGGGTTCGCGCCCTGTCCGGAGCCGGGGGGCGCGGTGTCGGGTGCGGCGGGGGCGATGACGAGCACGTCGTGGGCCCTGGCCGCCGCGAGCGCCGGCTTCAGCGCGGCGCCCGCCCCGGGCAGCGCGGCCGAGACCACGACGACCTTGGCCCCCGCCGCCACCACTGCCTCGATGCCCGCGGCGACCCGCGCCGCGCTCGCCGTGCCGTTCTGGTCGGTTCCGCGCGCGCCGACGATCCGGGCCCGGGGCGCCACACCGCTGAAACCGCCCCCGGCGGCGGGCGCCGCCGCGACGATCCCGGCGAGGAAGGTGCCGTGCCCCACGCAGTCCTGTGCGGCGTCCCCGGTGACCTGCACGCGTCCGGCGAGCAGCGGTGCGTGGGTCGACACACCGGTGTCCACCACGCCCACCGCCACACCGGCCCCCTGGTTGTAGCGCGCGGCCCGCGCCAGGCTGAGGCTCTGCTGCGCCCAGGGCACCGCGTTCACCTGGACCTTGGAGGGCCTGGTGCACGCGGTCGCTCCGGAGGTGAGTGCCGGCGGCATCAGGGGCAGCTTCGGCGGGCCGGTCGACACATCCGCGACGGTCGTACCGGCGTCAGGTGCCGCGGCCGCCGGTACGGGCGGGGTCAGGGCCATCAGCCCGCCGAGGAGCGGGAGCACGGCGGCGGACCGCAGGGTGTGCCGGCGGGCACGTCCGGGGGCGAGGAGGGATGAGGTGCTCTCGTCGTTCATAGGCTGAAACCCCTGAGCGTGGTGGACCGTTGGTTCCGGGTGGTGGGACATCCGTCGCCGGTCTCGGCGGCGGGTAAACTCTTGTCCGGCAAGCACATGTGGCGCCGGGTCGGCTCCGGACACCACATGCGACACCGGAGCGGACGGAACACTTTCATGTTTCCCGCTCCGCCTCTCCGGCCTGGCGCGGCCGGTCAGCACCGTACCGGACTCACCCATGTGTCAAGAACACATGGGTTCCGGTGTGACAGTGACCCCACCGACGCGACCAAGAGCTGCGAGGACCGCATGACCGTCAGCCGTGCAGGGAGCAGGCGATGATCCGGCGCGGTGCCGGAAGGCGTACCGGGCGCGCCGGCGTCCGCGCCGCCGGGCCGCTGACGGTGACGGCCTGCGGCGAACGGGTCCATCTCGTGCACCTGGGCGACCGCCCGCCCACGCCGCTCAAGGACGTCGCCGACCGGCTGGGGCCCGCCGGGGAGGGCGAGGTCGCCGTCGTGGTCGGGTCGTCCCTGGGCGACGGCGGCGCGGACGCCCTGTGCGAACGGCTGGCACCGGCGCTGGACAAGAGCCGGAAGGCCGACATACGTGTGCTGCGCCTGGTGATGTCCGCCGGTGCGGACGAGGCCGGCGGCCGGCACTCGGTGGCCCGGCTCCTGTGCGAACGCTGGGGGTTCGACGTACTGGCCACGGCCGGGGCCGCCGTCGTCGTACCGGACGGGTCCCTGTTCTCGCCCGACCTGCCCGGCGCGCCCGGCGGCTGGTGGCACTTCTCCACCGGTGAGGTGCCCCGCCGGGTCGGCAGCCGGCTGCCCGTCCCCGACTGGGAGTCCGCCCTGGAACGAGTGGGGAGGGAAGCGGCCGACGGGCACGTCGTCGAACCGGTCCCGGCGGGCCTGCTGGTCCGCCCGGCCCAGGCCTCCGCTCCCGTCGTGCACGCCCTGCCCTACGCCGTACCGCCCGACCCGGACCGGCCGCAGGTGCTGCTCGGCGCCCCGAGCGTGCCCGCCGAAGCGCTGGCGGACGTGCTGGCCGCGCTGCCGGGACGGCTGCGCCGGTCGGTGCGGCTGCTGTCCCTCGACGGCCGGGACCTGATCGGCACCGGGCAGGCGGTGGCCGATCTGATCGGCGCTGACACGCAGGTGGCCCACGGGGTGCCTGTGATCACCGAGAGTGCCGAGCCTGGTGAGGCGTCCGTCTCCCTCCGTATGGTCGGCGCCGACGGGACGCCGACCTGGCGTCCGTACGTGGAGTCCGTGGTCTGCCCGCCCATGGTGAACGGGGTCCGGCCGCCGGTCCGGGTGGCCGCCTGGCGCGCTCCGGCCGGGCTGCGCGGTGAGGGAGCGGAGCCGGACGCGCTGGTGCTCGACGGCCGCTGGAAGGCGGCGGTGACCCCTGCGGGCCTGTGGATCGGTCCGCGCAGCACCCGTCCGCCGCACGCCGCCGCGCACCGGCCGGTCGCCTCCGACGTCGTGGCCGTCGACCTCGGCGCGCCCCGGCGCGCGCTGGACGACTCCCTCTGGCCGCACCTCGACGCGATCCTGCGGGACATGGAACCGGAGGAACGCGAGCGGGCGGTGGTGCGTGTCCACGGTGTCCTCGGCGCCAACGGCATGGACCAGTTGCGCAGGCTGGCCGTGCGGCACGGTTTCTCGCTGCTGGCCCAGGAACCGGCCGGCGGGACGGCGGAGGAGGCCGGTGCCGGCGAAACGGCGGGTTCGGGGACGGTGCCGGAGACGGAGGGTGAGTTCGCGCCAAGTGGCGCATCGGAGACCGGGTGGCGTCCCGACCCATCGCCGGACCTGGAACCGGAGTCGGTGCTTGGGCCGGATCCGGTGCCTGAGTCGGAGTGGCTGCCTGAGTCGGAGTCGGTGCCTGAGTCGGAGTCGGTGCCTGAGCCAGAGTCAGTGCCTGAGTCGGAGTCGGTGCCTGAACTGGCGTCTATGACTGGGCAGGAGTCGGTGCTTGCGCCGGAATGGGTGCTTGATCCGGAATCGGTGCTTGCGCCGGAGCCGCCCACGCCGGGGGCCCCGCTCGCGACCACCTCCGCTCACGCCCCGGGCCCGGTGGCCTCACCGCACGCGCCGGACCTGCCCGGCGCGACCTCCCCTCACGCGCGGGACCTGCCCGGCGCACCGGGCACCCCGCACCGCCCGGCCGCACCCGACTCGCCTTCCGGACGACCCGCGTACGCCACGGCGGGCACCGGCGCCACGGAGGCCTCGGGCGAGGCGGCCCCGCCGCGCGCGACGCCGGCGGCCGGGCCCGCGGCGCCCCCGGCCCTGCCGCGCGAAACGCCCTCCCCCGCTTCGCCGGGGGAGACCTGGCTCCGGCCGCCGGCTCCGCGGGCCTCCTCGCCGCGGCACGGCCCCGCCTCCCAGCGGGCCGTGCCGCCGCCCCGCCCGCAGGCGCCGCCGCCGGACTCGCAGAGCGACCACGACAGGCTCCGCGCCTCCCTGGGTCCGTTCTGGGAGCGCCACACCAGGGCCGCCGTGCAGGCGATGACGCGGATGCCCGGCATGCGCGCGCAGGACTCCGGTGACGTCGCGCTCACCCATCTGGCCGCCGTGCACGTGTACTTGACCGCCGTGGACGAGTCGGAACTGGGCACGTCCGTGACGGACGGGGACGAGTCGACACTGGCGTTGCTGCGCTGTCTGGAGTGGGGGCTACGCAGGCTTCCCTCCTACCGTGGCGCCGTGGTCAGCGTCAGCCCGCGGCTCACCGCCCTCCTGACGCCCGACCTGGTGGGAGCCCGTCTGGACGGCGAGTTCCCGGTCCGCGGTACGGCGGCCGAGGCCGCGGGCCCGGCACCGGCGACCGATCACGTGCTCATCTGGTCGGTGACGGGCCGCCGCGCCAGTGCCCTCCTGAACGAGGAGAGCAGGGAGATCGTGTTCTCCCGCCACTCCGGCTTCCGGTTCCTGGGTGTGGCGCGGCGCGGACCGGCCACCGTCGGCCTGCTGCGTGAACTGCCCGCGCACGACCGCTCGTCCGGCACGACGGAGCTGACCGCGTCCGACCTCGCCCTCCTCGAACGGCTGCGCACCGCCGTGGACCTGTCCGCCGCCCCGGCCGCGCGCACACCTACGACCCGGCCCGCGGCGGCGGGCGCGGCGGTGCCACCGCACACCGGCACCGCCTGACCCCCTCCCGCTTCCCCTGCCCTCCCGGCCACCACGCCGGTGCTCCGGCACCGGCCCGTCCCGTACAAGGAGCCCCATGTCTCCCAGAACCCCGAGGACCGCGGCCACGCCGGCCGCTTTGGCCGACACGGCCTCCGCCGCCGCGCCGCGGATCCGGCGGGCCGCCGCACTGCCGATGCCCGACGGAGCGAGCATGAGCCCGTTCGCCCCGGCCGACCCGCTGGGCACCGGCGAGGACGAGAAGACCGCGCGGGCGCTGGCCACGGCCCTGTCCGCGCCCCGCAGCCCGGAGCCGGCGCCCGAGGCGGACCCGGAGGCCTGGCGGCCGGGCGGCACGGGCGAGGAGGCCCGGCAGGCCGGTGCCGAGGCGGCCGGCGAGGCCGCGGCGTCCGCCCCGCCGTCGGGGCCGCGCCGGACACCGGGCACGGGTTTCGCCGCCCGGGTCACCGAACGGCCCTTCCTGGTGGCCGCCGCCGTCGCGGGCGCCGTCATCGCCGCCACGCCGTTCGTCGCCAACCACGGCAAGGACCACATGCGCAACTACGAGGGCATGGGCGCCGGTGATCCGGTCGCCAAGCTCCCGGGCGGCACCCCGGACCGGCACCCCGACGCCTACCCCAGCCAGATGCCGATCGCGCAGTCCGACGGCGACGGTTCCGCCGGTGGTCTGCTGGACCCGGGGGCGGGCGCGTGGCACGCTCCGGCCGCCGCGTCGGGCGGACAGACGGCGGCGGACTCCCCCGCGGTGCCCCAGGCGCTCGCCGCGGACACCGCCGACCGGGCCCAGAACACCCCGGCGGGAACGGGAACGGCCTCCTCGAACACCCCGTCCGGCGTGGCGGCGGACGTCTCCTCCCCAGTCCGTTCCGCCGTACCGCAGCACACCGCGACGGCCGCCGGGGCCCCCGCGAAGGGAGCGGCCCGGCAGACCGTACCGGCCGCGGCCCACCCGGGCCTGCCGGACGGCACAACCGCCAAGACCGCGGCCACCGGTGCCGGCACGGGCGCAGGCGCAGCCACCGCTGCCGCCAAGAAGCCGGCCGGCACCACCACCGACGCCGCGAAGACCGCGGCGACGAAGAGCGCGGCCGTGAAGAACGCGGCCGTGAAGCCGACGACCGACACGACGAAGGCCGCGGCGGACACCCCGGCGAAGGCCGGCTCCGCACCGGCGACGGCCTCGGCCCGCGCGCGCGTGGCCGCGACCGGAACCGCGGCCGGTGCCACGGCCGCGGCCGCGGCCGCGGCCGAGCCCGCCGCGCCCCAGGCGCGAGCCGCCGCCTCCGCCTCCACGTCCGCGCCCGCCGCGGAGACTCCCCTCACCCCGCTCGAACCCACCACGACCGCCCCCGACGCACCCCACGACCACGCCACCGGCTCCAGCCCGGTCGCCACCACGCCCGACCACACCACCACCCCCGACTCCGGCACCGGCACCGCCACCCCGGCGCAGGGCGACGGCGCCGCCGCCGACCCGAAGCCGGCCGCGCACCCCGATCCCGAGCCCGCCCCCCGGTGGGGCACCGAGGTCTTCACCGGCACCCACGTCCTGCGCCCCGGGCAGAGCCTCGCCTCGAACCGGACGCACCTGACGATGCGTTCCGACGGCAACCTCGTCATCACGGACGAGAACGGCGCGGTCCGCTGGTCCTCGCACACCTCGGGCCGGGGCGACTACGCCGTCCTCCAGTCGGACGGCGACCTCGTCGTCCGTACGGCGGCGCAGCAGACCCTCTGGTCGTCCGGCTCGGGCGGCCACGACGGGGCCCGGCTCGTCCTCCAGAACGACGGCAACGTCACGATCCTCGCCACCGACGGCCGCGTTCTGTGGGCCGCCGGGACGCAGCACTGAGCACGGCCCGGCCGACCAGCCCGGCCGGGTACCCCACCCCGAAGAGGTAATCACCATGCAGAGCGCGCACCGCCGTGCCTGCGGCGCGGGTCCCGCCGCGCCGCCCGCCGGCGCCCAGGAACAGGCGTCCCGGCCGTCCGCACCCGACGGGAAGGAGCAGTCGTGGCCCGCCATCTGATCACTGTCGGCCGGGAGGGCGGCTGCGACCACACGACGATCGGCGCGGCTCTGCTCAACGCCCGTCCGGGAGCGATCATCAGTGTCCGTCCGGGCAGTTACCAGGAGACCCTGGTCGTGCAGAACCGGGTGACGATCGTCGCCGACGGCCCGCGCGGCAGCGTCGAGATCGCTCCCGCCAAGGGGGCGGCGGTGACCCTCGCGGCGGACGCCGTGATGCTCACCGACCTGCTGCTGCGGGCCGGCGAGGGCGAGCTGCCGGTGATCGACGCGGTCCGCGGGCAGGTCGCCCTGGACGGCTGCGAGGTCCTGGGCGCGGGCTGGACGGCGCTGCTCAGCCGGGGCAGCGGCTCCCTGGCGATGCGGTCGTGCCGGATCACCAACCCGACCGGCGCGGGTGTCGTCGAGGCCGGTTCGACGGGCAGTGTCATCGAGGACTGCCTCATCGAGAACCTGGGCACGTCGGCGGTCGTGGTCAGCGAGGAGGGCCGGGTCACCGTGCGCAACTGCCGTATGCGCGACGCCCGGGGCAACGGCGTGCTCGCCAACGGCCAGTCGCGCGGGGTCGTGGAGGACTGCGAGATCACCTCCACCGAGAAGCCGGGTGTCGCGCTGGAGGGCGGCACGTCACTGAGGGTCGTGCGGACCACGCTGCGGGACTGCACGCTCGGCGTCCACGTGTCGAGTTCGGTGCGCACCGAGCTGTCCCACGTGGCGGTGCACCGTTCGGCCGGCCACGGTTTCGTCGTCGCCGACCGCTCCGACCCTCAGCTGTCGTACTGCGAGACCTCCGCGACGCAGGGCAGCGGCGCGTACGTCACCGGGCGTTCCCGCGGCTACTTCGTGAACTGCCACTTCGACGGCGCCGAAGCGGCGGCCGTGCACGTCGAGGACTCCAGCACCCCGTCCTTCACCGGCGCCCGGGTCACCGGCAGCAAGGGCACCGGCCTGCTGCTGGAGGGGGAGTCCGCCGCCGAGTTCGACCAGCTGGACGTGTTGCGGGCGGGCGGCACCGGGGTGTCGGTGACCTCGGGCGCCAACCCGCTGCTGCGCCGTGCCCGCGTCACCGAGGCGCGCGGTGCGGGCATCCAGGTCTCCGGGCAGGCCCGGGGCCGGTTCGAGGACTGCGAGGTCGGTGACTGCGCGGGACACGCGCTGCGGATCGAGGGGGGCGGCAACCCGCACATGGGCAGTTCGGCGCTGCGCGGCGCGGGCGGCTCGGGTGTCTCGGCGGGCGCGGAGGGGCAGGGCACCCTGCGCGACTGCGAGATCTCCGGTTCCTCCGCGTCGGGCGCCGCGGTCGAGGGCAAGGGTGAGCTGACCCTGGTCAGGACCCGGGTCCTGGGGTCCGGCGGGCACGGTGCGCTGGTCGCGGCGGAGGGCCGGGCGGTGCTCAAGGCGTGCGAGTTCAGCGGGAACACCGGCGACGGCGTCCGGATCGAGTCGGACGGCCCGGTGGAGGTGACCGACTGCACCGTGCGGTCCAACAGGGGTGCCGGCCTGAAGCACGCCCGCCCGGGTGCTCGGTTCACCCTCTCCGGTCTGACCAGCCTCGACAACAAGACGCCCGACGTGGGCACGGAACCGCCCGCCGAGGACGCCCCGCCCGCCGCCGGCGAGCCGGCCACGACCAGCGGGCAGGAGAACCGGGAGCCGGAGAACGCGCTGGTCGCGGAGTTGAACGCGCTCATCGGCCTGGACAACGTCAAGGAACAGGTCAACATGCTCGTCAGCCTGGGCAAGCTCGCCCAGCGGCGGGCCCGGCTCGGCATCCCGGCCCCGCCCATGAGCCGCCACCTGGTCTTCGCCGGTCCGCCCGGCACGGGCAAGACGACGGTGGCCCGGCTGTACGGCGGAATCCTGGCGAGCCTCGGGATGCTGTCCTCGGGCCACATCGTCGAGGTGTCCCGGGCCGACCTGGTCGCCCAGGTGATCGGCGGTACGGCGATCAAGACGACGGAGGTGTTCGAACGCGCCCTGGGCGGTGTGCTCTTCATCGACGAGGCGTACACCCTGCTGTCCGACAGCAAGGGTTCCTCCGTCGACTTCGGGCAGGAGGCCATCGACACCCTCGTCAAACTCATCGAGGACCACCGCGACGACACCGTCGTCATCGTCGCGGGCTACCCCAAGGAGATGACGGACTTCCTGGCCGCCAACCCGGGCATGGCCTCGCGGTTCACCCGCACCATCGAGTTCGAGAACTACTCGGTGGACGAGCTGGTCACCATCACCGAGAACATGTGCGCCACCCACCGGTACGTCCTGGACCCGCTGACCCGGGAGGCGCTCGGCATCCGCTTCTCCCGGATGCGGCGGGACGCGACCTTCGGCAACGGCCGGGCCGCCCGCCAGGTCTTCGAGGAGATGATCGACCGGCAGTCGCTGCGGCTGGCGACCCAGCAGGAGGCGAGCGAGGCCGACCTGATGCTCATGGTCCCCGAGGACGTGGGCGCCGACGAGGCCGAGGAGGTGCGCGCGGAGGTCAGGAAGGAACCCGGCGAGTCGGACGCGCTGGCCAGGCTGCGCGCCATGACCGGTCTGGCGGCGGTCAAGCGGGAGGTCGGCGGCATCGTCGACCTGCTCACCGCCTACCGGCAGCGCGCGGCGGTGGGCCTGCCCACGCCCTCGATCAGCCACCACCTGGTGTTCTCCGGCCCGCCCGGCACGGGCAAGACCACGGTGGCCCGGCTCTACGCCGAGCTGCTGCGCTCCTTCGGCGTGCTCTCCAGCGGCCGGCTCGTCGAGGTGAGCCGCGCCGACCTGGTGGGACGCTACATCGGACACACCGCGCAGCTCACCACGGAGAAGTTCGAGGAGGCCGTCGGCGGTGTGCTGTTCATCGACGAGGCGTACACGCTGACCCCCGCCAACTCCCCGCAGGACTTCGGCCGGGAGGCCGTCGACACCCTGCTGAAGCTGATGGAGGACCGCCGGGACGAGGTCGTGGTGATCGTCGCGGGCTACCCGGCGGAGATGGAGGGCTTCCTCGCCTCCAACCCCGGTCTGGCCTCACGCTTCTCCCGGCACGTCTCCTTCGAGGACTACTCCACCGACGAACTGCTGTCCATCATCGACGAGCAAGCCGCCACGGCGGGGTACGTCTGCGCGCCCGCGACCCGCGAGGCGCTGCGCGCCCACCTGGACGCCCTGCCGCGCACCCGGTCCTTCGGCAACGCCCGCCTGGCCCGGCAGCTGATGGAGACGATGATGACCCGTCAGGCGGGCCGTCTGGCCTCCCTGTCCGCGCCGGACCTGGAAGCACTGACCACGCTGCTGCCCGAGGACCTTCCCGAGGGTGCGCTCGCCGCCGGGGCACGCACACCCGCTCCGTGACCGGAGGCGACCGGCCGGCCCCGGCCGTGGCCGCCCGTCGCGAAGCCCGGCCGGGGCGGCGGCCGGGAACGAGGAATCCCGTCCGGACCGCAGGGGTCCGGAGGGGATCCGTGGGTTTCCGGCTCAGCCGCGCTCGCTCGCCTCGACGACGAGGTACGCGTCGGCCCCGGCGTTGCCCGTGGTGCCGCGGGCGAAGAGCTTCCAGCCGCCGGCCGCGGGATTCACGGCAGTGGCGGGCGCGCGGAGGTGGACGCGGCCGGCGCCGATGGACGCGCCGGCCGCCGCCCGGGCTGCGAAGTCCCCGGACGTCACAGCCGTACGCTCACCGGCCTCGTGTTGTACCCCTCCGCCCGCAGCTCCCACCCGGTCGACCGGCCCCGGGCGGTCCAGGACACGGTGACCGTCCGTGCCTCCCCGGGCAGCAGCCACAGGTAGTTGTCGCCGTAGAGCGTGGGCAGCACCCGGTCGCCGCCGTGGGCGTCCAGCAGGGACAGCCGGACCATCGCGGCGACGGCGGTCCCCTGGTTGCGGACGGTGACACTCGCCTCGCGGCGGTCGCCGTGGCGGACGACGTGGCCGGCGGACACCGCGAGCCCGACCTGCTTGAGCCGGTTGAGCGCGCGCATCGCCTCCGGTGTGCGGTAACGCCAGTAGGTGTTGCGCGACAGCGTCTCTCCCCCGGCGCTGCGCAGCGTGAGGCGCAGCAGGTGCAGGTCGGGCAGGTCGTCGGTGAAGGCGGCGGTGAACGCCTGCGCGGTGGCGGCGGCCCGGACGTCGACACGTGTGCTGCGGGCGGGGCCGGTCCGGCGTCCGTCGAGGCCGTACGTCTCGGCCGTGACCGTGGCCCCGCGCAGCGCCTCACGTGTGTGGTTGACCGCGATGACCTGGCCCTCGACCGGGTCCGCCTGGACGTGCAGCGGCTCGCAGGCCGTGCGGGCCCCGTAGTAGGCGCCGTTGACGTCGAAGTCGTAGTCGTAGGTCTGCCAGACGGTGCTGTGCCAGGCCGGGTGGGACATCCACAGCATCAGGCCGCTGGCGTCGTCCCACAGGTGGGCGTTCCAGGCCTCGAACATGGCGCGGAAGTTCTCGTAGTTGACGAACTGCGCCTTGGCCGTGAAGTCGTCCAGGTCGCGGGCGGTGCCCAGGCGGGTCTCGATGGCCGCCTTGTAGTTCTGCGGTGCCTGGTTCCCGTGCTCGCTCCAGTCGTGGTAGTACCAGGCGCCGCTGATGGGCCACTCCGGTTCGCCGCCGGTCATGCGGCGGGTGCTGGCGGCGGTGGAGACGACGGGCATGCCGATCTCGGTGTGGAAGCCGAAGTTCTTGCTGCCGTAGGTGGCCGGGTCGAAGTAACGGGCGGGCTCGACCCAGCCGTAGGGGCCGCCGCCGGTGGCGATGCCGCCGGCGGAGTTGTTCTGGTACAGGATGCCGGGCGCCCCCTGCTCGACGGCCTCGCGCATGCCCTGGTCGATCGCGGCGGGCGGGTTGCCCTCGTTGGCGCCGCACCAGACGGCGACGCTCGGGTGGATGCGGTGGCGCAGGACGGTGTCGCGGGCGATCGCGTTGTAGGCGTCGTGGTCCGGCGGGTCCATGCCCCAGGCGTTGGGGAAGTCGTTCCACACCAGGATGCCGTGCGCGTCACAGGCCGCGTAGAACTCCTCGCGGTTGCTGCTGCCGACCCAGTTGCGGATCATCGTGAAGTTCATGTCGCGGTGCATGCGCACCGCCGTGTCCATCCGGTCGGCGGGCATGCGGCGCAGCAGTTCGTCCCACCCCCAGTTGCCGCCGCGCACCAGCACCCGCACGCCGTTGACGCTGATCTTCAGCGGTTCGGGTGTGTTGGAGACGGTGGTGACGTCGCTCCAGGTGTTCCCGTCGTCGGACACCTTGATGGTGTACGTCTTCGGGTACGCCTGCTCCCACAGGACCGCGACCCGGTCGAAGCGGCGGGCCGAGCCGAGGTCGACCTGGATCCACTGGTGGTCCTCGTAGGCGGAGGACCAGCGGGTGCCGGGGTTGCCGTCGGTGGCGTGCGCGGCCGGGTGGCCGTCCTCCTCGCTGGAGGCGCTCACCGTGCGGTGCAGGGCGAGGTCGGTGCCGGGCGCGGCGCTGTCGACGACGGCGAGCGACCACAGGGAGTTGCCCCAGCTGGTGTTGCGCAGTCCGCACTCCAGGCGCAGGTAGCGGGCGGTGCGCGGGGCGAAGTCGGTGACCCGGAGGCTGGCGTCGCCGCTGTTGAAGGGCAGCGGCACCGCCGTGTTGTCCACGGACTTGGCGTCCGTCCAGTCGGTGCCGTCGTCGGAGACCTGCACGACGAACGTCCGCGCGTACGCCTGCTCCCACACCAGGTCGAGACGGTCGAAGCCCTGGGACGAGCCGAGGTCGACGCGGATCCACTGGTCGTCCCGCCAGGCGGAGGCCCAGCGGGTGCCCGCGTCGCCGTCGGTGGCGTTGCCCGCGCCGTGGTCGTCCTGGTCCTGGCTGGAGGCGTCGGCGGGCGCGTGCAGGGCGAGGTCGGTGCCCGGCCGGGCGCTGTCGTACACCGACAGCGCCCACAGCGAGCTGCCCCAGTCGGTCGCCCGGGTCAGACAGCGGATCCGTACGTACCGGGCGTGCTGTGCGCCGAGGTCGACGGACTGCGTGCAGGCGTCGGTGGAGGGGGTGAAGGGCAGCGGGGTGTGGTGCTCGTAGCCGAACTGGCGGATGCCGAAGCGGGTGGTGCGCCGGTCGCTGACGGTCCCGCCGGCCTCGGCGGTGAGGGTGAGGTCGTGCAGGACGGGTTCGCCCAGGCCGTTGGGCCACCACAGGCGGGGGTTCCTGATCCGCAGGCGGGAGTAGGCGTCCGGGGCGAAGGTGACGTCGACGCTCCTGCCCGCGGGGACGGTGACCGTACGCGAGACACGTATGCCGTCGAAGGCGGCGGTGACGGTGGTGTTGTGGTCGGTGGTGTCGGCGTTGCGGACCGGGACGGTGACGGTCACCTCGGCGACCGACAGGCCGGGCAGGTCCGGCAGCACGGTGTCCACGCGCGGGTCGCCGATGACGAGGTGCCCGGTGGATCTGAGCCGCACGTGGTTCCAGATGCCGGCGCCGCGGTCCCGGACCGCGGGCATCCAGTCCCAGCCCGAGGAGGCCAGGTACGTCGGCGAGTTGCGGTTCATCTGGTCGGCGCCGGCGTCCACCCAGGCCGAGCCGTCGGGGCCCTTGTCACCGGGGCTGCCGGGCACCGGCATGGGGGTGATCTTCACCGCGAGCGCGTTGCGGCCCTCGGCGGTGAGGAGCCCGGTGACGTCGTGGGCACTGCGGGCGAAGGGGAAGGTGAGGGTGCCGGCCTGCCGGCCGTTGAGCCACATCTCCGCCTGGTGGTTGACGCCGTCGAACTCCAGCCAGACGTGCCGTCCGGCGCCGGTGCGCAGGCCCTTGGGCAGGTCGAAGTCGCGGCGGTACCACCAGGAGTGGCGCGACAGTGCCTCGGGGACGTGCAGGTTGTTCAGTCCGGCGACGGGGTCGGGCAGCTTGCCCTGGTCGACGAGGGAGCCCAGGACGGTGCCGGGCACGGTGGCGGGCAGCCAGCGGCTGGTGTCGACGCCGGGCGTGGACAGGTGGGCGCCGTCGCCGCCGGCCCGGTCGTCCAGGGTGAGGGTCCAGCCGGATTCCAGGGGCACGGTGCCGTCGGCGGCGACGGCGAGCGGCGGGGCGGGGGTGTGGTGGGTGCCCCAGTCGGTCCAGCCGGTGGCGGCGGGGCGCCTGCCGTGGACGGCGCCGTACACCTCGAAGCCGTTGACGCCCAGCGGGTTGGGGCTGGAGCGTCTGCGGGCCGTCATGCGCACCCAGCGGGCGGTGACGGGGCTCGGCAACTGGATGTCGACCCGGCCGCCGGTGCCCGCGGTGGTCCGGTACACGCTCGTCCAGGACGCGCGGTCCCGGGAGGTCTCCACGACGAACTCCGTCGCGTAGCTCGACTGGATCTCCTTGCCGGTGGTGCCCTGGTGCGGGTTGCCGTCGCTCGGCGGGGTGAACACCGGGTCGCTCGCGTCGGCCTCGAAGGTGAGCCGGATCCAGTCGACCCGGCACTCCGCCTGGAGGTCGACCGAGATCCATTGCGGGTCGCCCGCCTGCGCGCGCCAGCCGGTGCCGCGCACTCCCTGGGCGCCGATGCCGTCCACCGCGAACTCGGCCGGGGTGGGTGCGTACGCCTGCGAGGAGACCTCGACCGGGCGGTACGCGGCGAGTTCACCGGTGGCGGGGGTGGAGGAGACGGCGGTCGGCTGCCCGGCGCGCTCGGCGCCGTTCGCGGCGGCCGGGAACACCGTGCCGAGGCTGAACCCGGCGAGCAGTGTCGAGCCGGTGGCCACGACGGTGCGCCGGGAGGGGCGGTGCGATGGACTCGCCTGGTCGGCCATGTGAGTCGTCCAATCACAGGGTGGGCGGGTGGCACGAGCGGCCTGGCGCGGGGCTGCCCCGCCGGGTCTGACAACGTTGCCATAGGTGTGGCCATAGGCTGTGGCGAGGCGGGGCGTCTGTCAAGAGCCGGGACGGCACGGCCGGTTCACCGCCGGTCGGACCCGGCGGGCTCGTTGCCGGAGCGTACGGGTGCGGGCGGGCCGTGCGGCGGTTCCGGAGCTGGCGGACCCGTGTGCACCGTCGGCCTGCGGTCCGCCGGCTTCACGAGCGCGACGACATGTGCCGGACGAGGGCCGCCGCCCGGCGCGCCACAGGCCGGGAGCGGCAGCTTCGACGGCCGGGGGGCCTGGGCCCGGATCCCCGTCGGATGACGGGACCGGACCGTCGGGCGTACTGGGGGACCGCGAGAGACCGCTGGGCCGCTGGGCGGGGCGGGGACCGCAGGGACCGCAGCCGCCCCAGGGACCGCAGGGACCCGGGACCCGAAAGACCGCAAGGGCGCGGGACCCGAACGAAAGCAGGGAGCCGAACGAAAGCAGGGAGCCGGGACCGGAGGGAACCGAGGGAAACGAGGGAAACGAAGGTTCCCACTGGGAGCGCCGCGGGCCGCGGCCGGGGGGGGGATGCGTGTGGCCACCGCCGGGGCCACCGACCCGGCCGGGCAACCTCCGCCCTGTCCAGGAGGCGCCCTCTCCAGGAGGCGCCCGGCCCAGGAAGCGCCCGGCCCAGGAGGCACCCTGTCCAGGAGGCACCCTGTCAGGTTTCTCCGGAGACGAAAATATGTGTTGCC
The DNA here is from genome assembly GCF_040703815.1 of Streptomyces sp. NPDC006743. NCBI lineage: Bacteria > Bacillati > Actinomycetota > Actinomycetes > Kitasatosporales > Streptomycetaceae > Streptomyces > Streptomyces sp. NPDC006743. The sequence goes on along the minus strand of NZ_JBEYJA010000017.1, from coordinate 80,499 downwards.
ATCGCTGATCGGCTCCTGCGAAGTGTGTCCGGGGTATAGGGTCCCTGTGTCATCAGCGACTCGGTCCGGGCGCTCGTCCGCGCACACCTCCTGCGCGCCGTACGGACTTGGAGTCATCCTCACCCCCAGTCAGGATCCCGTCCTCGTGAGCAACTTCCCCTCGCCGCCGCCGGTACCGCAGGACCGCCGGTTCGTCCTCGGGCAGCACCTGCGCATGTCCATCCTCACGTCCGCGGAGGAGACGGACGGGCGGCACGACCTCTCGGACATCGTCCTGCCCGCCGACGCGGGCACGCCGCTGCACCTGCACACGGGCTACGAGGAGCGGATCTGGGTCGTCGAGGGCAGTCTGACGGTGTGGGCCGGCCCCGACACGTTCACGCTGCGGTCCGGCGACTTCTACGCCATCCCGATGAACACGCCGCACACGATCAAGGCGGGCCCGGAGGGCGCACGGTCCCTCAACATCACCTCCCCGGCCGCGTTCGCGGAACTCATCCGGCGCAGCGGGACCCCGGCGCACCTGGCGACCGCCGAGACCGAATGGGACATGGGCCTGTTCCAGGCGGTCACCGAGGAACTCGGCGACATCATCCTCGGCCCGCCCGGGGCCGTCCCCGCGGACCTGGAGAAGAGCCCGGCCGGCCCCTTTGGACCTGACCGCGCGTGACACACCGCGCGTGACACACTCCGCATGCGGTGCTCGCGCGCGCTGAGCACGCATGCGGCACGGCCCGTGCCCGCCGCGAGGACCGCGGCGGGCACACGCCTGGGCCGCCGGGCCGCACGACGGGCCCTGTCCACCTGCCGGTTTCTCGGGGGAGGGCCGAAGGACCGCGCGCGGATCCGCCGGCCCCACCGAGGGAGGGAAGACATGCCGAAGGACCTGCGCGACGAGGACGTCGTGCACGTCGGTGACGAGGTCTACGCGGTCACCGGGAGCAACACCAACTGGGTGATCGTCAAGGAGGGGGACAGCTGCGTCCTGGTCGACTCCGGTTATCCCGGCGACCACGACGCCGTGCTGGCGTCGCTGGACATGCTCGGACTGCGTCCGGAGTCCGTGGCCGCCGTCCTGGTGACGCACGCGCACAACGACCACATCGGAGCGGCCGAGCGGCTCCGGGCAGCCCATGGCGTGCCCGTCCTGATGCACGAGGAAGAGGTGCCGCACGCGCGCCGCGACTTCCTGGACCAGGTGTCCGTCGGCCAGGTGCTCGCCCGGGTGTGGCGCCCGGGCGTGCTGCCGTGGGCCCTGCACGCGCTGCGGGCCGGCGGAACGGAGCACGTCCCGGTGGCCGGTCCCCAGGCGTGGCCCGGGCCGCTGGACCTGCCCGGCTCCCCGGTCCCCGTGCACACCCCGGGGCACACCAAGGGCCACTGCGCCTACCACCTGCCCCGCAGCGGCATCCTGATCAGCGGCGACGCACTGGTCACCGCGCACCCGACGTCGAGGACCGCCGGCCCCCAGCTGCTGCCCGACATGTTCCACACCGACCGTGCCACCGCCCTGGGTGCCCTGACCACACTCGAAGGGGTGGCGGCGGATGTCGTCGTGCCCGGTCACGGCCCGGTGCACCGCGGATCCGCCAAGGAAGCCGCAGGTCGGGCGTACGAGCGCGCGCGGCGCTGAACGGTGGTGCCCGGCACGGGGTACCCAGCGGCGCGATGCGGAGCGGGCCGGTTCCGGGACATCGTTCGGGGGAAAGTTTCTCCCGGAGGAGGTTTTCCGAATCGCAGGCGAGTACACCGGAGCGGCAACGGAACAGGGGCTGTCCCGCCGGGACGGCACACCGGTTCACACCGTCGACACGTCGTCCGCCCGGTCTCCGTGAAGCGCACTCCTGAGCACAGGTCCCCCGGCGTGGGTACCATGCGCAACGTCATCCAAATACAAAGGAGTGAACGGTTGTGACCAGCCAATCAGCCGCCACCCTCCGATCGCGGTATGTCGAGCAGGCCGCGTCGGACCTTGAGGAGAATCGCCGTCGGCAGCAGGAACTGGCCGAGAAGATCAAGATGTTGAAGCAGGAGGAAGGTCTCCTGGTCGACATCCTGACCCTCGCGGAGCGGTATGAGGCGTCGTCGGACCCGTCCCGCCTGCCCGAGCAGGCCCAGGGGGAGCCTGCTCTCACACCCGAGGAGTCCGGCAGCGGTACCGTTCCCGCCGGGACGGGCGCGCCCGCTCGCCGTACGGCATCCCGCGGCACCCCCGCCGCACGCGCCGGCCGCACCGCCCCGAGGACTGCCGCGAAGGGGAAGTCGCGTCAGCCTCTGCTCGGGGACCTGCTGCGGGACCTGCTCGGCCAGTACGAGGAGCCGCGCCTGGCCAAGGAACTGCGCGACGAACTCCTGGAGAAGCACCCGGACCGCAACCCGACGCCGCAGGTGGTGCGCAACACCCTGGAAGCCCTGGTCGCCAAGGGCCGCATCCGGCGGCACAAGCAGCAGCGGTCGGTGATGTACTCCCTGGTCGAACCGGTGGGGCGGCAGGACGCGGCCGAGGACGGCGCCGGCGCCTCCCGCGGCTGACCCCCTGCCCGCGCTCGTTCGGGCGTGTCCCGGCGCCCGGTCCTCCCGCGCCAGGACACGCCCTTTGCCGTTCCCCGGCGCCAGGACATGCCCTTCGCCGTTCCCCCGGACACATGTCCGCCGCCCCGTGAAACCGCCGCTCCCGGTGTGGCTCGATCCATGCGCGTCCCCGCCGTGAACTTTTCCGCCGCGAGAATCGTGTGAGGTGAAGAGGGTGCCTACCCTCCACGGCACAGGCGCTGTGGACGCGATCACGCGACGGCCTGTTCCGTCGGCTGATGTGTGCTTGCGGGTGGTTTTCGGTGGCTGTGGACCCGGTGGTCAATGGTCTGGTGATCGCACTGTCGGGGATGTCGATCCCCGAGGGCTCCGCGGAGCGGGTGCGGGCGGAGATCGTGGTCCCGCACCTGGAACTCGCACGCTTCCTGACCGGTCTGGAGGGCGCCCTCGGGGACATCACCGGTGCCACCGTCAAGGGGGCGCAGGGTGAGGCGATGCAGGCGTACGCGCAGGCGGTCTCGCAGCTCACCTCCGGGGACGGCGCCGACTATGTGAAGGGTCTGAAGGACACCGCGCTGCAGCTGGCGGACGCCGGCAACGAGTTCGCCTACCAGCTCGACTACACGAACATGATGATCGTGGAGCAGGTGGTCCTGTTCTTCGCGGAGCTGGCCCTCATCGCCCTCCTGGAGGTCTTCAACCCCATCCAGGCGGCGTTCGAGAAACTGGCTCTGGACACGTTCTTCCGGGAGCTGTTCACGACGGAGCTGACGCAGTTCATAGCCCGCATCGCGGCGCAGACCGCGTCGATCATGACGATGAACGTCGTGCTCGCCGCGGCCCTGGACGGTCTGACCCGGTGGGTCCTGGCGGCGCAGGGCAAGCACACGGCCCACGGCGACGAGTACCGCAACCAGTCGCTGAAGTTCGGCGCCATCCAGGGCGCGGTGTCCTCCCTGGTGCCGTTCGCGATGGGACCGATCGGCAAGGGCATCGGCAAGCTGCCCTTCTTCGGGCCGAAGTCGATCAGGAACATCCAGCAGATCATCGGGGAGAGCCTGCACGGTCCCGCCGCGACCCCGGCGCGCAGTGGCGGCAAGACGGCCGCCGCGGGCGGCGGGAGCGCCCTTCTGGGCGGCGGAAAGGCGGCCGTCGGCGGGGAGAAGGCGGCCGTCGGCGGGGAGAAGGCGGCCCTGGGCGGGAAGCAGGCCCTCCTCGGCGCCACGAAGTCCTTCGACGAGAAGGCGCTGCGCGACCTGTGGAACGATCCGCTCAACCGCGAGCTGGTCAGCGGCAACTGGTTCGGGCGCGAGATCGGGCGTCTGACGGTCCCGATGGCCGTCCGCCTGCAGAACGAGGTGGTGGGGCGCTCGGGGCGGCAGACGTTCCGCAACGCGGTGGGCGACCAGTTCGCGCGGGCCTTCGGCGAGCGGCTGGGCTGGCGCCAGGCGCGGGAGGCGGGCCGGCTGTGGGCGGACACCTTCATGGCGCACGCGGGACGCGGTCCCAAGGCGCTGGGCCGGGAGCTGGAGGGCGCGCTGCACTGGATGCCGTCCGGCATGGGCGGTGTGCGGGACGCGCTCTCCCACGAACTGGCCCGGGCGCTGCCGTCGCCGTCGTGGATGAAGTTCGTACGGGCCTTCCCGGAGGCCGGGCTGCAGGCCGGCGCGATGAACCTCGCCGAAGGCTTCTTCAACCTCGACGAGCAGGGCAAGTTCACCACCTCCTGGATGACCACCGCCGGCGGTGCGGGCGCCGCGTTCGGCAGCGCGGTCGGCCACATCGGGGCGGTCAAGCTCGGCCACTGGATCAAAGGCCGCCTCGGCTTCGACCTCCCCCAGCACAAACCCTCCCTCGGGGACCTCGACCTCACGCAGATCAACAGGGCACCCGTGCACGGGCCCGCCGGGGGCGGCGGCGCTCTGCCCGGTGACGGCGGCTCCAGGCAGGGCGGCTCCACCCCGGCCCCGTCCTACCGGGCCGCCCCCCGCCCCGGCGAAACCACCCTGCCGCCGGGAAACGTGCTGCCCACCACCGGCGGAAACACCGGGTCGCCCCTGTCCCCGGCCCCGGCCGGCCAGTTCCCCCGGTCGGGTCACGTCCGCCTCGACATCCCCGAGCGGCTCACCGTCGGGCACACCACGCCCGACCCCGTCCGGACCGGCGGCGACCGGCCGTCGTCCCTCTCCCCCACCCCGCGCCTGGCCACCGAGTCCGGCGCCGCCCGCCCTCCGCTCGGGGCCGGTCAGCGGGCCCGGCTGGAAGAGTCGCTGCACCGCTGGCAGGCGCCCGAGGAACTGACCCGTCACGACACCGACGACGCCGACCGGGCGCGCCTCGTCCTGGAGCGTCCCGCGGCCGCCTTCCAGGCGATGCAGCACCTGCGGCAGCTCGCCGCCGAAGCGGGCATCACACCGGCTGAACAGCGCCGCCTGCTCGCCGGCGCCGACAGAGCGGTGGCCCGCCGCGACTGGCCGCAGGCAGCCGCCGGTCTCACCGCCTTCCGCGACCACATACGGACCACCCTCGACACCGGCCCGGCCGTCCCCCACACACCCGCATCCGGCACACCCGCCCAGGAGCCCGCCACCGGCACACACACCACGGCCGCACCCGGCCACCCCATACGCACCCACAGCCAGGGCGGCCAGGAACACGTGCCGACCGCCCCCGGCGCTCCCTCCGAGGCCGAGCACGGCACCACGCCGGACACGACGTCCTCCGCCACCATGTCTTCCGTCACGACGTCCTCCGTCACGGACACCACGGCCACCGTCCTCAGCGGTGGCACCGTCCGTCCGGCGGAGACGGAGACCGTGGCGCCGGAACCGGGGAGCGCGGCGGGTCCCGAAGGGGGAGCCGTTCCGGCGGGAGACGAGACCGACTCCGTCCGCACCGACGACACGTCCACCGGCCCGTCCGACGGCGTCCGGCACCAGCCGGCCGGGAGCGCGTCCGGCCCCGCCCTGTTCCCGACCGCCTCCGAGGACCCCACGACCGGGCCGCTCCCCGACGCGTCCCCGTCCCAGGAGACGCTGGTGGACGGGGACGCGCCGGCTCCCCCCGCCCCGGAGGCGATGGCCTCCCAGGAGACGCTGGTGGACCCGGCGGCGGAGAGCGGGCTGCCTCGTGGCCTGGATTGGGCCGCGGGCGACTCGGCCGCCTTCGGCGCGAAGGTGTTCGACTCCCAGGCTCCCGCCGGCGGCGACGAGGTGGCGGCCCGGCGGGCGGACGTACGGGCGGGCACGATCGCCGACCGGGCCGGGGGCGAGGCCGACGGCGTGCGGCGGCAGGTGACGGCCGGGCTGGCGGACCTGGCCCGGCGGGCCGCTCCCGGCGGAGACCTGCACGAGCGCCCCGCCGACGTGGTGGACGCGGGCGGCGAGCTGCTGCGCGGGGCCCGCCGGGCGGAGCGCGAACGGCTCGATGGGCTGTGGCAGGAGTTCCGTACCGCGCGGGACGCCGATCTGCACGAGCAGCTGGCCCGGGACGACCTGTTCGACGAGGCGGAGATCTTCGACGGGGACGCGCTGCGTGAGCACACCCGCGGGGCGGTGGACTCCCTGCGCGGGACCCGGTTCGAGGAGTTCCTCGGCGCCCGGACGCTGCTGGGCGAGCAGCGGGAGGACAGCCGTGCGCAGGAGGCCGCGCACGAGGTGGCGGCCGCGCGGGTGGAGGAGTCGTTCCGCCGGCAGCTGGCCGACGCCCACGCCCGGCTGCGGGTCCGGCTGGCCCAGCGGCTGGGCACCGACCCGCGCGAGGTGGTGGTGACCGAGCCGGAGTGGCGGGCGGTCACCGAGGAGCTGCGCACGCACCTGGGCTGGCACGCGGTCCAGCTCGCCGAGACCGTACGCTGGGCCGACGCCTTCCACGCGGACTTCCGCCAGGCCGTGGCCGACGCCGGCGCCCAGGCGGGCCGGGACGGGGCGGGCACCCCGCACGACGGCGCCGACCCGGACGAGGGCCGCCTGTTCGTGGGCTCGCAACGGTTCTGGGAAGCACTCGGCGAAGGCGAACCGCACACGGTCCCGCGGACGATGACCGAGCTGCGCGACCGCATGATGCTGCGCCACGTCCGCGCTCTCCAGGAGCACTTCGGCAGGGAACTGGACGCGATCACCGACCGCGCGGTGGACAAGGCCGCCGGCTGGGACCCGGACGCGACGGACGGTCTGCACGTCAACGACACCGGCCGCGGCGGCGAACGCGCCGAGCCGGACTGGCACGTCCTGGAGAACACCTACCACCGGCTGCTCGCCGACGTCCGGCCCGCCGTCTCCCGGCTGAACGTACGTACCCGGTGGGCGCGTCAGGGCCTGGAGGCCTTCGAACGCGCCCTGGACGGCCCCGCCCTGTCCGGTGCGCAGGAGCTGCCGGAGCACACACGGCGCCTGCTGCGCGACGAACTCGACCGGGACCTGCACACCGTCTTCGAACGGGACGGCGAGGGACCTTCGGCGTCCCCGGCCGGTGTGAGCGACCGGTTCGCCCGGCTCACGACGTCCTACACCAGCTCCGAGGAGCTGCGCGCGCGCCTGGACTACACCGCCTTCCGCCAGGCCCGCCTGGACGAGCAGAACGCCGTCCTGACCGAAGCGCTCGCCGAGCACTTCGACGGTCTGCGCAGTGGCCCGGCCCTGAGCGACGAGATGGAGCGGCGGCTGCGTTCCCAGTGGGAGCGAGCGGTGGACCAGGCCGTCGCCGACCACTGGTTCGGGCACCTGGGCCACCGTGACTTCCGCGCCGCCGCCCTGCACCTGGCCGACGCCCCGGCGTCCGGGGGCGCCCGCCCGCAGCGCGCCCCCGAGAACCGCCCCTGGCACGAGTCGGCCGCCTATCTCGACGCCACGCTGCTCTCCCGGATCCAGCACGAGCACGAGCTGACGGAAGCCGCCGCCGGCGCCGCCCGCGACTTCCACGCCCTGCTGTCCGGCCACCACCGTGACGACCCCGGCCGCACCCTCGACGACGCCACCCGGGAACGGCTCGCCGACGACTTCCGCGAGAAGACCCTCACCGCCTACGACACCATCTGGGCCCAGGTCGAACACGACATCGCCGCCTGGCTCACCCACGACAAGGCCAACGAAGACACCTTCACCACCACCGTCACCGCCCTGGAGGCCGCCGACACCGCCGCGAGGTCCGCCGCCCCGGCCCCCTCGGCACACCCCGCCCCCGACGACGGGGCCCCCGGCCCCCAGCCGGCCGGGCAGCCCGTCCCCCGGCCCGTCGACGGCCTGGTCACCGAATCGCCGGGGCACGTGGGCCCGGGCACCACGTCGGACACGGGCCCCGCCGAGGACCACGTCACCGACCCGACGCCGGCCGCCGCTCCCTCGCCCTCCCCGACCTCCGCGCCCGCGCCCGCGCCCGCGCCGGAACGGGACACCGCCGGCGCGGTGCCGGCCGACGGCAGCACCGTCCGCGGACCGGAGGACGAACAGGAAGGCGTCCAGCTCCAGGAGCAGCTGCCGCGCCCCGCCGACACCCAGGACACGGAGCACCGGACGGCTCCGCCGACTCCCGTACCCTCCCGTCCCGCCCGGTCCTACGCGCCGCCGCCGGTACGCCGCGGACCGCTCACCCCCGGCCCCCTCTTCGACGCGCGCCGCGTCCACACCGAGACCGGGCACGAACGGACCGAGCTGGAGATCCGCGTCGCGTTCACCGGCGACGCGGCCCACACCCACGCCGCCGCGGTACTGGACCAGGCCCGCGCGGGTGTCGCGCGGCGCTTCAACCACCGCCCTGACCAGCGCTACGTCGCGCTGCGCCAGGTCACCTTGGACGAGCGCCCGCACCTCACGCTCCACCTCACCGACACGAGCCACCCGCAGGACGGCGCGGGCATGCTCCTCCTCCAGGCACCCCAGCCCTCCGCCTGGCCGGTGGACGCCACCGCCGCCGACTACGCCGACCTCATCGGCCGGCACACCCACCTGCACACGGCCGGCTTCGACCGGGACGTGCTCGCCCCCCTCCTCAGCCGGCCCTACACGATCCACACCCACGTCAGCGAGGGCGCGACCTCGCACGCGCACGTCCACCTCAAGGTCGCACGCCCCCGGTACGACGCACGCCTCGGCGACTGGGACGCCGAACGCTGGGCCGCCCCGCACTGGACCCGCCTCGACGACATCGAGACGGACATCAGCCGCGCCTTCTCCGCCTACCTCAACGGCGTCGGTGCGATGGCGGGCAGGGTGCCCGTCGTCGTCACCGTGGAACTCATCGACGCGGAACACGTGCTCCCGGGCGCGCCCGCCTTCCACCTCACCGACCTGGTGCGCGGCACGCTCACCCCGGACCACGGCCCCTTCCAGGAACTGCTGACGGCCCTGGCCGGGCTCGACGAGGCGCATGACACGGGCGACTCCTCCGGCGGCTGGTGGCGCAACGACTCCGTCGTCCAGCGCCCCGCCGACGTGCAGGTCTTCATGGCAGCCGCCGACGAGGCCATGGAATCGGGGATCTCGAACGTCCTGAACAGCCCGGACGTCACGAGCCACCTCAGCCCCGAACACATCGAGACGCTGCGCACGGCGCTCGCGTCGCGGAGCCGGGGCGGTCAGGACGCGTCCTCGGCCGACGAGGCCGGGCTCGTCGAGTTCGGTTCCGTGTTCGGCACCGACCCGCAGGACGCTCCCGCCACGGCCACTCCGGGGCGGGTCCGCCGCACCCCCGCACCGTTCGACTGGGATGCGGTGTCACCGCTGGAACCGGTGCCCCAGACGTCCGGTCCGGAATCGGCTCTCACGCCGCGGCCGGCCGGTCCCGGCTCACCTCTCACACCGCGGCCGGCGCAGAGCGGGGCCCGCCGGAACGCCATGGGTCTCACCGTGGACACCGGCAGCGGATTCGGCACCCACTGGGGCGGATGGAAACCGCCGTCGGACGACGACTCCGAAGGCATGGGCGGCATCTCCGCCGAGAACATGGCCCGGTTCCGCCGGCTGAGCAGTGATCTGGGGATCGCCTACGCCATCCGGGAGGTCAACGAGTTCGCCGTCCTCCGCCTCCAGGAAGGCGCACTGCCCAAACCGCTCCAGATCAAGTCGAAGTCGATCTCTGCCCTCGACCTCTACCTGGAGCACGAGGAAGTCGATGAAGCCACCGGTGAAATCGTACGGGCGCGCTTCAAGACAGAACACCTCGGCCTGACCGGATTCTACGACCCGATACTCCCGGACCTTTCGCCGCACTCACCCGAACTCCAGGATGCGATCAGAAAGCATCACGACAAGCGCAAGCAGGAGTTCGCGCAGTTCCACGATCACATGGCGGAGATCGCTGAGGACTTCCCCGTCCTCAACGGCATCGTCCACGGGTACGACAGCAAGAGGGTTCGCCACCCCATCGCGAGCGACATCGATCTGCTCGACATCTACAAGCCGGCCGGCCTGTCGCTCACACCCAGAACGTACGAACGTGTTCTGAGCGAGACCATGAACACGATTCCCGAGGTCCAGCACGGAGCGCACCGCCAGTGGGAGACGGATGATCCCAAGGAAATAGCGATCCGCGACAAGATCGACAGTCCGATCAACAAGGGGAGAGAGAAAGTCATCGTCGTCTTTCCCCATCAGAAGCCCGTCTACAAGAACCACTACACCCGAAAGAACTCCGTGCAGTGGTTCTCCTCGGACGGCTCCGTCTCCCCGACGGAACACGCTGCCCTCGAAGAGGAATCGGTGGCACAGGGACCGGGGCACGACGCCGTCGCCCCCGTCCGCCACCGGGTGCTGGACACCGAAAGCCTGGAGAGGGCGGCGCGCGCCGCGATCCGGACCGTGGACGAGCAGCGGACCTCGGCCGCGCGGGCGGGTGCCCCCGGACCGGGGCGGTCGACCCAGTCCCCCTACGACATGTCGGTGCAGGAATGCCTGGCCCTGCTGCACGAGCTGCGGGCAGGCCTCTTCCCTCGCGGGGTCAGGCCGTCGGGGACCGTCGACGACTCCGTGCTGGGCGTCCGCCCGCAGGAGAGCCCCCTGGCTCTCGGTCCGGGGTGGCAGGCGGTGGACTCCTGGGAGTCGGTGGCGGCCAGAGTCGGCCGCGCACCGGGCACCACCGCGTTCGTCCTGAACCGGCACCTGGCCGGCGTGGGGCATGCCTGGGCCGCCTACGCCCTGACGCCCGAGGACCCGGAGGACGCACCGCGGGTCGTCTGGGTCGACCTGACGACGCCTCAGCGGCTCCTCTCGGACGACCTGCCGCCGCGGGTCCCGGTGGAGGCACGCGCGCTCTTCGTCGACCCGTCGGGCCAGGTGCTGCCGCCCCGCCGCGAGTCCGCCGCGACCTCCCTCACACAGGCCCTGACCGACCCCGCGTCCAACCACCAGTACGGGGCTGTCGGAACGGAGGTCGAAGACCAGCACCCCCTCCTGGTCGCATCCGGCGTCCATCTTGCGGGTGACACCAAACTGGCGGAGTACGTCGGCCCCCCGACGTCCCCCCAGGGACCCGGTGTGGTCATCGCGGTGGACTACAGCTACTTCTTCAGGGCCAGGGACGGCCGACTCTACTCTTCTGAAGAGAAGGCCTTGCGCGCCACGCCAGGTGTCCGGCCTGAATCGGTGACGCTCCCCATTCTCGAGATCGTACTGCCCCCCATGGCCGCGCTTCCGGGTGATCACGGGCGGATGACCATCGATGACGGCTTGAGAATGAACAGCTGGGTCCGCTCGCTGCTCGGACGCGCCGACGCGGAGAACAGGCCGATACCCCTGCGGGAGCTGCTGAACCACCCGCACTGGAACCTGCACCCGGACGCTGCTTCCGTCTCCGTACTGCCGTCGACCGACGGGGCACAGCATCCCGCATACACCCAACTCACCGTCGGCCTCCCCGTGGAAGGCATGATCTCGACCCTGGAGTTGGCCGCGGAGGAATACAACCTCCTTTCCCAGAACGCTTACGCCTTCCGCGCCGCCAAGGACTTCGCCGACCAGGTCGCCGGACACTATTCCCAATATCTCGGGCTGAGCCGCCGCGCAGCGAGCGAGGAACTGCCTTTCCTTTCGGGGTTGCCCGGAATGGACGGTCTCCGTGGCCACCTGTGGCTTCTCTCCAGTCACGTCTCCGCAGGGCCGCTGCAATCTCGTTTCTTCAAGAACGACCTGATCAAGAACCTTCTCCCCGCAGCACTGCGCACACCAGTGAACGAAGTCCTGAACTCACTCGACCTGACTGCTCAGGTCTTCCTGTGGCAGAATTTCGACCTCCTGCGTACTGGATTCGAGGAGCACCTTCAAGCCACGATAGATGAGTATCGGCGGGTTTATTCAGGCAATTCTCAGGACGAAGCGGCCCAGGACATCCTCAGCCAGTATTTGGACTGGGGTTCGACGCATGAAGACTACTTCCGAACCGGCATACTGGGAGCACCCACCCGGGGAGGGCCAGTCACCCAGTTCGGCTCGGTGGGGATGCACGATCGTGGGCTGGACACCAACAACGGAAACATTCGCTTCCCCCTGGTTCTCCTGGAACTTCGGCACCTGAACCATCCAGACCATCTGCTCGACAACGAGCAGATGACCCACGTCGTCAACCGGATATCCGATCTGTCCCGCAGTTCATACAGGCAGGTCGAACAGAAGCAGTACGCTCCGCTCACGGTGCAACAGGCCGAGCACATCCTTCGCCATCCCCTCGCGAGGTCCCTGGTCACCGTGGCCAGGGCTATCGACAAGCTCCACCCGTATCCGAACCGTCCCATCCAGCCGTTGATCTCGAACGTCGAGTGGAACGAACTCGCAGGGCTCACAGCCCGGTATGCCGTCCAGGGCGGAGGGCTGCCCTCGTCGGTGCCGCGCCGGCTGCAGCAGTTGCACGAACGCGTCCGCTCCCTCCTCGACCGCTCCCGGTCCTCCGCCACCGCCATCCCGCCCGAGGTCCGAGCCCGCCTGCACCAGGCGCTTCCCCTGATCACGGAGGCGTGGACCGCCGCGCACCACCACTCCGCCGCGAGGCAGAACGCCGTCACCGTCATGGCCTCACGCATCGACCAGAGCCCGCACCGGGAGGTACTCGAACGGGAACTGAGGAGAGATGATCTCTCCCCCGGGGCACGGGACCGGCTCCAACAGGTTCTCGACACTCATGGGCGGCCCTCGGGAGATTCCGACCAGCAGGCACCTGATCAGCCCGAGAAGCAGGAGCACCAGAGCGCAACCAAGAAAAAGAAGAAGGGCAAGGCCAAGAACGCGAACTCATCGGCTCCGGCAGCCGCGCCCCAGTCCGCCGCCGCACCGGGCCAGCCCGCACGGCCGGCCGAGAGCGAGATCCCCAGCACGACTCTGGCCGAGATCCAGGAGGCATTCAGGATATTCACGAACGTTCCGGTCGCTTTTCGGAACGAGATGGAGAGAGCGGCTCTCGACATCGTCCGGAAGCAACCGAAGCCCGACAGCGTCGAATTCACCCACCTGTTGTCGACGATCGCCCACGTCATCAATCACGCCGCGAGAAACCAAGGCACCGGATTCCGGGCCGAGGTTTTCCTCGAATCCCCGTCCATCATGTACTCGCTCGCTCGTCGCGGGCGGTTCCTGTGGCCGATCCTGAGCAACGAGCCCGCGCTCGTTCACGTACTCGAGAACGCTCCCAACGTGCTGGATTCCTTGGAGCAGGCGCCGGAACGCTGGCACAGCGCCCAGGAGAACGGCTATCACGACCTCATACGCGTCCTCATGCGCGATGACGTGACCTCACGGCTCGAGTCCGACGCCACGATCCGCCAGTTCGCTTTCCCCACCATCACTCACCCTCCTCGGCTGCTGGCACGTACAAACGGAAACCTCGACGTCCTTTCCGCTCTCGTCGAGGTCGCCAACCACATCAGCGTGATGGCTCATCTGGTCAACGACTCCAGGGAATTCACCGATGTGCTGCTGAGCCTGGACGACCCTGTCGAACGCATCTGGCAGCTACACCAGGTGACGGCTGTTCCGGCAGCACTGCACTCGGTGGTGGCACGCTTCCCCGAGAGGGCGACCCCCGAACTCTTCCGCACGGTCCTCGCCGGAATCGACGGCCAGTACGTCGACGAGAAACTCGCGCACCACCCGCGTCAACTCATTCTGGCGCTGTCGGGCATCAGGATTCTCAGGACCGTCATGAGGGACCCTTCAGCTCTCACCCAGCTGAAGAACCTCGACCCTGACTCGCGTCTGACCGATGTACTCGAAGATCTCCCGGAACTCGCACTGCGGCTGCTTTCCGACCCCAGCCGGATCACGGAGGCGGCGCGCAACCCGCAGGTGGCCGTCGCGCTGTCACACGATCCGCACCGCTACGACGACGTCGCCGACGAAGACCTGCCGGCCCGACTCGCCGCCACCGTCGCCCCTGATCTGGAACCGGCGAAGACCGCACTGACGAAGGTGCTCAGGGAGAACGCCGGTCAGCTGCGCTCCACCGCTCTGCGACCGCTGATGACAGCGGTGCAGCAGCTCCAGCCCGACCCGACCGATCCCACACCGCTGTGGCCTCATCACCTGCGCCGCATCCTCAACCGCCCGCTGGGCGACCTCAGACTGCCCGCGGACGGCTTCCAGGCCGCGTTCGCCCTCAAGAACGCCGCCCGCAACGAAATGGCGGCCCACGCGTATCGCGGCACCCACCTCTACGCGTTCCAGCACCACATGATCGCCCTGGAGACGCACAGGACGCGCACCGCCACCTACAACAGCCCCGCTGTCAACTACTGGATCTCTCTCAGTTCGAACTTCCTTCATCGTGTGGAACTGATCGACGAGAAACCCTGGTGGGCCGCGGCTGCCCGCTTCACCCCCACCATCGCCATCCCCATGCCTGCCGACTTCTCCAGACTCCTGACCGCCGGGGAATCAGGGCTGATCAGGCTGCTGTACCGCCACCCGAACATCTGGCCCAACATTGTGGACGGATTCGCCGGTTACTTCAGAAACATAGCTTCAGCACCCGACATGCTGAAAGATCTGGCGCCTTCCTTCGGCAAACTGCCGGCGGAGCACTGGAACAGACTTCTGACCAGCGAGCGAATGTACGTCCTGATGGCGGAGCGCCGGGACAGCGCTCTGACCGAGGCGCTCCTGACCTTCCCCGAGGCGCTGCGCGAGGCCATCGCGCGCCCTGGGTTCACCACGGCATGGGACCATGGCACCACCGACGCGGAGTCACTCGCGCAGGCCGCCCTCGCAGACCCTTCACGACGCGGCGGCCTGCTGTCCGCGATAGAGGCGAGCGGTCCCGCACACCTGACCGCCGAGGGATTCCCGCTCACCCTGGAACGCAGCGAACACGTTCGGCTGCTCACCGCGGGCCTTTCCGCGCGGACGCCCGCAGAAGACCTCGTACCACAACTGCCACCAAGCAACAGCCCTGATATCACAGAGGTACGGAACAACTACTCCGCCGTGCTGGCGGACGAGAACATGCGAGACGCGGCCATCGCCAACCCCGGCGTCGCCGAGGCCCTGCTTTTCAACTCGGAAATGCGGGAACTCATCTCCGTCCGCCCGTCACTTCTGAGCCGGATCCAGGAGAACCCGGCCCTCCTGCCGCACCTGCTGAAGTTCACAGGTCTCCCGCAGCTCCTGGCCCAGCAGGACGTCGTTTTCGCTGAATTCACCAGGGATTCGTCCGTATGGAGCACCTACGACCGGGGCCGGGTCGACTTCCTCACCAAGAACCCGGACTTCGCCTCGGTGGAAAGAGGGGAACTGAGCCGGAACGAGAACGGCCCCCTGCGTGAATTCGTCAAGCACAGCCCCGCCGCGACGAAGGCCATGCTGAAGTGGCCCGGTGAGATTCTTGCGCTCTCCGAGGCCCCGGAGACCATCGCGGCACTGGAGGAGGCCGGCGAACCGGTCGTACGGGCCGTCATGGCCACGCCGGGACGCCTGGCGGCCGTGACCGAGATGAGCTACCTGGTGGGCTCCCTGAGCGACCTGCCGGAACTCGTCACGGCCCTGGCGACGCGGGTGGACGTGGCGGCCGACGAGACGGAGTTCACCCACCTCGTCGGCAACCGGGCCCTGACGAGCCGGCTGACGTCACACCCCGAACTCATCGGCCGCGTCCTGGACCCGGACGTACTGCCGACGGCCCAGGCCGCCCCCGCCCTGGTGGACGTGCTCGCCCGCACCCCGGAAGAGTCGCGGGAGGCACTGCTCGCCTCCCGTGTCCTCCCGCTCATCCGCCGGTACCCGGCCCTGGCCGAGGAACTGGCCCGCGGGGACGACCTGCGCGGCGCGCTGATCGACCAGCCGCGGCTGGTGCGGCTGCTGGAGCGGGACGAGGGCGTGCTGAACGCCGTCCGCACCACGCCGGAGCTGGCCCGGGCGTTCCGCGCCAACCGCGCCCTGGTCGAAGTCGCGCAGGAGGAACCCGCCCTCTGGGCGCTGGTGCAGCGGCACCCCGCCCTGGGCGGACTGCTGACCCGGCAGGTCCGCCGCGAGCTGCTGCGCCGGCCGCTGCTCACGGAGCGTGTCTCCGGCCTGGAGCGGATGAGCGAGGAGGAGGCCGGCTCGCTGGCACCGCTGCTGCGGCGGTCGGCCCTGGCACACCTGCTGGCGGAGCAGGACGAGCGCGCCGGCCTGTTCGCGGGCCGCTTCCTGCGGGAACCGGCCTGGCAGGCGCGCGCCCACACCGACCCGGGCTTCGCCTCCGACGTGCGGAACCTGATGCGCTCCGTCGCCGAGTTCGACGAGATACTGGGCGACGCCGATCCCGGGCGGCTGATCGCCGCGCTGGACCGGCCCACGAGCGGCCGGCCGGCCCCGGCCGCGGCGGAACCGGACACCGCCGGCCCGACGCCGTCGCAGGCCCAGGAGCCCCAGCCCGCCCCGGTGGAGCGGAACACCGCTGCCGAAGCCCCCCGGCCCATGCCTCCGCAGGCCCGGCCCGACCGGTTCGAGCACTCCGAAGAACTCACCGAGGCCCTGTCCGGGCCCCAGGGCAGGGCGATCGCCGGACGCCTGGCGCACGATCCCTCGCTGCTTCCGCTGCTGCGGTCCGGCGCGCTGGACTGGCGGACGGTCGCGGAAGGTGATTCCACCGCGCACAGCGCACGCGCCTACTTCGAACACCACCTTCCGGCGGCCGACGGACACCTCCTCGACCACGAGATCCCGGCACTCCAGCGGATGCTGGGACCGGCCGGCTTCCAGCAGCACTTCCGCAGCTTCGTCTCGCAGCTCGACATGGTCCTCGACCCCGGGGTCTATGACGAGGTGATCAGGGAGGTCGAGGGCGCGGCCAGGCACGCCTGGCGCGAGGTGGTCCGCGGCCGGCTGGCGGCGTGGGACGAGGCACGCGGTGAACGGGCGCGGCGCTTCGCCTCGTTCCGCCCGCACGAGCACGCCACCTGGAGCATGAGCGGGCGGGTGCACTTCACGGACACGGTGCAGAAGATCGGTTTCACCGATCTCGAACTCGGTGTGGTCAGAAGGCTGGCCGACTTCACGGGCATCCGGGAACGCGGAGCCCGGACGATCAACAAGCCCCTGCACGCACACCTGAACGGCGGCAGCGGCGGCGTCGCGTTCTTCTACGCGCTGGCCCCCGACGGGCTGGTGGACACCGTCGTGTACGCGAAGAGCACGGACCGGGGCGGAGCGAGCGGCAACGACTACCGGTGGAACGGCGCGGGTGACCTGATCGCCGGTCCGCCCAGGCTGGAGCACATCGCCAACAACCCCCACCTGCTGCGCTCCGAACACCTCGTGCGCCAGGTCCGGCAGAACACCCTGGAGCAGCCGGGGCCGTCCCCGTCGTGGGCGCCCGCCGTCAGCTCTCCCACGCCCGTCGAGACGGCCGTCGTGGACCGGGCGCAGCGGCTCGCCTCCGCCACCGCCGAGTACTTCACGGCGCTCGACGCCCTGGGCGCCTCGGGCTCTTCGGCCCGGTCCCCCGAGTCCCTGCGCGAACCGGCGGCCGCCCTCGTGTCCGCCGCCCGGACGCTGCGTGATCTCGGCGCGGACGTCATGGCCGGACCTGGCGGGAGCGCGTCCACCGTCCCCGCCCCGGTGCGGTCCCTGCACGAGGAACTGCACCCGGCGGGGACGGCGTCCGCCGAAGACCTGGCACGGCCCGGATCCGATGCGGCATGGCACCTTGGCACCTTGGTCACGGCCTGGGAGGCGGGCCGCGAACCCGCCGCCAGGGCAGTGGCCACGGCTCTGCGGGATCCCGCGCGGACGGAAGACCGTGTCCCGGACCGGGTGCCGGTGACCACCGGCCTCCCCGGCGCGGGCCGCGAGACGCACGGCACCGACGACCGGCCCGGTGCGGCGGTCAGGGCGTACGGGCTCGACGACCTGCCGCGGGACCTGGTGGGTGCGGCCTACCGGGCGTACACCGAACTGCGTCCCCAGCCCCTGCGCCTGGACCCGGCCGCGGCGCGGCAGGACCGCGCCGAATGGGGTGCGGACGTGCGCTCCCTGGTGGAAGCGGTGCTGGCGGAGCAGCACGAGGACGCGGGCACGGCGGGCCGGGACGGCGGCGTGCCGCGCTCCGTGGAGGAGATCGTCGAGGCCGAAGCGGGACGCCTCGTCGCCCGGCGGGAGGGTTTCCGGGACTCGGTCTCGGCCTCCGACGTGCGCCGCGTGGCGGCGCTGCGCGGCGACTCCGCGTTCCGTACGACGCTGTCCTCGCTGGTCGCCCGGCAGCTTCGGCGGGACGGGGACGGGACGCGGGAGCTGGACCTCGACACGCTCCTCGGCGTCTTCAAGGACCTGCCCCCCGGCGAACGCCGGGTGGGGGACATCGAGGCCCTGGCGTCGTCGATCGCCGCCGCCTACTCCGGCGGACACCGGCCCGCACCCGACAGTGAGACGCAACGGGCCGCCCTCCACGAGGAGTTCGGTCCGGCCGTCCTGCCCAGGAAAGTGAAGGAGCACGAGTACGACCCGGCGGCCACCGCGGACGACGGGGGCGAGGCGCGCCCCGTCCGGCTGAACCCGCTCTGGTACCGGCTGGAGGACTTCCCGCCGTCCCTGCTGGAACGTACCGAGGGCCGGTGGCTCTACACGGTGAACGCCGACGGTGAGGTGTTCATCGGGTCCGAGGACCTGGAGTCGGTCCTCGGCGGGGCCGAGCTGAACAGGCTCTGGGAGGGCATGCGGGAGAAGGATCCCGGGCTCACCCTGAGCCG
Source organism: Streptomyces sp. NPDC006743 (assembly GCF_040703815.1). Taxonomy (NCBI): domain Bacteria; kingdom Bacillati; phylum Actinomycetota; class Actinomycetes; order Kitasatosporales; family Streptomycetaceae; genus Streptomyces; species Streptomyces sp. NPDC006743. Next base: position 61,826 of record NZ_JBEYJA010000017.1, on the reverse strand, counting down.
GTTCAGGAACTCCCTCGGGGACCTCGGCGTCCCCACCCTCGCGGCCGGCTTCGATCCCGGCACCGGTGTGACGCAGGTCGGCCGCGGCCGGGTGAGCGGTGAGCTGCTGCACAACCCGCTGACCGGACTCTGGGAGATCGACGCCTCGAGCCGCTACATGGGGCGTGAGGTGCGCCCGGGGTACGGCACGGACGAGATCGCCGGGTGGGTGCGCAACGCCGCCGACAGGATGAGCGCGGCCCTGGGCGTCCCGCTCGTCGCCGTCGGCCCCGACGAGCCCCGCCTGGGCAAGCACGTGCGCGTGTCGGGCAGCGGCACCCCCGAACTGGACCAGCGGTTCGGACCGCTGGCCGGACCGAAGAAGGTGAAGGGCCACGAGAGGGACCTCCACGACGAGGACCAGGGGGCCGTACGGCTGAACCCGCTGTGGCACCCGCTGGACGACTTCGACCCGGCTTTCCTCACGCGCAAGGGCGCTGTGTGGCACTTCGCCGTCGACGAGGAGGGTGAGATACGCATCGGGAGCGAGAAGCCGCTGAGCATCCTCTCCGAGGAGGAGTGGCGGCAGCTCGCCGACGGTATGACGGCGAAGGACTCGGCCCTCACCGAGGACCTGCTCAAGGAGGCACTGACCCTCCAGGGCCATCCCACGGTCGCGGCGGGTTTCACCGAGGACGGCCGGGCCGTGGTCCGCCCGGCCCGCGTCGCCGGGGAGCTGTCGTTCAACGCGGAGACCGACCGGTGGGAGGTGACCGACAAGTCGGGCCGCCACATGAGCGAGAAGGTACGGCCCGGTCTGCGTCCGGAGCAGGCCCGCGACTGGCTCGCCTCCGTCGCCGGCGTCATGACGGAGCGCTTCGGCGTACCCGTCTCGCCGGTCCTCTTCAAGACCAGCCGGCCCGCCCCTCCCGTCACCCGCCTGGCCCCCGTCGACGAGGTCGCGGAGCCCGCCGGGGAGACGACCGGCCGGCCCGGACTGGACGGCGCCCCCCGCGCGGACCTCGCCGACCTCCTCGTCGAGGTCGCGGACGGCCCGAACGCCGCCACCGCGCCGCCCCACCGCCTGCTGGCCCAGGCACTGCGCGAGCGGTCCGACGGGCTCCCGGCCCGGGAGGGCGCGAACGGCGCCGTCCTGACCCTGGACACCCGGCGGCTGGGGCAGAACGCGCTGCGGCACATCGCGGGCTGGGCGGAGCGCATCCTGCGCGCGGACCTGGAGCACACCGGCACCCGGCCCGACGCGCAGGTCCTCGAACAGCTCGCCGCCTACGAGGACCTGCGGACCGCGCCCGGCTCGCTCGCGGGCGCCCCGGAGGACCTGCTCGCCACGGTGGTCGGCGACCTCGGGGCGGTCCGCTCGCGGATCGACCCCGACGGCAGCCTGCCGCCGCTGCGGCCACCGGTCCTGCGGGCCCCGCACGACCTCGCCTCGGTCGAACACCTCCTGCACCGGCTCGCCGGTGACCTGGGCACCCACCTGCGCCTGGACGTCCGCCTCCCCGACGGCGCGTGGCACACCCGCTGGGCGGACCCCGACGGACGCGTCCACGCCTTCGACCCGCTCGACGACCGCGCGCCCGGAGTGGCGGGTCTCTCCGCCCAGCAGGCGCAGGACGCGGGCCTGCTGTCCCCCGAACGACGGGCCCTGGTGGACGAACTGGGCCTCGACGAGCGGGAGCTGGCCATGATCTACCGGACCTCCTGGCAGGCGGGCCGCACCTTCGACGAGGCGGTCCGGCTGGAGACCGCGAGCCGCCACGAGCACCTGGCGACCCTCGACCGGCGCCTGCCCGCTCTGCTGCCCCGGCTGCGGGAGGCCCTGGCGGCCGGCCCCGCCGGCGAGACGCGGCACGAGCCCGGCGGCACGGCCGTGGAGGGCACCTCCACTCCGGAGACCATGCCGCGCCATCCGCTGGCGGAACTGCTCACCGTGGTGCGTACGCAGGCGTTTCCACAGCGCGAGGCGCTCGTCTCCCTCGTGGACACGGCGGCGGCCCTCCTGCCGCCGTCCCCGGCACGGCCGGACTCCGTCACGGCCGCGCCGGGGAACTGGCCTGCGATCAAGCGGCTGATGGACGAGTCGTCCTTCGTCCGGGACGAGTTCGACACACGGGCCGAGGCCGTCTGGCTGCCCGGCGCCGACCGGGCCGCGGCGCGGGAGGTGGCCGGGTTCTCGGACCCGGACCACGTCCTGGTGTTCACCCCCGCCGCGCGCCCGGGCACCGCCGACGGTTCCGGCGTGCCCGTCGACCGGCTCGCGACGTTCCTCGCCGTCGAGGCCCAGGGCAAGACGCCGGTGCTGATGGGCCCGGACGGCGACGTCCTGGCCGCCCGTCTGACCCACCACCTGGGACGGCCGGTGATCGGCAGCCGCTTCGGCGTGACGGCGGACCCGGTGCGGGGCATCCTGTCGGAGCGGCCCGACCCGGAGGGCATCCGCGAGGGCACCGGCCTGCGCGTGTACACCCCGCAGGAGACGCGGGGCGATGACCTTCCCCTCGACCTCGGTGTCGGCCACGAGATACGGATCGCGCCGTGGCAGAGCGAGGACGGAACCACACCGGGCGAGAGCGGTCCCGGACCGCGGCACCTGGTGCTCGGTGACGCGGTCGACGCGCCGCCCGCGGTGCGCTCCACCGGTGTTCCCCGGTCGCAACTGCCCCATGTGGCGCAGGTCGTGCGGCAGTTGCGCGACCTCGTGGAGGAGCAGGGACTCACGGTCGAGGAGTCGGTGTGGACGCTCCTGCCGCACCGGCTGCTGAGCAACTACCGCTACCTGCTGCCCGCCCCGGACGAGACACCGGCCCCGGGCACCGGCTGGCGCAGCGGTCTCGTGGTGCCGCTCGGCCCGGCCGAGGCGCTGATCACCCTCAACCCGACCGCCCCGCGCGCGGTCCTCGACCCCGCCGGGTCCTACGACCGCCCGCTGACGCAGAGCACCGGCACCGACGCGCCCGGCGAGGCACGGCCGCAACGGCCGGAAGCACCGGCACGGCCGGAACCGGTGGGCCGCCCCGAACGGCCGGCACGACTGGCGCGCCCGCCGCGGCTGGAGACCGTCCCGGAGGAGGACGGCGAGGGCACCGCCGAAGCGGCGGACGGCACACCGGCTCAGAATGGTGCGGAAGGGAGGCTCCAGGAGCGCCTGTTCGGCTCCCGCACGGACTCCTCCAGCCGTTTCCGCGCCAACCAGAGCATCAAGGGGACGTACTTCACCGGCGCGCACGCGCAGACCCACTCGGGCAACACCAGCGCCACGCGTCTCGGCATGACGGCGACGTACAACCTGGGTCTGGTCCCGATGGCGCTGAGCGGCCTCTACGGCGGTTTCAGGCTCACCGGTACCGCGAACGCGTCGTCGCGTTCGACCACGCACATCGCGGACGCCGAGGGCGGCCACGTCGAGGTGAGCGACGCCGAGTCCCAGCTGCTCGCCTACGAGGCCGAGTGGTCGGTGAAGCTCCGCACCGACCCGGCGCGGCGGTGGGCGGACACGCCGCCCGCCGAGATCCGGACCACCGGTGACGAACGCCTGATGCTGTACGTCCCGGAGCACTACCTCCAGGACGCCGGCTCCCATGTCACCGCCAGGGGCGAGGAGGTCCTGCGGGACCGGCTGCCCCAGTTCCACTACGCCTCGGGCCTGACCGGGCTGCCGGCGCTGCTGGACACCGTCACCGGCGAGCTGGGCCGGCAGGGCATCGACCTGCCGCTCGGCTCGACGGCACGCAACGAGCTGATCCAGAAACTGTGGAACCTCGACGCCCACCTGGACGAGGCCGTCAACAAGGCCGGCGGCTACAGCTTCGAGATCAAGCCCGACGGCCGTACCGTGCTCGTCGAGCTGCGCTCGCAGCGCCTGCCCGGTGCGGAGCCGGTGGGCGCGACGACGGACAAGGCCCCCGTGGAGAACGTCCGCACCGCCATCGACGGCGGGGGCGGCAGCCACACCCTGTCGCAGACCTCGGGTGTGACCCCGCTGATCGCCGGGGCCAACCTCGGTGTCACGGACGACGCGACGGCGCTCAGCATCAGCGCCGAGGTCGGCTTCAGCGGGTCGACCTCCGACACCCTCAGCTCCGGCCGCAACGGCCTGTGGGTGCTCGTCCCCCGCTTCATCGGCTACACGGCGGCGTACGAGGTGGGCTTCCAGCACACCGTACGGGTGACGCCCCGGGGCATGGACTCGGCGGAGTCCGGTCCCGTGCGCGGCCGGGGCCTGGTGCGCATGCCGGAGCACGAGGCGTTCCGGCACGGGTTCCCCGTGGTGGCCGACGCCCTCAAGCCCGAGCACGCCGCCAGGGTCGAGGAACCCCCGGAACCGGACGGCGGACCGCTCGTGCGTACCGTCCCCTACGCCGACGAGGCCCTGCGCCGCACCGGCCGCCGCGAGGGCGACCCGCTCGAACGCCCGCTGCCCTCCTACATCAAGCAGGGCAAGGGCATCGGCATGGGGCTGGTCTCCGTCGACACCGCCACCGTCGAGTCGATCCGGGGCCGGCTGCGCGAGGAACTCGTGCAGCACGGATTCCTGCCGGCCGACCCCGCCGCCGCGCTCTCCCAGTCCCACTGGTACTCGGACCACACCGAGCTGGAGAGCCTGCTGGACAACGTCAAGCTGTTCGAGAAGCTGGTCTCCGACCGTGGCCTGGACTCGCACTACGACCAGATCCACCAGAGCGGCCTCAGCTTCACCCTGTTCAGGAAGACCCGCCACTTCACCTCGGACGCGGCGCGGGTCACCATCAAGGCCACCCGGTCCTCCGGCGACGCCGACGCGTACAAGGGGTCGACGGACAACTACGCCGCCGTCAACCTGGGCATGGGCATGGGCACCGCCGGGCAGGGCGCCGGCGGCAGCAGGCGGGTCTCCCTGTCCTTCCGGGTCAGGACCGCGCACGACCAGCTCAAGGGCGGTGCCCTCGGCATCGACCTGTTCCGCCAGGTCGGCGCCTCGCAGGAGGTCAGCTACCTGCACAACCGGCCCGAACTGCTGGAGTACCGGGGGCTCCTGCACGAGCACGAGCTGTACAGCGACTACACCGTGACCGTGGAGTACGAGCACAGCGGTGTGCGGGGCACGGTGCGCCCGGGTGCCCGCGACCCCGAGCCGATCGTCCTGCCCCGTCAGCGCGCGCTCGCCCAGCTGCTGCCGCTCGGCGACGACAGCGACCCCGGCCTGCACCGCTCGGACGACACCTCGCCGGACGTGCTCAAGCACGGTGTCGTCTTCTTCCTGGACGCCAGCGGCCTGCACGAGGCGGCCACCGGCATCCTCGGCGACCTGACGGGACCGCACGGCAACGCCGACCAGGAGCTGAGGTCGTTCACCAGCACCATCCTGGTGCGCGCCTTCGCCAAGGAGATCCTCAACGGCCAGTACACCAGCGACCAGTTCTTCGACAGCGGCCTGCTGCGGGACACCTTCGCCGGGGTCGACATCTCCGGTCAGATGGGTGTCTCGCGGTTCGCGGGAGCCACGGACCACCCGTTCGTGCTGGGCATCATCCAACTGGCGATGGGCCAGGTCCGGTCGGCCGACACCGCCTCCCGGGGCCTGGCCGTCCCGGCGGTCTCCGTCACCGCCGGCGGTCCGCTGGACCCGGCCGCCCACGATCCCGGATCGCTCCAGGGCGGCATCGACATCAGTCACTCGCGCCAGCACAACGTGCGCGAGCAGGGCGGACGGACCGGCGCGAAGGAGTACATCCAGCTCGACTTCAACCACGCCTACGCCTTCCTCACGACCGCGGACTTCACCGTGCGCACGCGCTGGGAGGAACACGGCAAGCTGCTTCCGTCCGCGCACGCGTCGGCGCAGGAGTCGGTCGACGGCAGGACCATGCTCTTCCTGCTGTCCGAACCGGAAGCTCTCGACCTGTACGGCCAGGGGAAGCTGCCCCTGCCCGACCGGCAGCTCGCCGACGCGCTCGACCGCTGGGAGCGGGAGGAGCTGCGGCTGCGCGGCGACACCCTGGCGGCGGTGCTCACCCGGTGGGCCGAGGACACCCCGGAACTGCCGACCGAGCTGTCGAGCAGACTGGGAGCCTCCCGGGAGGAACTGGCCGAGCTCCTCGCGGGCCTGCACCGCGACGGGGCGCTCATCATCCGCGACGCCGCCGTCCGGGAGAAGTTCGGCCGGAAGTACCTCTTCGACCTGACCGAAGGCCTCGCCCCGTACAAGGACCTGGTCTTCCCCGAGTACCTGACCCGCGAGGACCCCAGCGGCCGCGCGCTCGGGCACAGCGGCGTGCGCGACCTGGTCCACGCCGACGGCCGGACCACCTACGACATCGTGCGCGCACACGTGGAACAGGTCGCCCCCGGCCTCTTCTCCGATGCCGAGGTGTGGGTCGGGGACGGCCGGCGGATCGGACGGATGCAGGGCGGTGTGAACACCCTGCAGTCCCTCCTCGCCCAGGGCCGCGACCTGTCGTTCATGGACGACCTGCTGCACCGCGAGGGCTGGAAGCTGTACTTCGTCGGCCCGGAGAGAGGGATGTGGGGCTGGCTCCTCGCCGGCGTCGTCGAGGTCGACATGAAGTCCCTGCTGACGTCGGCACCCCGCGTGGTCGACTTCATTCCCGGCACCGGTCTGGAGAACTACAGCCACAACTACGTCGAGACCTGGAGCGGTGTCTCGCACGACCGGGGCATGTCGGCCAACCTGGCGCGGCTGGGCGGCGGCGAGAGCCACAGCTCCCACGGCGCCCGGCTGGGCGTCGGCGCGGGACTGCACCGCGGGGTCACCCGCGCCGAGTCGGCGGTCGCCGAACAGACCGTGTACGACTGGACCGGTCACTACCGCGTGGAGATCGACGAGTCCATGACCGTGCGGGCGCGCCGCCTGGCCATGGGCCGCCGGCCGCTGAACAACTTCGCGCAGGCGCTGCTCCACCGCGACGACGCCGTGGGTGCGGAGGGCACCAGCGAGACCGTCCCGGGCGTCCTGGAGCTCCAGATCCCGCGCGGACTGGCGGAGCACCGACCCGTCTTCGGCCCCCGGCCCCGGCCGGACATGCGCCCCCTGCCCGAACTCCCCAACGACGCGTACATCAGCAGTGCCATGGTCGACGACGCGCTGCCGGCGATGCGTGAGCTGCTGGTGCGGATGTTCGGCAAGAACGCCGACGGCCTGACCACCCGGACCGCGCTGCCCGTCAGCCAGCTGTTCAGCCGTACCCAGATGGGCAACCACCTGCGGGACGCGGTGGCGGGCAAGCGGGACCTGCTCGACGAGAACCTGTTCGTGCCGGGCGACTCCCGCAGGCGGGCCCGCGTGTGGCTCACCGGCGACCTCTTCGACCTCCAGGTGCTCGGCCGGGTCGAGAACACCGGTACCGGCCGCTACAGCAAGCACCAGAGCGGCACCTCCCACAGCGCCTCCCAGGACCACCCGCGTTTCACGGAGGCACTGAGCGACTCGGGGTCCCAGGCCCTGAACGTGGGCGAGAACCACGTGAACACCGTGTCCCCCGGAACGGACACCGAGCAGTCCAGGACCACCGGTGCCTCCGAGGCCGCGACGGGCACCGAGAACTACCGCCGCGAGGAACACATCAAGCAGCAGGGCCCCGTGCAGCTCGTCCGGCTGCGCTTCCGCGGGCAGCTGCAGGCCGAACGCTTCAACCGCCACCTGTTCCGCGCGGACACCGCGAAGGGCGAGTACCGCAGCCGGACGTTCACCGGCGACGTGTACGCCGAGGTGTTCGAGAGCGAAGTGACCGAGCTGCAAAGCCGGTTCGCCGCATCCGAGCACCTCGCCGACACCTCCCTCGCCCCGTGGCGCGACCTGCGCGCCGCGGAGACGTTCGCCCCCGAGGACGTCAGCGGCCACGACCTCACCGAGCTGATCATGGAGGCGGCCCGGCTGCCGTACGCCGCCCCCGGCCGCCTGCACGAACTGGTCGCGGCCTCCGTACGGCGGACGGAAGGCGGAGCGCCGCGGCATCTGGTCCTCACCTTCGACGAGGACACGCTGCACCGGCGCGCGCTGGCCGAGACCTACCGCTGGGCCGTGCGGACCCTCGACCCGCTGGTCCGGGAGGAACGGTCGATCGACCCGGCCTTCGAGGAGCCGCCGTTCCTCCGCCGCTACCGGGACTACCTGGCCGCGAATCCCTCCGAACTGTCGCCGCCCGTCGGCATGTCCTTCGAGCAGGCCGTCACCGACGTCATCCAGCGGGTCGACGAGACGCGCGACCGGATCAGCGACGGCGCGGCTCTCGGGCCGGTGGAACTGCCGGCCGTCATGGGCGCGGTGGCCCTGGATCACCACCAGTTGCTCCGGGGCGTCGCGCAAGAACTCGGCACGCACCTGCGGGCCGACCTCACGTTCCTCGACGGCGAAGGCGGAACCCGCCGGGTGACCCGCTGGGTGGAGCCCTCCGGCCGGGTGCACGCCTTCGACCCGCTGACCCCCGGTGTGGCCGGCCCCGACGGGTTCACCTCGGCGCAGGCCGAGGAGGCGGGCCTGATCACACCGCAGGAGCGCGCGGCGGCGGACCTCCTGGGCCTGGACGACCAGGAGTGGGGCGCGCTCTACGAGACCTCGACGAGGACCGGCGCGGACTTCGCCAGCCTCCTGCGCGAGGAGACCGACAGCCGTCGCTCCACGCTCGCCTCCGTCGATCCGAGGCTCCTGGACGCACTGGACATCCTTGACCGCACACCGGACGAAGAGCGCTCCGAGGACAGCGCAGAGGCCCTGGACACTCTCCAGGACCTGGCCCGCGGCCTGCCCTTCTCCCGGCCGGGACGGGACGAGGCGGCCCAGTTCGTACTTAACCGGCTGCCGGGGCAGCGACTTCCCGGCGGTGATGGCTTGCCGGTACCGCCCGCCGAAGGGGCGACAACCCCGAAGCGGACACCGGATGCCGGGCACGACGAGTTCCCTCGGACGACGGCCGATCCCGAGGCGCACGAGAGCTCCGCAGACGTGCTTGGCACGCCGGAACCGGCCGAGGAGGTGCTCAGCCTCGCGGAGCGCACAGCGCAGGCCCTGATGACCGGCCTCCAGCAGACATCCGACCCCTCCCCTGCGGACGGTGATGCGTCTGCCATGAGCGATGCCCCTCGCACACCGGCGCCGATCGGATTCCCTGAAGTTCCCCCGGAGCGCGTCGAGCGCTCGTCAGCCGAGCCGGAGGGCGGAACGCCGCCGCCCGTGGCGGTCGCCGAGCAGGCCTCCGGGCCGGGCGCCGCCGACAGGGGCAGCGACGCCCCGTCCGACGACACCCATCGGAGCGACAGAGCGCGGGCCGAGAGTGTCTTCGCGCTTCTCACCCAGTCCGCCCCGGAATCAGCGGACCCAGCACCCGAACACACGTCAGGCGACCGCTTCCCCCTCACGAACTCCGGGCGCCACCAAACCCACTGGCGTATGCCTGGTGTCGGCAGCAACCGCGCCGATGGTTTCCCGGGGCAGTCCGCTGTTTCCGGCGCTCACCACACCCCAGCGCAGCCCTACGCCCAATCCATCAGGGGCCACGGCGGCATCCGGTTCGGCCTGGACTACCGCACGGACGGACACGGCCGTATGCAGGCCCCCATGGCCGGACTGATCACCGCAGGATTCACCACCCTCACCGGCCCGATCCCCTTCGAAGCACCCCCCACCACCCGCGGCACCGACGCACCCTGGAACGACCCAGCCCAGAGCGCGTTCTTCATCGCCGCCGACCTCGGCCCCCACGGCATCACCCTGAGCACCCCCCAGGGCCTGCGCACCTACACCACCGAACAGTTCGCCGACCACCTCGCGGTCAACGCTGCCCTCCAGCAGCACCCCACCGGACCGATCGTCCTCCTCATCCCCCACGCCGCCGCCGGCGGAATGCACCTGCCCCGCACCATCGCCGCCCGCACCGGACGCACCGTCTGGGCACCCGACGGCGGACTCGCCCTCCTCCCCCAGGCCACCCAAGGACTCCGCCCCGACGGACGCGGCCTGACCACCTGGATCACCCTCCACCAACCCGACACCACCACACCCCCCAGCCGCTGGATCGCCAGCACCCCCAACATCCTCGCCAACAACCCCCACGGCGCCGAGAGCCTCCACCAGCAAGTGGCCACCCACACCGGAACAGTCGCGGCCGCCGGGCTGAACAACTACACCATGGTCGACGAGAACGGCCGCCACCTCGGACGGGCCTACTTCAGACCTGCCGATTGGACGGTCCGGGAACCCCTCACCGAAGAGATGGCCAGGCAGACACACTTCACCCCCAGCCAGCTCACCGCAGGACCCGACGGAAGAATGGGCCTGGAATTCCTCAACACCCGGCCGGCCCCCCTCCCCTGGAAGACCCGGGACCAGAACGGCCAGATCAGGTATCCCTACTTCCTCATGAGTCACGGAAACACCAGAAGTGTGCCGATGTACGACACGGACGGAAACCGCCACCTGCTGACGGGTCCAGGAATCGGCAATCTCCTGAAAAGGAGGCCGAGCCTCGAATTCGACCGGCAACGGGAAATCGTGCTCAACGTGTGCAACACCGCCTCCCCCGCACCGGACGGGACGATCATCGCCCAGCAGGTCGCCGACATCACCGGACGCACCGTCCACGCACCTCTGGGCGAAACCACCCCGCACTTCAGAGCAACGGAAGCCATCGGCCCCGGCTGGCGCACCTTCCAGCCCCAGCACCAGTCCCAGCCCCAGCCGTCCAACCCGCCCCGGCCTCCGCGCAGCGGCAACCCACCACGACCGCTGCCCCAACCCGCACGCCGCCTGCCCCAGACACCGGGAAGCACGGCACCAAGCCGCTACCCCGTCACGAACTCCGAACCCCACCAAGGCGACCTCCGCATACCCGGCGGCAGTGGCGCCCACGGCTTCAGCGTCCAGTCCGCTGACTCCGGCGGTCACCACACCGCACCGCAGCCCTACACCCAGCCGATCACCGGCCACGGCGGCATCCGCTTCGGTCTGGACTACCGCACCAGCCAGTACGGCAACACGCAGCTGCCCATCAGCGGGCTCATCACCGAGGGAGTCGTCTCCTTCACCGGTCCCGTCCCGGCCGAGGCGCCGCCTGCCCTCCGCGGAGCCCACGCACCCTGGTCCCGCCCGGGCAGTACCCCGTTCTTCATCGCGGCCGACCTCGGCCCCCACGGCGACGTCCAGGTCACCGCGGCCCACGGCCTCCAGACCTTCACCGCCGAACAGTTCGCCGACCACCTCGCGGTCACCCCTGCCCTCCAGCAGCATCCCGCCGGACCGATCGTCCTCCTCGTCCCCTACGCCGCCGCCGGCGGAATGCACCTGCCCCGTGTCATCTCGGCCCGCACCGGACGCACCGTCTGGGCACCCGACGGCGGACTCGCCCTCGTCCCCCAGACCACCCAAGGATCTCTCTCCGACGGGCGCGGCCGGAATACCTGGATCGTCCTCCACCGCGCCGATCCCAACACCCCCGTGAGCCGCTGGCTCGGCAGCACCCCCAACATCCTCGCCGACAACCCCCACGGCGAACCCCGCCACCAGGTCGCCGCCCTGGACGGCCCAGTGAGGGCCTCCGACCTCGTCAGTTACACCATGGTCGACCGAAACGGCTACCACCTCGGGCGAGCCCTGTTCACACCGGTCGAATGGGTCTGGCGGGAACCGGATTCCGACGCCATGTCCCAGCAGCTGACGTACGGCGTCGCCGAGCGACGATGGGAGAACGGCGCTGTATCGATGCATCCGGTAGACGGCCTCGAATACCACCTCCCCTGGAGGGTCAGAAAGCAGCAGGCACCTCCCTACTTCTACGCCAGCCACGGGGAGAGGGAATACGCCAAGGTCCTCGACCGGCACGGCCGCCTTCACCGGCTGACCGGCCAAGGACTCGGCAACCTGCTGAGAAGGCGCCCCAGCCTCGAAATGGACCGCCACCGGGAGATCGTCCTGGCCAGTTGCCACCTCGGCTCCCCCGCACCCGACGGAACGGTCATCGCGCAAGAGGTCGCCGACATCACCAGACGCGTCGTCCATGCCCCCGCAGGCATGACCCGCAACGACCTGAGCGAGGCAGAGGTCGGTGGCTGGCGCACCTTCCTCCCCCGGACGACATCTCAGCTCCAGCAGCAGTCAGGAGTCCCCCAGAGTCTTCTCCCACCGCCCGCCTTCGCACCCGGATCCGGCCGCCCCGCGAGTTCGGCACCGGCCCGCAACTGGTCCATGCCCCGTACCGGCAACAACGGCACCGGAAGCTTCCCGGGGCAAGCCGACGGCTTCAGCGGCTACCTGACCGCGGCACAGCCCTACACACAAGCCATCGGCAGTCACGTCGGAACTCAGCCAGGGCTCGACTACCGCGCGGACGGGCGCGGCCGTATGCCGACACCCGTGACCCGTCTCATCACCGACGGATTCACCACGTTCACCGGTCCCGTTCCCTTCGAAGTACCTCCCGCCGTCCGCAACAGCGACGCGCCCTGGAACCGCCCGTCCGAGACGCCCTTCTTCATCGCGGCCGAGCTCAGCCCCCACGGCGGCGTCGAGGCCGTCACTCCTCACGGCCTGTACACGTACAGCGTCGAAGAGTTCGCCGACCACCTCGCCGCGAACATGCTCCTCGCCATGCACCCCGCCGGACCGATCGTCCTGCTCATCCCCCACGCCGCCGCCAACGGAATGCACCTGCCCCGCACCATCGCCGCCCGCACCGGACGCACCGTCTGGGCACCCGACGGCGGACTCGCCCTCGTCCCCCAGGCCACCCAAGGGCTCCGCCCCGACGGACGCGGCCTCATGACCCGGATCGTCCTGCACCAGCCCGACACCAGCACACCGCCCAGCCGCTGGCTCGGCAGCACCCCCGACATCCTCGCCAACAACCCCGACGGCGAACCCCGCCATCAACTCACCACACGATCCGGGCAGGTATACGCCTCAGACCTGACCAGCTACACCATCGTCGACGAAAGCGGCAACCACCTCGGGCGGGCCATCTACACACCCCACGACCTGACCACCCGGGCAGAGGGCCTCGAGCAACTGGCCACACGGGCGACCTACCAGCTCGCCCGTTCCTACCAGGCAGACGGCGGGCACTGGATGGAGCCCACGAACGACGGCACCACGTTCAGACTCCCCTGGCAGAACGGCCGCCAGAGGGCTACCCCCTACTTCTTCTCCAACCACGGACACCCGGCATTCACCGAGGTCTACGACACGCAAGGCCGCCGGCACGAACTGACCGGCCAGGGACTCGGCCAGATGCTCAAACGACGGCCCAGCCTCGAGATGAACAGCCACCGGGACATCGTCCTCATCACCTGCTACAGCGCGACTCCCGACCACAGGGGCACGATCATCGCGCAAGAGGTCGCCGACGCCACCCAACGCACCGTCCACGCACCCGTAGGCTCAACCAGCACAGATCTGACCCTGGCGGAAACCGGCGGCTGGCGCACCTTCCGCCCCCGAACCGAGACCCAGCCCCCGTCCCAACCCCAACGCCGCCTGCCACCCACCCCCCGTCCGCTGCCCGACCCACCCCGGCGCCTCCCCCAACCGCCCGCCTACGCCCCCGGCACCGGCCGCCCCGCGAACTCGGCGCCCGGCGGGGCCGGGCACATGCGGTCCTTTCACCAGACATATGACGCGACCGAAATTGCCGAGGCATTTGCCGGTCGAATGAGTAGCCACCCTGTTGACGAGCCCATGCTGCGAGACCTCGCCCATCAGGTAGTGGAAGCAGTGGGCCAGGATGACTGCGTTGCTTTGGTTGAGGAATTCAAGCAGCGTGCGTTTCCGGGATCAGCGATCCAAGCAGAACCTCCGTTCTCGACGGGGGGCGTGCGTGCGGGGCGTACAGTGGACGACTCGATCCTCCTAGGCACCGGCGCGGAACAACGCCTGCTCCGTGGTCCAGGCTGGCGAAGCACGCCTTCCGTTGAGGAAATAACTCAGAATGTCCGCACTGCGGCGCGGGAGGGCGAGGTTCCTGCGGTCGCTCTGGTCGTCACGTACCGATCAGGTAGCTCTATGGCGGGGCGTGACGCCTCGATGGCGAAGGGCCATGCTTTCGCTGCTGTGGCAGCACCTGATGGGCGGGTCTGGTGGATTGAGCTGCAATCCCGCCAAGGTCCCATCGTGACGGACTCACCACGGTCGTACGACTTCCTTCACGCCCGTACAGTTGTTATCCGTGCAGGACAAGTGGTGCATGAGGCGGAAAGGCCAGGAGAAGGTCCCAGCGAATCCGTATCTGCCGCCCGGGCACTCATCGATGCTCCAGTGAGTCGAGAGGTGGGCGCGCTGGGCTGGGAAGTGGAAGACAGGCATCTGCTCGTCTTCCAGGGACGCGAGGCACCCCCAAAGGGGACAGTTCTGGTTCGGGGCAACGGTGTTGAGATTCAGTCAGAAAGACACGCTTTCTATCGGAGATCCGACGGCCGATTGTTCGGATCTCAAGATATGGCGAGCAACACAACACCGCCAGGTGCAACCCGGCCGGTCCAGGAGGTGTACCAGATAGCGGAGGTCGTTACCGCCCCTCACCGCACCTTCCAAGGGGAGCGCCACCCTGAACTCAGCCAGGGGATGGACAACGTGGAACTGGTCCGCTCCCGGCTCGCCCAGGTCGATCAGACAAAACAACCTGCGACGCTTGCCAGCCTTTTCCCTGCGCATGAAGGATGGCACATTACTGCGCATGGCCAGGATGTCCAGATCGCTCCCTCTTTCGCCATGGACGCCCGCTACAATCTTGCTTACGCTCAGTACACGCAGGGCGTCCCGCTCGATGGGCTGAATGAGTTTCTGAATTTCGTTGATGCACATCCGGCGAACCCCTTCCATGTTCGATTGAGTCGTGCCGCACTTGCATTCGGGCGCGATGTCGCCGCCCATTTCGCTAGCGACGCGGCCCGCAAGGTGGTTCCAGTGAACGAGGTCGATTCCTTGCGACAAGTGCCAGGGATTGACGAAGTGTGGGGATATACCAGACTGGTCTTCATGCACGTCGCCGCCGCGCCCGTGGTTTCCCGTCTATGGCCGGGGGCGCTGGTAAAAAATATGATACCCGCAGCCTCCCGAACTCCTTTTGCGGACATCTGGTTCGGACTCCGACCTGAAATAAAAAGCTTTCTTGATTTCAGGCATGATCGGATTTCCGAGCTATTCGTGAACCACCTTACGCATGTAGTTACACTTTACGGTCAAACAATCAAACGTGAGATTGCCGACCTGCGAGGAGTTTTGAACGAGACCGGACATGGTGGGGTGCGACTCGGCGACTATCTTTCCGTTGCCTTGCGAGGTCAAACCCCCACAGGCATGCAGGTCAGTCAGGCCGATAGCATCGGAATGGCCGACATCGAATACCTGGATACATCGCAGGAAGCTCTCCGGCACGGCCTGGTTCTTCTGGAGCTCCGGCATTTCGGCCGACGTGAAAGTACCTCAGAAAACATACGAGGAGACGTTACGCAGATCAGTGAGATCGCCAGGTCGGTCTACGCGAAATCCGAGACAATGGCCGCCTCTCCATACCAAGGTGCACCGGGCGAAGGTGTGCGCCGCATTGTAAACCACAATATGTACCGTCAGTTGAACCCGCTCCTCGATCAGCTCGTGAAGCCGATTCAAACGACCGAACCACTCCTTACGCTACAGCAGGCCGCGCTTATCCGAGATGCGGTGAACGCGCATCTTCTTGGCGGCCGACTCGACCGACAGGTCGTGCAGCTTCTGGTAGGGGTTGAAGATCGCCTGCGAGGTATGCTGAGCGCACCTGCAGTGATAAGTAATCCCACTCTGCAATCGCAATTTTCCGAGACGTTCCAATGGCTGCACGCTGGGATCGACCTGCTGAAAAGACGCATTCAGTAGTCTGGATGTTCTTTTAGTTTCACGTTTCTTCAGGGGCTATCTTCTACCTCGACGTGGTGACAATCGGCAGCAACCACCCGGCAGCTTCGGCGGGCTGACGTCCGGTTACCGGCCCCTTCGCGCCGCGCTCGTTGCGGACCACCAGGGCCAGGACCGACTACAGGGGCCCGGCATGGCGAACAATCGAAGAATGGCTGCGTGAGAGGGCGAGTTTTGAGCGGCTCCCGGGTTCGACAGTGCTCCTGATCTGCGAGAGCGGCAGGGACAAAGAAGAAGTGGACAGCTCGGCCCCAGAATTCTGAATTTCCATCGAACGGAACAAAATGAGCGACGTCACCCCGACCGAACCGAACGACACGAACCCCCTTTCCAACATCCCGGAAGAACTCCGTGAGGCCGCCAGGGCCGCACCCGACCACTGGCTCGGCCTCGTCGACCCGGGCTGGCGCGGCGAGGGGGCGCCTCCGCGCTGGACCGTGGCAGGCGAGTACCGCTCCAGCCCCGAGGGCGAAGTGGTGGAGTGGCGGGATAACGAGGAGTACCGCCCCTCACCGCTGGCGCTGGGGTGGCCCAAACCCACCGATCCCGTGGACGAAGCGGTGCAGTTGGCCTCCACCGGCTGGGGGCCTCCGGAGGATGTCCCCCAGCGGCTGGCCGGAACGATCGTGGGCATATGGCTGGCCCCCGACGGAACTCCGCTGCGGACGCGGACGCCCGACGGCACAGCGGTCGTCCCCGTCTTCACCTCCGGTGACCAGTTGCAGGCCGCGAGCCAGTTCGCGACCAGCACCATCCCGGTCCAGGAGCTGGCCGGTCTGCTGGCCGCCGACGAGCAGTTGTATCTGAACCCGCTCGGCGTCGTCGCCATGGTCGTCGATCCCGGGGCCGTCCTCACTGCGGCGGACACCGGCGGGGAGGGGGACAGCGGAGCGGCGGAAGCGGCGGTGACCGCTACTTCCTCTGCGGACTCCCCTATTACGGCGTAATAGGCCACGGCCGGACCCGGTCCTCGGACGGAGTGACCGGGCCCGGTCCTCGGTTGGAGTGACCGCCCCGTCCCCGGACGGAGTGACCGGGCTCGGTCCCCGGTCCTCAGCGGGAATGAAACACATATCTGACGCGCCGACACGTTACACTCCGTCAGTCTGTCCAGGTGTGCACATCCACCGGCATACATGTTGTGCACGGACACACCTGGCAGCACTGTCGTGGGCCGCCCCCGGCCCTTCTCCCTCACCCCCGAGGAACGAGACTGACGTGAACGACGACCTCCACCCGGGCCGCCGGCGCCTGCTGAAGATGTTCGGGCTGGGTGCCACCGCGACCACGGCCGCCCTGCTCCAGGGCGACCCGGTGCTCGCCGCGACCCTCGGCTACGACGAGAAGACCGGGGTCTCCCCGACGACCTACCGGGCGCCGAAGGGCCTGGCGAGGAACACCGCGGCCAAGCAGACCGCGCTGGGCTGGATCGACACGAACCGGGGTGCCGTCACCAAGCTGAACGACGACGTCTGGAAGTACGCGGAGCTGTCGCTGCGCGAGTGGAAGTCGTCCCTCGCCACGGCGAACCTGCTCAAGGCCAACGGCTTCACGGTCGAATGGGGCTCGGCGGGCTTCCCGACCGCGTTCGTCGCCACCTACGGCAACGGCGGCCCGGTGCTGGGCTTCAACGCCGAGTACGACGCGCTGCCGGGGCTCTCGCAGAAGAAGGGCGTGGCCACCCACGACCCGCTCGTCTACCACTACGACGCCTACGGCCCGTCGTACGGCGCCGGGCACGGCGACGCGCACAACGCGCTGGGCGCGGGCGGTACGGCCGCCGCCATCGCCGTCGCGCAGGCCATCCGGGCGCACGGACTGAAGGCGACCGTCAAGCTGTTCGGCAGCGCCGGCGAGGAGCAGCTCGTCGGGAAGGCGTACGCCGTGAAGGAGGGCGTCTACGACGGCCTCGACGCGTTCCTCGACTGGCACCCGTTCAACATCACGACCCCGTTCTGGAACACCACCAGTGCACTGATATCGGCCACGTTCACCTTCCTCGGTGCCTCCGGTCACGGCGGCACCCCGCTCGGCAACAAGAGCGGTCTGGACGGCGCGCTGCTGATGGCGACCATGTCCGAGTACCTGCGGGAGAAGAACGTCGCGCCGTCGGGCCGGTTCCACTACGCCGTGATCAACGGCGGCGGCGCCCCGAACGTGACCCCGGACATGTGCTCCATCTGGTTCTTCGTCCGCGAGGGCAGCCCGGCCCGCGCCCAGGTGCTCTACGACAAGATCGTGGAGTGCGCGAAGGCCGCCGCGCAGGCCAGCCAGACCCGGCTGGTGCACAAGTTCCACTCGGCGACCTGGAACCTGCTGGCGAACAGGGCCGGCGCGGAGCTGCTGTACGACAACATGCGGCAGATCGGCGCGCCGAAGTTCACCGACGCCGACCACACCCTGGCGAAGGCCGTGCAGAAGTCGCTCGGCCGCCCGGAGGTGGGCATGCCCACCGACCTGGTACCGCTCGCTCCCCCGGCCGCCGCCTACACCGGCGGGCTGGCCACGGACACCGCCGACATCAGCTGGCAGGCGCCCACCGCGGTGCTGCTGTCCGCCGCGTACCCACCCGGACTGCCCAACCACAACTGGGGTGTCACCGCTACGGCGGCCACCGACATCGGGCACCAGGCGATGCTGTCGGCCGCCCGCTACCTCGCGGCCGGCGCCGTCGACCTCATCGAGCAGCCCGACCGGCTCGACGCCATGAAGCAGGAGTTCAAGGGCCGCACCGAGGGTATCCAGTGGGCCTCGATGATCCCCGACGGCACCCAGCCGCCGCTGTACGAGCCGCCCGCGGACTTCCTGAAGGCGACGGGGCAGAGCTGGCCGCCCGAGGGGGTCACCTGGCCGGTGCCGCCGGTGGTCGCCACGGAGCAGCTGGGGACGACCGGGCCGAACCTGCCGCCCGTCACCTGACGGTCCGCACGCTCCTCACCGAGAGCCCCCGGGGGCCCGTCCCTCCCCCGGGTCCACCGGTCCGTGGCCGCGCACTCCCCGCGGCCACGGACCGGGAAACATGTGTGTGTTCCACGGACCGGGAATGGCGAAAAGAATGCCCTATACACGGATCTCCCCTTCCGTGCCCGAAGGCCGCGTCGTAACGTGCGCCCCGGCGCCCCCACTTCCACCGCCACCCCCATCAGGCACACACTCGGAAGCCGAGGATCAGTCATGACCAAGGCAGCATCCGTTCCCAGCCCGGCCCCCTCCCCCGCAGCCACCCCCTGGCCCGCCGAACGCGCCCCCGGCTGCCCCTTCGACCCTCCGCCGTCGGTGACGGCCCTGCTGGACACCGACCCCGTCTCCCGGGTGACCCTCTGGAACGGCGCGAGCGCCTGGCTGGTGACCCGCCACGCCGACCAGGTCGCCCTGCTGCGCGACCCCCGCGTCAGCGCCGACAACACCCGGCCCGGCTACCCCAGCATGAGCGCGGGCAGCGACGCCATCCGCGCACGCCACCGGGCCTTCATCACCATGGACGAGCCCGAGCACACCGAACGGCGGCGCCTGTACACGGGCAATTTCACCGTAAAGGCCACCGAGCGGCTGCGCCCGCGCATCCGGCGGATCATCGACGACCTCCTCGACGCGATGGAACGCCAGGGACCGCCCGCCGACCTCGTCACCGCCTTCGCCCTCCCCCTGCCCTCGCTCGTCATCTGCGAACTGCTCGGCGTCCCCTACGAGGACCACGACTTCTTCCAGCGGGCCAGCGCCGCGATCATCGACACCCGCAGCACACCGCAGGCCGCCGTCTCCGCCTCCCAGGAACTGGTCGACTACCTGCGCGACCTCATCCTGCGCAAGGCCGAGCGGCCCGGGGACGACCTGCTCAGCCGCATGGCCACCGAGCAACTGGCCACCGGGCTCGGCACGGAGGACGAGTGCGCCAACGAGGCCCGGCTGCTGCTGGTCGCCGGGCACGAGACCACCGCCAACATGATCGCGCTGGGCACCTGCGCCTTCCTCCAGCACCCGGACCAGCTCGCCGCCGTCCGTGACGGTGACGCCCGCCAAGTGGCAGGCGCCGTCGAGGAGATGCTGCGCTACCTGACCATCACCCACATGGGACGCCGCCGGGTGGCGCTCAAGGACATCGAGATCGGCGGGGTCCGCATCGCCGCGGGCGACGGCATCCTGTGCGTGAGCGAGACGGCCAACCGCGACCCGTCCGTCTTCGCGTCCCCCGACCGCCTCGACGTCACCCGCTCCAGCCGGCAGCACATGGCCTTCGGCTCCGGCCCGCACCAGTGCCTCGGCCAGAACCTCGCCCGGGTGGAACTCCAGGAGGCCTACCCGGCACTGCTGCGCCGCTTCCCGGGCCTGCGGCTCGACCGCCCGCTCGAGGACATCCCCTTCCGGACCGCGGCGGTGGTCTACGGCGTACGCGAACTGCCCCTCACCTGGTGACCCGGCCTGCCTGCCGGCTCCCCTCCCCAACCCCAACTCCCCGATGACAGGAGCGACATGAACATCACCATCGACGAGGACAAGTGCTGCGGCGCCGGTCAGTGCGTCCTGGTGGCGCCCGAGGTCTTCGACCAGCGCGACGAGGACGGTGTCGTCGTCCTCCTCACCGCACGGCCGGCCGAGGACCAGCACGACGCCGTACGCGAGGCGGTCGCCGTCTGCCCGGCCGCGGCCATCGAGGTCGAGGCGTGACCTCTCCCGCCGGAGTGGTCGTCGTCGGCGCCTCGGCGGCGGGTCTGACCGCCGCCGAGGCGCTGCGGCAGTCGGGGTACGACGGCCCGCTCACCCTGGTCGGGGACGAACCCCACCCGCCCTACGACCGGCCGCCGGTGTCGAAGCAGTTGCTGGCCGGGGACTGGCCGGCCGAGCGGCTCCTGCTGCGGCCGGAAGAGGCGTACACCGAACTGGACGTACGGCTCCGGCTGGGCGTGGCGGCGAGCGCCCTGGACGTGACCGCCCACCGGGTCCGGCTGGCCAACGGGACCGACGTGCCGTACGACAGCCTCGTCGTGGCCACCGGGACCCGGGCGCGCACCCTGCCCGGGGCGGGCGGTGCGGCCGGGGTGCACGTGCTGCGCACGCTCGACGACGCGCTGGCGCTGCGGACCGCACTGGCCGGCCGGCCGCGCCTGGTGGTCGTGGGCGGCGGGTTCGTCGGCGCCGAGGCGGCCTCGGTCGCCCGGTCGCTGGACTGCGAGGTCACCCTGATCACCACGGGGGACGCTCCGCTGGCGGACGTCGTCGGTCCGGACGCCGCGGACATGCTGGCCTCCCTCCACCGCGAGCACGGCGTCCGTCTCGTCACGGGCACGCGGGTCACCGGCCTGCTCACCGGGCAGGGGCGGGTCACGGGGGTGATCACGGACCGGCGGGGCGTCAGGAGCGAGGTCCGCGCCGACGCCGTGGTGCTCGGCGTCGGCGCCCGCCCGAACACCGAGTGGCTGGCGGGCAGCGGTCTGCCGCTGGGTGACGGTGTCGAGTGCGACAGCACCCTGTACGCCGGGCACGACGTGTGGGCCGCCGGTGACGTGGCCTCCTGGCAGGACCCCGACTCCGGTACCCGGCTGCGGATCGAGCACCGGACCAACGCCACCGAACAGGGACGGCACGTCGCCGCGAACATCCTGGCGGGGCCGGGAGCCGGGTCCGGCTTCCGCACGGTTCCCTACGTCTGGTCGGACCAGTACGGTCTGCGGCTCCAGGTCTACGGCCTGGCCCGCGGTCCCGGCGCGACCCACCTCGTGGACGGGGACCCGCGGCAGCGGAAGTTCACCGCCGTACGGGTCCGCGACGGCCGCGTCGTCGCCGCCCTCGGCATGGGCATGTTCCGCCAACTGCGCGCCCTGCGTGAGCTGGTGGCCGAGCACGCCGCCTGGCAGCCGCGCGGCCTCACCTCCTGAGCGACGCGGCGTCCCCCATCACGACCACCGGATGCAGGGCAGGGTCGAGGGTGCGCAGCAGCTCCTTCATGTGCCGCTTGGCGATGCTGACGCACCCGTGGGTGGGACCGCCGTGGTCGACGTGCAGCCAGATGCCACCGCCCCGGTCCGCACCGAGGGGGCGCGTCCAGTCCAGCGGCGTCGTCCCCTTCTGGTGGTTGTAGTCGATGGCGATGACGTAGTCGAAGGCCCCGTCGAGGGGTTCGCCGTCGAAGCCCAGCCCTCCGACCGTGTACCCGGAGACGGAGCGGGTGTACGGCAGCTTGGCGCCGGGGTCGGAGAGCCTGCCTCCGGCGTCGCTGAGGGTGAACACCCCGATGGGCGACCGGAGATCACCCTGGTGGTGTTCGTCGGTCCAGCCCTTGAGCGCGTTGTGCGCCGTCCAGGTCGGGCCCGCCTTCCAGCCGTCCGCGGTGCGCTGGTACAGCACGACCCCGGAACGGTTGGAGTTCTTGCCCTGGCCGGTGACCAGGACGACCTGGCGGGTCTGCGCCGGGACCTGGGACAGCGTCTTGGGACCCAGCCCGGGGAGCTGCGTGGGCAGTTCGGGAGCGGCGTTGTCGACGCCGGACATCGGACGCGCCTCGTCCCGTGCGGAGGGCGCGGCGGCCGGGGAGTTCCCCGCGGCGGCCGCCGGGGCGTCGTGGACGGCCCCCGTCGCGGTCGCCCCGCAGCCGGTGACGGTGGCCGCGACGACCAGGGCGGCGGCCGCGAGGGGCAGCCGCCCGCCGGCCCGGGACAGCGTGGCGAGGACCTGGTCGCCCGCTGTCGGGGCCCGGTGGCGCCCTCGCGAGGTGGGGTTGTTCTGTGAGGCCATGTTCCCAGCATGTCGAACACCTTTCAGGAACTCGTCAGCACCCCACCTGTTATGAGCCACGTCACTGTTCTGGCCGAGTGCACACACATGTCGACCGGCCGGGACTCTCACACACACCTGACCGCTGCCCGCCTTGGGTACCCTCGGGTTCAGCAGTGGCCGGGCCGGAGGGCGGAACATGGAGACCACACTGAGGGACGCCGCGCGGGCCGAGGACGCGATACTGACCCGTGCGGCGCAGCGGGGCGACGCGCCGGCGCTGGCCACCCTGCTGGAGCGCCACCGTCCGGGCATGCGCGCGGTGGCTCTGAGCCTGCTGGGGCCCGGGCCCGATGCCGACGACGTGATGCAGGAGGCGGCGCTGGTCGCGCTCCGCCGTATCGCCGATGTCCGCGACCCGCAGGCGGTGGGGCCGTGGCTGCGCATGGTGGTGCGCAACGCCTGCCGGTCCCTGCTGCGTGAGTCCCGCCGCACCGAACCCGTGGACGAGGTCCCCCTGCCTCCCGCCGGCGCCTCCCCCGAACAGTTGCTGGACCGGCACGCCCTGCGGGACTGGATCTGGGAGGCCGTGGAGGAACTGTCCCCGGCGTTGCGGCTGCCGCTGGTGCTCCGCTACTTCTCCTCCGGGGTGACCTCGTACCAGCAGATCGCCGAGGCGTGCGCGGTTCCGGTCGGCACGGTCCGCAGCCGGCTGCACCAGGCACGCGGTCAGCTCGCCCAGACCCTCGCGGCCACCTCCGCCTCCGCTCACGACGACACCGCTCGTCGTACCGAGGCCAGCTGGCAGGAGGCGCACGACACGCTCGCCGCCGCCGAACGAGGGGAGTTCGAGAAGGTGGTCAGGGACCGCTACTCCCCCGAGGTGTCCCTGCTCAGCGGCGGACACCGGCTCGGTGGCGTCGGGCTGATGCTGGTGGGCATGGATTCCGACCTGGCCGCCGGGGTCCGCCAGCGCCCCCGGCATGTCGTCGCCGGCCGGTCGCTCGTGGTGTGGGAGATGGACCTGGTCAATCCGCCGGACGCCCCTGACCACTGCCCACCGGGGGTCGCCTGGATCATGAACCTCGAAGGCGGCCGTATCAGCGAGCTGAGTCTCTACCACGCAGCGCGGCCCGCTGCCAGCCGGGAACTCCGGGCGGCCTGAACAACCCTCTCGGTAGCGAGCCTCGTCGGCTCTCGCCGCCTCACCTATTACGGCGTAATAGGTCCCGGCGGGCCGACGGTCGACCGGACCTATTACGCCGTAATAGGTCGCGGCGCACGGAGCCCGCCCTCGCGCCACCCCCGGACCCTATTACGGCGTAATAGCCCGGGCGCGCGGCCGCCGTCCTCGGGGCACCCCGCGCCCGCCCCTGCCTCTGGTCCCTGTCCCCTATTACGGCGTAATAGCTCCGCCCCGACTCCCTCCTCCCGGTCTCGCCTCTCCATGTGACGTGGATCACAGTCGCGTCCTCGAACTTTCGACCACCCCCTGCGTCGTGTCGGTGTCAGCACACACCCTCACTCGATGCGGAGAACCTCATGAGCATCACCAACGGTTCGCACCAGGCCCAGGACGTCGGCTCCGGCCCGCTCTCCCCCGGCACCCATTCCTTCGAGGTGGGCGGCGTCACCCAGCGCTACCACGTGTACGGCAGCGGTCCGGTGGTCCTCGCCCATCCCGGCGGGCCCGGCATCCACTGGGAGTACCTGCGGATGCCCGCGCTGGAAGAGCACCTGACCATGGTGTACGTCGAACCGATCGGCACCGGCGAGTCCGGCCGCCTCCCCTCGCACCCGCACGGCTACACCCGGGACCGTTACAGCCGCTTCCTGGAAGTGCTGATCAACCGCCTGGACGTGCCCGAGGTCCATCTGCTCGGTCACTCGCACGGCGCGTTCGTCGCCGCGTATCACGCGCTGCACCGCGCACAGCGGCTCGCGGGTGTCGTCCTGTACGAGGGGGCGCCGGTCACCGGTCCCGAGCACGGCGCGGAGGCGGGTCGCATGGTGGAGCAGTTCGCCGCCCGGCACGCCGGTCACTCGGGGCTGCCGGACGTCCTGGCCGCATTCGGCGCGATGTCCGGTATGGCCACCGACGAGGACACCGTGGCGGTGGCGCGGGGCGTCCTGCCCTCGTACTTCGCCCACTACTGGGAGAACGAGGAGGAGCTGGCCCCCTTCCGGGACGCGATACGGGCCACGTTCATCTCGGGGCTGGACGAGGACCTCTCCCCCGACGTCATCGACGACCGCGTCGCGCTGAAGGAACTGGCGGTGCCCGCGCTGGTCGTGGTGGGGCGGCACGACGTCATCTGCGGCCTGCGCTGGGGCCGGGAACTGGACGACCTGATCCCCGACTCCCGGCTGCTCGTCCTCGAGGAGAGCGGCCACATGGGACACATCGAGGAACCCGAGCGGTTCACCGAAGCGGTGCTCGCCTTCGTGCGGGAGACGGCGGGTGACGAGGCCCGTAGCCTGTAGGGCCGACACCCACCGCTGCCGACACGCGCCGCCGCCCGGAGGAGGGCTCCCGATGATGACGCTCGACCTGCACCCGGTGTTCCGCAACAACCGGGACATCGAACTCGCGATGCGTCAGTTCCTCTTCCGGGCCTCGCACGCCGGCGTCCCGGTCGCGGAGATCATCCCCGGCAAGGGATCGGGGCGGCTGCGGGCACGGGTGCTGGCCTTCCTGGACCAGCAGCACATCCGCAAGCTCTACGTCCGCCGCGAGGTCGACGCGGGGAACTCCGGCCGCGTCCTCGTGTACTTCTCCTGAGCCGGCGGTCCGCCGCCCGGAGCGGCGGCTCAGGGAGCCGATGTCGCTATCGGCAGCGAACCGCACTGCGACCGGGGCGTCTTCGCGCCCGGCTTCTTCGGCGCGATGGTGCGGGGGTCGACGGCCTCGCCGGGGGCTCCCTCACGGTAGAGGCCGTCGGGCAGGCTGTCCCGGTCGTGCGGCAGCAGGAAGAACACCCGGCGCTTGTACAGGCCGCTGTCGGGATCGGGCGAGGCCTGCTCGTCGAGCAGCGCGTAGCCGACCATGCGCCCGTCGCGGGCGTAGGGCGGCTTGGTGTTGCGGCGCTTGGTCTTGTCCAGCGCCTGGCGGACATAGTCCAGCTTTTCGGGGTTCTCCAGCCACACCACCTCTTCCTCGTGGATGAGGTCGCTCTCGGTCAGTAGCGAGCTCATGGCTGCAGCCCCTCCTTCGTCGGCGTGCTCCCCACCAAGGGGGACGTGGCCAGGCATGTGAACATGTCGCTCCGGCCCGCGCTCCGGCCAGCGGCGGGGCCTCCGGTGGGAGCCACCGCATGCGGGACCTGCCCTCCATCGTAGAGCGCCCGCGGGGCCAGGTGCAGGCCGACCGCTGAGTACGGCCGAACTCCGGGCCGCCTCACGGGTGCTCCAGCAGGGCGATGCCGGGGTAGTACTTGCGTCCGTTCGACTTGATCATGTCGGCGGGCGAGGCCACTCCGACCTCCTGACGGACCCGGTTGGCGAAGGCCCTCGGCGTCGCGGGCCTGATCCCCTCCCCCGCGTTGCACCAGGAGCTGTACTCGGTGTACAGCAGGCCCTGCTCGACCCGCAGGTCCCGTCCGGCCTCGCCGTCCCGGGTGCAGCACTCGGCCAGGAAGCGGCCGATGTGGTCCTCGGTGGTCGCGTAGGCGGTGGTGGCGATGCGGACGCGGTCGGGGCCTTCCAGCGGGTCGCGGGTGGCCAGGTAGCGCTGAGCGCCCTCGATGAGCCAGTGCAGGATGCCGGGGCCCTCGTCCCGTACGAGCTCGAAGGCGAGGTTGTCGATCCTGCGTTCGGCCGGGACGGTCCGGGTGAAGGGCAGCAGGCGGATGCGGCGCCAGAAGGCGAAACCGCCCGTGGAGACCTCCGGGCGGTGGTTGCCCAGCAGCCACAGGTGGTGGGTGGGCGTGAAGGAGAAGTAGTCCTGCCGCATCCGGCGTGCCTTGATCTTGTCGCCGCCGGTCAGCAGCCGGACCCGGGCCTCGTCGAACTTGTCGTTCGGCTTCAGCTCGCTGCACACCACCAGGCGGCGGCCGTGCAGTTCGGTCAGCTCGGTCGAGTGCTCCGAGAACGCTCCCCGGTCCATCAAGAAGCCGGGCGGGGCGGCGTCGGCGTAGTCGCCCAGGATCTGGATCATGATGTCCAGCAGGACGGACTTGCCGTTCTTGCCCTCGCCGTGCAGGAACGGGAGCACCTGGGCACCCACGTCACCGGTGATCGAGTACCCCAGCAGCAGGTGCAGGAAGTCGATCATCTCCTCACCCTCGGGATCGCTGCCGAAGGTGTCCGCGAGGAAGCGGTGCCAGCGAGGGGTCTCCATGCGCTGCGGGGCCACGCTCGTCGCCCGGGAGTGGAAGTCCCGGGTGGGGTCGGCCTTGCGCAGATGGCCGTTGTGCAGGTCGACCACGCCCGCCGGCGTGCACAGGGCGTACGGGTCCCCGTCGAGGCAGTCCGGGTCCACCGACAGGTCGGGAGACGCCTTCGCCTGGGTGAGCAGGGCCTTCATGCCGGTGGTGGACAGGGTGCGGCGCTTGTGCTGGGCGATCTCACGGTTGCTGAAGATGCCGCGCGGGTCGGTGTCCGGCATGTCCTCCGCCATCTCCCCCGCGGCCCACAGCGCGGCCTTCTCGCCGCCCGTGCGCTTCCAGCGGTAGCCGTCCCAGGCGAACCAGCCCAGCCCCTCCACGTGCCGGAACTGGTCGCGGTGCATCTGCACGAAGAGCCGCGCGTTTCCCCGGTCCGAGAGCGACGGCGGCAGGGACGGCGTCCCGAAGGCTCCCGGCGGTGGGAGCGGCGAGACCCCTGAAGCGGCCTCCGGGGCCGTCTGAGCGGGCAGCAGCGCAGCTCCGGCCGGGGCGGCCGCTTCCAGGTCGAGCATCTGCTGAGCGGCAGCCTGCGGGTCGAAGCGCGGTGAGCTTCCGGCACTGCTGCTCATGGACGTCCTTTGAGGTGGAGAGGGCGGGCGGACCCAACGGCAAGGGCGTCGTCGACGATCGTTTCGTTCCTGGCCTGCTGCCAGGGACGGGCGTACTGGGCGACCCTGACGAGCCGGTCCCGGACGGCCGTGTGTTCGAGGTGCCCGGCACCCACCAGTCCTCCCGCGGTGTAGGCCGCCCGGTTGAGCTTCTCCGTGAAGCTCGTCCCCTCACGCGCCGCGGCGCACCCGGCGACCTGCTGGATCAGCGGATCGAGGATCCGCAGCGCACCGGCCTCCCCGCGACCCGTCCGCACGCCCCGGAGAGGGGCTGTAGGGGCTTCTGAGACGTTTGTGGGCCACGGGGCAGGAGAATCCTCACCCGGGGGGCTGGAAGGCCCGCAGGAGGCCGTGACGGGCCGCGGAGCCACCACATGTCCGGTGCGGGCCAGTTCGTCCCTGAGCCAGTCCGGCAGGGGCGCCGGGAGCCGGGCCGCGCCTTCGGCCCGGTAGACGCCTTTCGGTGTCCGCGTGCCGGGCGCCACGATGTAGCCCCCGTCGGCACGGACGTCGACCTGCCAGGCCAGCGCCGCGTTCCGCCCGGAGCCGGTGGAGCAGCGGAACCGTGTGGCGGGGTCGGGGTTGAGGTACCAGACGTGCAGGCCCCCGGAAGGCGTGCGCACGCGGAGCGTCGTCTCGTCCGAGGAGGGATCGGGGGCTCCCCGGTAGGCGGCCAGCAGCGCCAGCGTGTCGAAGCCCGAGGCCAGCCCGGCGAGGCTCACCTGCTCCGGGATGGGGATGCCGGGCAGCAGCCGGGACCGGTCGGCCACCGGGGCCGCGTGGGCGTCGATGTCGATCACGACCAGCTCCGCGGGGGCACAGGCGACGCCGACTCCCGCCGCGGGCTTCTCGCTCCACCAGCGGTCGATGCGGTCCGGGTCGGTGGTGGCCGCGTGGAAGCCGTGGCAGGGACGGCCCGCGGGCAGGCAGGGACAGTCGGCGGGGTCGTGCCGGTGCGTGCGGCAGTCCGGGCAGTTCCCGGCGGGCGTCTTGCGTCCGGGGGCAAGGGGGTGGACCGGCCAGCCCTGGGCGGCGCACCACCGTGCGACGGCATGCGGAGCCACGGGCCCGACTCGGGCTGCACTTTCGCGGTTCTCACCTTCGCGCGGCACGGGGATCGTCCTCGTCACGTCTCGTCGTTCGCTCACTGCACGGGCACCTGGCTGGCAGTGACGCGCCATCAGGGACCGAAGGGACTCTAGTGCGAAAGAGAGTCTAGAGGTCATCGTCCGAAAAGTGGGTCTGTTCTGGGCCGCGTGCCGTTTCTATCAGTTTTCCTGGTCCCTTGAGTCCCTGGGTCCCTCCTGTGGTGAGTCTTCGGTGCGCACCGGCCGGCGTCGGTCCCTGTGCCGGGGAGGGGTCCGGTCCCTCCGGGCAGGGCAGGGACCAGCCGGTCTCCCACCCTAGGGGCTGAAGGGACTGATGATTGTCATATAAGCCAGGACCGGCAACGGGCTTTACGGGACGCCCGCAGGGTCCGAAGCCCTCCAGGGACCAGAACCAAGGGGCCGAGAGGGCCCAGGGACCCTGTTGAGTCCCTGAGTATTTCCGCAGGTCAGAGGCGTGCGACCAGCAGAAGAGGGACTGTAGGGACTGAACTCGGCAATTATGAGCTGTACAAGAACATGGGGTTACATACGCGCCCGCGTATACGCATCACATGTCTTGTCTACGTCATAATTGCGACTTTCAGTCCCTACAGTCCCTCCCAGGAGGGGTAAAACGCCTCTGACCTGCGGAAACGTCAGGGACTGAAGCGCAGGGACCAAGAGGGACCAGCACTGCTTCAGCCCCTTCCCCCGGGTCTCTCCCCCGTTGAGTCCCTCCGCAGGCCTGTCCCTGACACCGTTCCTGCCCTGTTCCGCGTCCCGGAACGTCCCCAGAGCGGTGAACCTTTCAGTCCCTGTGCTCGTCTTCCTGTCGTGAGTCCCTGTCGGCTCCGGTCCCTGCGGGGCCGGAGAGCCCCTGCCAGGGACTCGGCTATTACGCCGTAATAGCCACCGAGGGGACGCTTGGTCCCTGGAGCAGGCCCTGTTCTGCCGTTTCACATTCTGTGAAACGATGGAGGAGAGGGCACAATCCATCTATGGCGAAGCGCGCACGTAAGCCGTCCAGGCCCACAAAACCCCTGGTCAAGCCACCCGTACGGATTGGGTCTCTGGACGCGGCCGCGCTGGTCGGCGAGCTGCGGCAGCTCCATGAGAACGCCGAGGACCCTGATGTGGAACGCATGCCGGCCGACGACGAGCTGTACGGAGCGCTCCTCTACGCCGAGAAGCACACCGATGCCCTGCGCGGTCAGTCCCTGGAGGTGAGGCGGGACGCTGCCCTGAAACGGGTCCGGTTGTGGGAGTACCTGAAGGAGCAGAGCGAGCTCCACCAGGTGCGAGCCGTGGACGATGCCCGTGAGGCGGGAGCGCACTGGGAGCACGTGGCGCCCGCCCTGGCGGTCAGCGCCCCGAGCGCGGCGTACAACAAGGCGAAGAGACTCAGGGCGGCCACCCTCACCGACGAGACCCCGGCGGGCCTACCGGTCCGCCGCACCCCGGAGGCGGTACTCGAGGCCGAGCGACGGCTCGCCCTCGAACAGGCCGCCGAACGCCGGGCTCAGGAGGAAGCGGAGAAGCGGCACGCGCTCCTCGTCCCTGTCGCGGGCCGGCTCCTGGAACAGCGTGACGGTCTGGTGCTCGGGGAGGACGCGGACTACTGGTTCGAGGAGATCGAGGCCGTCCTCCCGCAGTGCCGTACCCCGCTCCAGCGGGTGAGCCTCAACCGGTACCTGGACGCGGCCGTCCGCGCCCTCGCCAAGCAGGAGCAGCAGACGGCCAGACCGGTGGCGCTCACCGATGAGGCACGTCTCGCCCTGGACGCGGCTGCCGAGTTCCTGAAGGCGGCGAAGCCCGAACCTATTACGCCGTAATAGGTTCGGGCCGAAGGCGCTGCCCAGCGGATCGTCAGAGGGGGGAGCGTCCAGCCTGTGAACCGGTCTGCCTATTACGCCGTAATAGGTGGAAGGGACCCGGTTCAGAGACCTGACGCATCACCAAGTCGTACTAACTAACGTGTCGATGCTGCAGTTGATCAAGGGCGTTAGTAAGGTAGCGCCATGAGTACGCCAGCCACCTCGAACGACCGAGCGAAGGTCGTCTCCAAACTGCCGGGATGGCTCCGGCAGAACCTCAAGGTAAGAACCGCGCAGCTCGGTATCGAGATCCAGACCGCTGTCGAGCAGGGCATCGCCGTCTGGTGCGGCCTTGCCTCGGCGACCGCCTCGGTCGACACCGCCGGAGCCGAGTCCTTCTCCACCTTCCTTCCTCCCGGGCAGTGGGAGGAGTTCCGGGGCATCGCGGAGGACCGCCGCGTCTCCCTCATCCAGGGACTCGCCCAGTCCGTTCAGCTCTGGCTCGACACCAATCCGGCTCCCGATGTGCAGCGTCCGGACATCACCCGCCGCATCGTCGTCTGCAACCAGAAGGGCGGGGTGGGCAAGACGGCCATCACCGCCGGTGTGGGTGAGGCCCTGTCAGAGGACTCCAACCGCCTGTATCCGGTACGGGTCGCCAAGGCCCTGTCCACCGCTCTCCGGGCCGGCGACGAGGACGGGGGCCCGGGCGACAGTGCGGGCGACCCGCTCGACATCGAGAAGCTCCCCGGCCGCGGCCTCCGTGTCCTGCTGGTGGACTTCGACCCCCAGTGCCACCTCACCAACCAACTGGGGGCAGCGCCCCTGCCGATGAACGGTGACAGCCTCACCAACCACATGGCCGGGGATCCCAAGGGCGAGCTGCGGGACCTGATCGTCTCCATCGACGAGGACCACTTCGGTGGCCGGCTGCACCTGCTGCCCGCCTGCCACGACGCCTTCCTGCTGGACGTCAGGCTCTCCGCCGTGCGCGCCCGCGAGGCCGCCCTCGAGCGTGCGCTCACTCCGCTGGAAGCCGATTACGACGTGATCCTCGTCGACTGCCCGCCGAGCCTCGGGCTCAGCATGGACGCGGCGGCCTACTACGGGCGCCGCCGCGACGGCGAGCGTCCGGGCCAGTCCGGTGCCCTCATCGTCGTCCAGGCGGAGGACAGTTCCGCCGACGCCTACGACCTGCTGACCAACCAGATCGAGGACCTCCGCAACGACCTCGGTCTCGACATCGACTACCTGGGGATCGTCGTCAACCTCTACGACGGCCGCCGTGGCTACATCGCCACCTCCTCCCTCCAGGGCTGGATCGACATAAAGGATCCGCGGGTCGTCGGTCTCATCAGCGACCTGAAGGAACAGAAGGAAGCAGTGCGCATGAAGCAGCCCCTGCTCAGTTACGCCCCGTCTTCGCAGCAGGCCATCGGCATGCGGGCCCTGGCCCGGGAGATCTCATGAGCAAGGCCGATCAGCTCGGAGCGGGGCGCTTCGGAGGAAGTGCCCGGCCGGTCAGCGCCCGACGTGCCGCGATCGGTGCCGCCACCGGCGTCCCCACGGAAGGGGTCGCCCCGCCCACCCGCCTGCCCGTCGCCCGCATCAGCCCCAACCCCGAGAACCCCCGCACCACCCTCGGTGATCTGACCGAACTCGCGGGCAGTCTCAGGGAGCACGGTCAGAAGCAGGCCATCACGGTCATGAACCGCGATGCCTACCTGAAGGCGAACCCGGACCGCGAGAAGGACCTGGACCCCGACACGACGCATGTCGTCGTCGACGGCAGCAGCCGCCTCGCCGCGGCGCGGGAGGCCGGCCTCACCCATCTCCATGTGATGGTCGACGACGAGCAGGGGAGCGACGGTGACGCCATCCTGGAATCCGCACTCGTCGCCAACATCCACCGCAACGACCTGGATCCCCTCGACGAGGCCCGCGCCCTGCAACGGCTCCTCGTCATCCACGGTTCGCAGGTCAAGCTCGCCAAGCGGCTGCGCAAGTCCCAGGGCTGGGTGTCACAGCGCCTCGCCCTGCTGAACCTGTCCCCGCAGCTTCAGGCGGCGGTCGGCTCGGAGCCCGTCGAACTGCTCCGAGCCGTGGCCAAGGAACCTCAGGAGCGGCAGGAGGCCGCCCTGGAGGAGCTGAAGGCGGAGCGGCTCCGCAAGGAAGCGGACCGCAAGACGGCAGCAGCCGCAGCGATGGCCTCGCCGCCCCCTGTGGCCCCCG
Organism: Streptomyces sp. NPDC006743; assembly: GCF_040703815.1. NCBI lineage: Bacteria > Bacillati > Actinomycetota > Actinomycetes > Kitasatosporales > Streptomycetaceae > Streptomyces > Streptomyces sp. NPDC006743. Next base: position 29,120 of record NZ_JBEYJA010000017.1, on the reverse strand, counting down.
CCGCTGCCGCTGCCGGGGAGACGGACGAGGAGCCGGAGCGGTACGAGGCTGAGGAGCCGGAGGACTTCGACGAGCAGGATGAGGTCGGAGCGGCTGCACCGGTCACGGCGACTGACCGGCTGGGCCTTGGGCCGGGAGAGCCGGAACCGGCCGAGGAGGAGCTAGCGGAATTCCTCGATCAGGACGGGCGAGCCGAGTCCGTAGAGCGGAACCAGTCGGTGAACTCCAGGGCACCCCGGGAGTCCACCGCACCGGCGGCCGTCCGGTCCACGCCCGCTCCCGAGACCGTCCCTGAGCCCCGGTCGAACCGCGCACCCGTCGCCGATCAGGACCTCGCCGACGCGGGCGGCTCCGCGGGCCGCCGACTGCCTTACGACAACGGCGCCTTCCTCGCCATGCACCTCATCCGCAAGATGAGCGTCACGGAGTTCGACCGGATGCTGGTCATCCTGAACAAGCATCAGCAGGAACGGCTGGAGTCTCCCAGCAGCACCCGCTGACAACCCACACCGTCACCACCGGCCGTCCCCCTATTACGCCGTAATAGGGGGACGGCCTTATTACGGCGTAATAGAGGAGGGGAGGGGCGGGGAGGCCACAGCTCTCAGTGAGTGACTCTCGGGCGAGGACGGGGAGGGGCTCACGGGAAGGGGCTCTCCTCGAAGCGCCCACAGGGCCTGACGTCACCGGGGCCTGGGTACGTCGTCCGGTGCGGGACCGTCAGGGCGAGTTCTTCCCAAGGCGTGGCTGAGCCGGGTGGGGGTCGCCGGAGGCATACGCGCGCCTGAGTCGTCGGCCGCGAGCGCGTAGTGGCTGACTTTCCGTGGTACAGGAACAGTGGGGTCCGCGTCAGTGTCGGAGAGGGCAGGCAGGCGGAGGGCCCACGGCGGGTTGGACGAAGTAAGAGAGCGCACTCTGACCAAACCGCCTCTGACCTGCGCACATGCCCGACCGAACCAAGATCGGCGGAACTGGCAGGCAGTTCCGCCGATCGCCATGGGCGGCTGACGGAACCGGGCACCCGGTTCCCTCGGACTGATCACCAAGATTCCATGATCTGTGACCGCTGTCCGTCGATCTGTCACTCGGTTCCCAGGAACCGCCAGTACGTCTGAGGAAACTGGGCACCGCTGTTCCAGAACAGCGGCAGATTGACGTCACGTACATGTCTCGGTCGGGCGAGAGCCATGGGGTGGACCGGCGATGCCCTGTGTGGAGGACAAGCGACACGGTCGACGAGCGGAGTTGATTGACTCCTTGCTCATGTACGTTAGGTTCATATGGTCGGCCTGCGGGTCGCCCTGGATGAACAGCGCATCAATGCCCCACGCATGGAGGGCCTGTTGGGAGCAGTACGCAGACTGGTCGACGCCGACACCGGCGAGCCGGTCCCTTATGCGCCTTATGCCTTCTCCGGCAGGCATACGCAAGTGGACAAGGCGCGGGTGGAGGCCATCACCGAGTCAAAGGCCTTCACGCCCAGTCAGAAGTTCCTGGTTCTGTGGTGGATCGGGGTGTCACCCGAGGGTATGGAACCACTGAGGGCCACGGGAGCGGACATCGCCAAGCGGGTGGGGATGTCGACGGACGCGGTCGGGAAGATCAACAGAAAGCTGGCCAAGCATCGGGTTCTGATCGTCCGAGGACGCATCGGCAACTACAACTTCTACCGCATCAGCCCGTACATTGCCTTCCATGGAACAGGGCTGGAGCAGCGTGAAGCGGTGAGGACGTGCAATCCGCCGGACATCCCGGGCTTCGACGAGAACACTCCAGCACGGTGGGAGGCAAAGTGACCAGTGACGACAAGCAGCAGAACCTCAAGCTGCTTGAGGCAACGGCCGGCATGACCGCCAACCAGCGTCTCGTCGTCATGCTGTACGCCCTGCACCCGACGGACCGCTCCGGTGCCGTACTGGAGACCGCGGCGCAGCTGGCCCAGCTGGTGGGGATGGCGCCGCCCGTGTTCTCGCGGACGCGGAAGCAGGTGATCGGTCTGGGGTGGCTGGAGGAGACCGAGAAGATCGGTCACATCAAGTACTACCGGATCGTTCCGGGCCGGCTGGGGGAGCGGGTCGTCGTTCCGCTCCGCCGCGCGACCTGATCCTGAGCCTGCGCCTGATCCTCATCCGCACGGCCGGAGAACGGACCGGCCGGGAAGAGGCCGACCCCGCGGGGGAAGCGGGCCGTCCGGCGAGCCCGTCCGGCCCGGCCCTCCGGGCAAGCAGGCCGTCCAGGGGCAGGCCGCCCCTCCGAAAAATCACACCGTCTGGCAAGCACGTCGGGCAAGCAGGCTGACAGGCAAGCGGACCGTCCCGGAAACGGCATCACGCCGGAAACAGAAGGCGTCCTGCGGATCGTCCCTCATTGACGTGACGTACATGAGGTGCGATCCGCAGGACGCCTTTCCTGCTGTCTGGTCAATGTCCCGCAGCTTGTTCGATCTGTTCGATTCTTCGCTCAGAACGATTCTGCGGGACAGAGCCCGGTGCGCGCGAACGGTCAGCCGCGGACGATGTTCTCTGCCTGCGGGCCCTTCTGGCCCTGGGTGACGTCAAAAGTGACGTGCTCGCCCTCGACCAGCTCGCGGTAGCCGTTGCCCGCGATGTTGGAGTAGTGCGCGAAGACGTCAGGTCCACCGTCCTGGGCGATGAAGCCGAAGCCCTTTTCGGAGTTGAACCACTTCACGGTGCCGCTTGCCATGTACTTTCCTTCGTCTAAGCCGAGACCCAGCCAACCTTGCCTGTGGCGGGCCCGCTCGGGCGGGAACGTTTCGGCCGCAGCCCGGTTCCGCCTTTGCCGTTCACCATGGTAAGTCGGAACCACGATTCACACGAGACTTCGCCTGGCTGCGGAAACGTGTGTCTCGTCAGTCCTTCTGAGCTGTCCGCCGCCGCCGTGCGACCACGAAGGCACCGGCGCCCACCGCCACCAGAGCCGCCGCTCCCACCGTGAGCGGCACGGTGTTGCTGCTGCCCGTCTCGGCGAGGGGCGTGGATGAGTCACCCGGCCGGCTCGGCCGGGCGGTGACCGGTACGGCCGCGGCCGGGGACGTGGTCGAGGAGGCGGGCGGGGTGGACGGCGCCGAGGCCGAGGGGTTGGGGGTGCCCGGAGCCGAGGGCTGGGACGCGGTGGGGGTCGGAGTCGCGGGCGGGGCCGTCTCGGCCGGCGGCGTCGACTCGGCGGGCGGGGTCGAGGTCGAGGGGGAGGGGGCGGTGGGCGGCGTGGAGGGAGTCTCCGGGACCTGGCACACCTTGCTCCCGCCCTGCCAGGCGGCGATGAGGTTGCCGGTGAACACCGGGTGGTCGGGGCCCTCCGGCAGATCCGCGGTCTTTCCGTCGTGCTTGACGTCGCCGCGGTAGAGGTCGATCTGGGTGAAGCAGTCCTTGCCGGGCGCCGTGATGGCCAGCTGAGCGGTCGCCCCGTGCGAGACCTTGACGGTGTCGAAGTCGAGGAACTCCTGCTTGCCGGAGGTCTGCCAGGTCGGACCGTGGGTCAGGTAGGCGGCGAGGGAGACCGTGCAGTCGTCCCACTTGCCCGCCCGGACGCCGATGTGCAGCTTGCCGTCGACGCCGGAGGCGAGGCTGAGCGTGCGCGCCTCGCTGCTCGGCAGCCAGTCGTGGCCGTTCACGGAGAACTGGCAGGGGGAGTCCACCCGGCTGCCGGCCGCGTTCGGGTTGGGGTGAAAAGCGCCCTGCTGAGTGACGGAGGACTGCGGGCTCGCCGCGTACGCGCTGAAGGTGCTGCCGGCGGAGACGATGAGCACGGCCGCGGTCGTGCTCAGCACTGACCCCAGCGCGAAATGGCGGGCTCTTGACATGGGAGGTTTCCATTTCTGGTGGCAACTCACACCCGGGAATCGGTGACGTGGATCCAGGTGTGAGTTGTGGTGGCCTGGTCGTGTGGGGGCGGCCGATCGTGGCCACAACACACGTTTCACCACATGGATGTCAAGTCCGTACGGTCGGTGCTCCTTTGGGCGGACTCTTTCCGCTGCTCAGAGGCTGGGCGGACCGTCCGGGGAGATATGTGTTTTACAGCCACTGGCGCCGTGCGGCCTGCCAGGCGAGCTGCATCCGCGTCTCCGCACCGGCACGTTCCATCAGGCCCTGGATGCGGCGCTGGACGGTTCTGCGGCTCAGCCCCAGGTGCGAGGCGATCGCCTTGTCGGCCACTCCCGCGACGAGCAGGGACAGCAGCTTGCTGTCGGTCGGCGACAGCCGGGCGCGGGTGTCCGCGTCCTCGGCGCCCGGGACGGGCGAGGAGTCGTCGGTGTCCGTCAGGTGCAGGGGGACCGCGTTCTCCCAGTAGCTTTCGAACAGGGCGACGAGGGCGCTGAGCAGATTGCTGTCACGCACCAGTGCGGTGGTCGGCTCGTCGGGACTGCCGTGGGGGCCGCCGGGGACGAGAGGGAAGAGAGCGACCGAACGGTCGGCGATGGCCAGGCGCAGCGGGAGAGTGGGGAAGGAGCGTGCTTCCTCACCCGCCCGCATCCCCATGGCAACGTTGTCCACGGCGCCCTCGTCGTCGAAGAAGGCCTGCTCGTACAGGACGCGGTAGCGCACGCCCCGGGCCAGGGCCTCGTACTCCTCCGCGTTGCTGCCGGACGGCATGGCCACGTACTGGGCCTTGCAGAACCAGAGCATCTCCGTGCGCGTGTTGGTCTGGATCTGTCTCAGGTGCTGGCGCAGCGCCTCGGCGCCGGTGATGACTTCGAGCAGTTGCCCGGCGTCGTGGCGGCGTACGGTGTCACGGTGTGTCTCGATCAGGCGGGCGGCCTCCGTCCGGGCGAGGTCGAGGGCCTCCGCGTTCTTCTTGATGCGCGGGAGCAGCGCCACGTCCGGCGGTACGGCCCGGTACAGCCGGGGGGAGCCGTCGGTGGGGACGGCCAGCCCTGACTCGACCAGCGTGTCGAGGATCCGCGCGCTCTCGGTGTGCGGCAGCGCGGTGCGCCGGGCGATGTCGTCGACCGTGGCCCGGCCGGACATGACGAGCAGGCGGTAGACGGATTCCTGCACTTGTGAGACTCCAGCGGCTTCCAGCATCCCGCACGTCCTCCCCGCTTGCCGTGGGCGCTGGTTGAAGACTGTAAGGCAAGGGGGGAGCGGGATGATCGTCGTGAAGAGGGGCGAACGGGGACGGAAGGGCGAGCGGCCGGATCACCGCTCGCCCTTCCGTTCACCGGACTGTGCCTGAACGCCTACCGGTGCTCGGCCCAGGCGCGTCGGACGGTCTGCTGGACGCGGTTGCCCGAGGCGTCCTCGGCCGTGACGCGGAGGGTGACGTACGAGGTGCCGTGGCCCCCGGCCGGGGCGACGCCGGCCCGGAAGGTGTTGCCGGTGCGGTGGCCGGGACGGGCCGTGCGCCAGGTGTGTCCGTCGTCGTTCGAGGTCTCGACCCGGACGGTGACACCGCGCGGGGCGGGGGCACCGTCCGGGGCGCGGACGGTGACACCGACGTCGTACGGCCCCGGGCCCGTGACCGTGTTCCGCGCGTCGACCGGGACGTCGTAGTCGAGTTGCAGCAGGGAGAGCGGGACGGCCTGCTCGGTGTGGCGCGAGCGGAACGACCACGAGGTGCTGGTGGCGGTGGCGTAGCGCCAGGCGGAGGAGGTGCGCGAGGTGGTCATGTCCAGGCGGTAGTCGGCCCGGTCGGCGGGGACTTCGGCGTCCACCCAGGCGGTGCCCAGGTCGGCGTACTTCTTCCCGTTCCGGTACAGCACCGCCGTGGCGGTGTCACCCGCCGCTGCCTGCCGGGTGCCGGAGAGGCCGCCGATGTCTCCGCCGCCGTCCACCAGCCGCGACCAGTGACCGGGCTGGGAGTCCGTGAACTCGGGGATCCACAGGTGCAGTACGTCGCCGGTGCGGACCGTCGGAGTCGTGGTGCCGGCCGGGATCGAGGGGCGGACCACGGCGCCCTGCCAGGTCTCCGTGGACCGGGTGCCCGCCCGGTAGGTGCGCGGATCGTCCCGCAGGCCCACCGCAAGCGTCTGGTCCGGGTCGAAGGCGGTGGTGTGGTGCACCAGGTGCTGCCAGACGGTGTCACCGGCGCTGACGTACTCGGTGCGGGTGAAGCCGGTGGGCACGTAGCGGTTGTACTGGTTCCAGGCCGTCCGCTGGTACGGGCGCCGGGCGAAGCGCTGTTCGGAGATCCAGCCGGTGCCGCCGGTGTCCGCGTAGGTGGTGCGGACGGCCGCGCTGGTGCGGTCGGAGACGGTGTGCACGACGTGGCGCGGGATGCCCTGCTCGCTGACCTGCACGACGTCGTACAGGTACGGGCTGCGGGCGGTGCCGTGGAAGGTCATCCGTTCGGTGTGCCGGTGGATGAGCCCCAGCAGCCGGGCCCCGGCGGTGGCGCCGATGCGGACGGTGGGCACGGCCCAGCGGTCGCCGTCCGGCCGCCAGCGGGTCCAGGCGATGTCCGAGGAGTCGACCAGGAGGACGGCCTTGGCGCCCGCCGCCGCGGCCTGCGCGATGACGGTGGGTTCACTCGCGCCCGTGGTGTTGGTGAGGACGGCGATCCGGCCCCGGGCCCGGCCGAACGCGGGGGCCGCCGCGTCCCCGGCGTCCACCGCGGTCAGGGCGGCGCCGCGCTCGTCGAACAGCGGGGAGGCGGGCATGTAGTAGGCGTCCAGCGTGCCGGGCATCCCGGCGGCGCGTGCCTCCAGGAGCGGGGCGACGAGCTGCCAGCGCGAGGAGAACTCGAACGTGCCGTCCTGGACCGGGGGAGCGGGGCTGACGTAGACGCGCTTGGCGATGTCGAAGTACATCGTGCCCTGGGTGAGGCTGCGGCCGTCGATCTCGCGGTACGTCTGGAAGCTGATCGCGCCGCGCTGCTCGGCGGGCCTGGGGGTGCGGATCCGCACGGGCGTGGTCGCGCGGGCGTCCACGGTGACGGTGGTGTCCTTGGTGACCTTCACCTCGGGGAGCACCACCGCGCGCATCTCCTCGCCGTCGCGCGCGCGGACCGTGAAGGTCTCACTGACCTGGTACGTGCCTTCCTCCACCTCGGTGACGGCGTGCTCGAAGTCGGTGTACGGGACGAAGCCGCCGGGGCCCCAGATGACCGGCTGGAGGGGGACGCGGTCGCCCTTCTCGTCGTACGACACCACCGTGAGCCGGTGCACGGGGCCGTGCACGGCGAGGTCGAGGGTGGTGTGGACGGCGGGGGCGGAGGCGCCGGCCGCGGTGGCGGTGACGTAGCCGTAGTACGTGCCCCGGGGGACCTGCGCGGGGCGCACGGTCAGGGGGACGTCGGCGGTGGCGTGCGCGGGCACGCGTACCGAGGACGCCAGACCGAGCGCGGGGGGCGGTACGGCCCGGCCGTGGACGTCGGTCAGGTGCGCGGCGAGGGTGAGGGTGACGTCCGTACCGGAGCTGTTGGTGTAGTGCAGGGTGGTGGTGCGCGGGCCGTCCCCGGGCTGGAAGGAGCCGAGGCTGAGACCGCCCGTGGCGGTGACGGCTCCCAGGGCCGCCGCGGCGGCGTCGATGCGTCCGCCGCCCTGTTCGGTGGTCTTCTGCCCCTCGATGGTGCGGGCGGTGCTGACCAGGGCGTCCTTGATCTGTGTGCCGGTCCAGCCGGGGTGCCGCTGGGCGACGAGGGCGGCGGCACCGGCCACGTGCGGGGTGGCCATCGAGGTACCGGAGGCGGCCGTGTAGTACCGGTCCACCGGGTCGCCCATGGTGGTGCCCGACGCGCGGGCCGCCACGATGCCGACGCCGGGCGCGGTCACGTCCGGTTTGACGGCGCCGTCACCGGCCCGGGGGCCGCGGCTGGAGAAGCCGGCCAGCGAGTCGTCGCGGTCCACGGCGCCGACGGTGAGGGCGGCGTCGGCGGCGCCGGGGGAGCCCACGGTGATCTCGCCGTTCTGGCCGCTGTTGCCCGCAGCGGCCACGAACAACGTGCCGGTGGTGCGGCTCAGTTCGTTCAGCGCCAGGCTCATCGCGTCCGTGCCGTCACTGGCCTCGTCCGATCCGAGGCTCATGTTGACGACCTTGGCGCCCTGCGCGGCGGCCCACTCCATGCCGGCGATCACCTGGGACTCGGTGCCGAACCCGTCGTCCCCGAGGACCTTGCCGATGAGCAGGTCGGCCGCGGGCGCGACGCCCTTGCGGGTGCCGCCGGAGGCCGCGCCGCTCCCGCCGACGATCGAGGCGACGTGTGTACCGTGCCCGAAGACGTCGCCGGTGCCCGAACTGCCGGAGAAGTCCTCGGCCTTGGTGATCCGACCGGCCAGGTCGGGGTGGGACCGGTCCGCGCCGGTGTCGAGCACGGCCACCTTCACGCCGTCGCCGCGGTCGCCCTTCTGCCAGACGGCCGGCGCGTTGATCTGGGCGGTGCTGCGGTCGAGTACGGCGTGCACCCGGCCGTCCAGCCACACGCGGGGGACGGCGGTGAGCGCGGAGGAGGTCCTCGACGTCCCGCCCGCCGGGGCCAGTTGCTCCCAGAAGCGGCCCAGGTCGCTCTGGGCGACGCGCAGGGCGCGGGCGTGGATGCTGGCGAGGGTGCGGGTGCGGGTGGGGGCAGGCGGCGGGGAGTCCGTGGAGCCCTCGGAGCCCGCGGACTTCCCGGTGTCCGCCGGCTCCGACGTCCCCGGCTTCGACGTTCCCGGCTCCGACGTTCCCGGCTTCGCCGCCTTCGCTGATTTCTCGGCGAAGGCGGCGAGTCTGCGTTCGGCCGGTGCCGCCGCGCCGCCGGAGGCGCTGACCAGGAGGGGGAGGGCGGAGGTGTGTGCGGTGTCGTACTTCTGCGCGAGGAGGGCGGTGACGTCGAACAGGGACCTGTCCAGCCGTCCCGCCATGACGAGGGGCTGGGCGTCGGACGGCAACACCGAGATGTGACCGTCCTGTTCGAACGTCTGGAAGACGATGCCCTCGCGCCCGGGGCCCGGCCGCACGGTGGCGTTCTGGTGGCCGTCCGGTCCTCTCGCCACGGTGACGGTGTCACCCGTGACCAGGCGGACCGTGGCCGCGCTGTTCGCGGACGCGGCTTCCGGGTGCGCCCGTGGTGCGGCCGCCGGCCGCGGGCCGGGCGCGGCCGTCACCGGCGTCACGGCGCCTGCGGCCAGGGCGAAGCCCGCGGCGGTCGCCGCCATCAGGCGGATCTGTCTCATCAGTGCCATGCCTTCCCTCGTGGGCGGAGCGGAGTTCACGCGCTGGACAGAATCCGATGGCTGTGAGGCGGCTGTCACCGGCCTGCCCTGGCACAGGTGGGACATGTCGCAACGGCGACAGCGGGGCCGTGCCGGGGAGCCGCTAAGTCACCACCTTGACTGGTGACGCCATCGTCTGACATGATGTCGTCACCATTTGAAGAGGTGATGTTGAGTGGAAGGGGATCTCGGGAGGGAGGTCCGACGCCCACACCCCGCCCACGTCACCGCACCGATCCGTCGGCGGTGTGAGCGGACGGGGGCCATGTGCGAGGCTGTTCGACAAGAAGAGATGCGGAAAGAAAGGCGAGATGTCATGACAGACGTCGAGGAGAGGGCCCTGCTGGCCGGAGGCTGCTTCTGGGGCATGCAGGAGCTGATCCGGAACCTCCCGGGCGTGCTCGGCACACGTGTCGGATACAGCGGGGGCGAGCTGGCGAACCCGACCTACCGCCGCCACGACGGCCACGCTGAGTCGATCGAGATCACCTTCGATCCGGCCGCGACCGACTACCGCACGCTCCTGGAGTTCTTCTTCCAGATCCACGACCCGACCACAAAGAACCGCCAGGGCAACGACATCGGCGACAGCTACCGCTCCGCCATCTTCTACCTGGACGACGAGCAGCGGCGGATCGCCGAGGACACCATCGCCGACGTGAACGCGTCGGGGCTGTGGCCCGGACCGGTGGTGACCGAGGTCGTGCCCGCAGGCCCCTTCTGGGAGGCCGAGCCGGAGCACCAGGACTACCTCCAGCGCTACCCGGACGGCTACACCTGCCACTTCCCGCGGCCCAACTGGCGGCTGCCGCGGCGCGCGGAGGGCTGAGCGGCCCGAGCAGGCGCGGGCCCTGGTGCCGGAGCCGGCTCGGATCCTGCAGCTGGAGCCGGCGCAGCTCTTGGTGCCGAGTCGCAGCCGGTGCGGCCCGGAGCGAGGTGAACCCGGCTCGGGCACGGCCCGCGCCCCGGCCGGGAGCCGCCTCGCGGCCGGCGGGCCCCCGGCTCAGAGCCGCGAGCGGAAGTGGGCGAGCCGCCGGCCGGGGCCCACTTCCGCTCGCAGGTCTTACGCGGGCCGGACGTTGTGGTTGAGGCGGAACATGTTCCCCGGGTCGTAGCGGCGTTTGACCGCCGCCAGCCGGTCGCAGCGCCGTCCGCCGAACAGCCTGCGCATGTCCGTCTCCTCGCGGGCCGCGTGGGGGGACAGGAAGTTCATGATGCTCCGGTCGTCCCCCCAAGCGGCCATCCCCTGGGCGTACGCGGCGAGATGCCCGGTCATCCGTCCAGCCCCGGACGGCCCGGCCACGCCCACGGCGAACGTCACGAACGGAATGCCCCGTGACGGCACCGAGTTGGGGACCGGCGGCTCCCGGTCCAGAGCGCCGCCCAGGGCGCGTATCTCCACGGTGCTGAGCGGGCAGCCGGAGTCCGGGCCGGTGAGTTCCGCGTACGCGGCGAGGGTGTCGGAGGTCAGCTCCCGCAGTCCCACGGTGGTCTCCGTCATGTACGCGGCCCGCACGGGATCCACATGTATGTCGCCCACCTCCTCGTACGGCCGCTCCGCGAGGGTGTCCCGCAGGAGCGGCGCCGCGGCCCGCAGCAGGGCGGCCAGGTGCTCGCCCTCGGCGGCCGGTCCGAGATGCCCGACGCGCACGTGCAGGACGAACGCGCCGCGCAGCGCGGGCGGCAGGTCGGGCAGCGGGGGCAGGCGCTGCACGGCGACGGAGGTCGTGGTGCGCTCGTCCAGCCCTGCGAGCCCGCTCCGCCACACATCCAGCACGTCGGCCATGTCCTCGCCGCGGAACCAGAGGCCGCCGCCGAAGAAGCGGCGCACGGGGAAGACACCGAACTCCATGCGGGTCACCACGCCGAAGTTGCCCTTGCAGCCCAGCAGCGCCCAGAAGAGGTCCGGTTCGCCTTCCGGCGTGACCTCCCGGACGGTGCCGTCCGCCGTGACGACCTCCATCCGGCGCACGTGGTCGGCGGCGTACCCGTACCTGCGGCTCAGCAGCGGGCCGATCCCGCCGCCCAGGGTGTAGCCGATCACCCCGACGCCCGGGGCCGAACCGCAGGCGGGCGCGAGCCCGTGGCGGCCCGTCTCGGGCAGGACGTGGTCCCAGCGGGCGCCGGGGCCCACGGTGACGGTGCGGCGCCCGGCGTCCACGACGACGTCGGGCATGCGGCGCAGGGTGATCAGCAGCCAGTCGCCGGTCTCCGGGAGGACCGTCTGGTGCCCGGCGTTGCGCACCGCGACGGGCATGCCGTGCCGCGCCGCGAACCGTACGGCGGCGACCACGTCCTCGGTGCGCGTCGCGCAGACGACGACCGACGGCCGGGACACGTGCAGCAGGCTGTGGCCGGTGCACTCGGTCGCGTAGGCCGCGTCGTCGGGTGTGAGCACCGGGCCCGCGACGGCGGCCCGCAGGGCGGAGAGGCCGGCGGCGGGGGTTCGCCGTCCGGGCGCTGTTCGGTTCACGTCGTTTCCTCGTGGGCGATGTCCTCGTGGGTGAGTGCACCCACGTTCCCCCCGGTGGGTAGACGCGGCGGCCCGGCGGCGGGGTTCACGCGGGGTCCGACAAGTGATGTGCCGTACCTCACGTGAACTTTCGGCCGACTTGCACACGTTGGCGAAATGAGTACATGCACACGTGTTCTCACGGACGTGACCGGAGGGTTCCGCGCCCGTGCGGCGCGGCGGGACGCGGAAGAGGCTGAGGCACGATGAACGACGGCAAGACGGTGTGGCTCCCGTACCGACCGGAACGGGTTCCCCGCCTGCCGGACGGGCTCTCCTACCGCTACTGGGACGGTTCCGCCTCGCTGCCCGGCGACCCGCGTGAGGTGAGCTTCCTGGTCGGACCCCCCGCGACCGGGTCGGAACGCGTCTTCGCCCGTCTGCTGCCGCGGGCGGTCAACGTCGAGGTGGTCCAGCTCCTCAGCTCCGGGTATGACCACATGGTGCCGCTGCTCGACCTGCTGCCGGCCGGGGCCCGGCTGGCGACCGCCCGCGGAGTGCAGGGCGAGCCCACCGCGGAACTGGCCGTCACCCTGCTGCTGGCCCTCGCCCGCGGCCTCGGCCACTACACGCGCCGGCCGGCGGCCGGGGAACGGCACCCGGTCACCGGCACCACTCTGGTCGGCAAGCGGGTCCTGGTGGTCGGCTACGGCGCCGTGGGCGCGGCCGTGGCGGCACGGCTCGGCGCGTTCGGCTGCGAGGTCGTCCTGGTGGCCAGGACGGCGCGTACGACCCCCGCGGGCCGCGTGCACGGCGCGGCACAACTGCCCGCGCTGCTGCCCACGGCAGACGCCGTGGTGCTGTGCGCCCCGCTGACCGAGGCCACGCGCGGCATGTTCGGCGCGGCACAGCTGGCGCTGCTGAAGGACGGCGCCCTGCTGGTGAACGTCGCCCGCGGGGAACTGCTGGACACCGCCGCCGCGGTCCGCGAGGTGCGCGGCGGCCGGCTGCGGCTCGCCCTGGACGTGACCGATCCCGAGCCGCTGCCCGAGGGCCATCCCCTGTGGGACCTGCCCGGCGTCCTGATCACTCCGCACGTGGCGGCCTTCACCGACGCGTTCCCACAACTCAGCGTGGACTTCCTGCGGCGGCAGCTGCACCGGTTCGCGCGCGGCGCGGAACTGGACAACGTCGTCCACACGGCGGCGTGGGCACCCGAGCACGAGCGCGCGCACGAGGCCGGTGAGCGGGTTGCCTGAGCGGGGGACGACCGGCGTGCGGGGCCGATACCTGCGGATCGTCGGGCCGCACGCCGATCCGGTGCGGGTGCTCGGTTTCCACGAGCGGGACGGACACTCCGACGCCTCGGCGGCGTGGGAGTCGTTCACCTCCCTGTGGAACTGGTCCGCGCCGCTCGCCGCGGCCGTGCCCTCGGATCCGTCGGGCGCCGGGCCGCTGGTGCGGGGCGTCGCGGGCGGGTTCTCGGTGTCGGGGCAGTGGCGGCTGCCACCGGCGGGGGCGGGGGAGGCGGTCGGTGGCCGGTGGCTGGCGCTGCGGCTGACCGGGCACCCGCGCCGGGCCGGGGAGGCCGGGGAGGCTTTCGGGGTGGCCGGTCCGGACGTGTTCGTGGTGTCGTCCAAGGTGCTGCCCCGGCCGACGGGCGAGGCCCGCGCCTCCGGGGATGCGCGGGGGCCGGGCTCCGGCACGGTGTTCCGGCTGGCGGACGTGTACGTGCCGGGCGGGTTCGCCACCAGCTCGGCGGGCACGCCGCTGGGGGCCGGGGACGCGGTGTTCGTGTGGGCGGCCGTCGCGGGCCTGGCGTTCGGCGCCGCGCGGCGGCTGACCGACGCCCTGACCGGGCTCGACGCACCGGGGGCGATGATGTCACCGGCCGGCGCGGCGGCCGAGCTGGCCGCGGCGCTCCACGACGAGCGGCTGAGCCTGGCGGCGCGGCTGCACGGTGCCGCCCGGGCGGCCGCCGGGGACCGGCCGGCCGCCGAGGCGGTACTGGGCGAGCAGGTCCGGCGGGCGGCCCGGCTGGTGCACCAGGTGGTCTCGGCGGCGTACGAGTACGGTCTCGCCTTCCGCGGGAGCGCGGCGGAGGACCCCCTGATTTCCCTGGTGGACGACAGCACCCCGATACTGCAGTACATGCGGTACGCGGTGGACCTGCTGCCGCCCGACGAGAGGACCCCCACGGTGGAAGGCGATACACGGTGACGACCGTCGCATATCAGGGTGAGCGCGGCTCCAACTCGGCGACCGTCGCCCGCGCGCTGTTCCCGGACGGCACCGAGCTGCCCTGCACGGGTTTCGAGCAGGCGCTGGACGCGGTGACGCTGGGCACGGCCGACGTGGCGGCGATCCCCGTCGACAACTCCGCGGCGGGCCGGGTGGCGGACGTGCACCACCTGCTGCCGGAGTCGGGTCTGTTCATCGTCGGCGAGTACTTCCTCGCCATCCGGTTCGACCTGATGGGCGTCCCGGGCGCCTCCCTCGACCAGGTGGAGTGCGTCCGCAGCCACGTGCACGCCCTCGGCCAGTGCCGCAAGCTGCTGCGCGAGGGCGGCTGGCGCACGCTGGTCAGCGACGACACGGCGGGCTCGGCGCGTGAGGTGGCCGAACTGGGCGACCCGCGGCACGCGGCGCTCGCCCCGCCCGCCGCCGCCGCCCTGTACGGCCTCGACGTGCTGCGCGCGGGGGTCGAGGACGACCCGGACAACACCACGCGGTTCGTGGTGCTCTCCCGTGAACAGGGGACCTGGCCGGGCACCGACGAGCCCACGGTGACCAGCCTGTTCTTCTGCGTGCGCAACATCCCGAGCGCCCTCTACAAGGCGCTCGGCGGGTTCGCCAGCAGCGGCGTCAACCTCACCAAGATCGAGAGCTACCAGATGGGCGCCGGGCTCAACCCGAGCCGCTTCTACGTCGAGATCGAGGGCCACCCCGACGAGCCCAACGTCGCGCTCGCCCTCCAGGAGCTGCGCTTCTTCTCCTCCGAGGTGCGCATCCTCGGCGTCTACCCCTCCCACCCGCACCGGCGCGGGGAACGCCCGGCCTGAGCCGGGAGGCGACATCAGTGCCGGGGGCCCGGGTAGGCCCTCGGCAGCCGCATGCCGCGCTCGGCCATCAGGGCGCGGACGCGGTCGGGGTAGTCGGTGATGACCCCGTCCACGCCCAGGTCCATCAGCGCCGCCAGCGTCGCCGGGTCGTCGCAGGTCCACGGGACGACCTTCAGCCCGCGCCGGTGGGCCTCGAGGACCATCCCCGTGTCGGGGTAGAAGCGGAAGTCCGGGTCGGCGACCGTGCCGTTCTGCGGGAAGCCGTAGTTGGGGGAGAGCGTGGTCAGGCCGGGGACGGCAGCGGCGGCGGCCCGCACGAAGTCGCCGTCGTAGTCGTCGGCGTCGATGCCGCCGAGCCACGGTGACGCACCAGGCCTGCCCACCTGGAGGAAGTCGTAGTTGGTCAGGGCCACCAGCGGGTACGACGGCGCGAGCCGGTGCATCGCCTTCAGCGCGCCCCAGTCGAAGGACTGGATCGTGACCTGCCGCTCGATGCCCGAGCGGTGGATCTCCTCGTACACCCGGCGTACGAACAGGGCGCGCGGCGCCGTCTGTTCGGGGGCGCCCGCCTCCACCTTGGTCTCGATGTTCAGCTTGACCTGCCGGGCCCGGTAGCGCTTGACCAGGTCCAGGACGTCCTTCAGCTCCGCCATCCGCGCGCCCTTGACCTGCTCCTGCTCGGGGAAGCCGGGCAACTGCCGGTAGCCGCAGTCCACCGTCTTGATCTGGGCGAGCGTCAGGTCCTTGATGTACTTCCCGACGTACGGGTACATCGGGTCGCCCGGCGTCACCGGACCGGTGTCCGCGCACTTCTGGGCGCTGATCTGCCGGTCGTGGTTGACGACGACCTTGCGGTCCTTGGTGATCTGCGTGTCCAGTTCCAGGGTGCTCACGCCGAGGCGCAGCGCCTTGCCGAACCCCTCCAGGGACTCCTCCGTGGTCAGGCCGAGACCGCCGCGGTGGGCCTGGAGGTCGAAGGGAGTCCGGTGGTGGGGCGGGGCCGGATGCCGGGGAGCCGCGGTGGAGGCCTGCGCGCTCGCCGGGAGGGCGAGGGCGAGCGCGGGCAGGGCGGTGAGAAGGGCCAGGGCGCGCCGGAGGGTCATGGGGAACCTCGATCGGGTCGGAGCCGGGCGGGGCGGGAAGGGGGAGCGGACCCGGTGAGGTTAGACCGTGGTTCGGGACGGCACGAGGCCCGTTCGTGAGGGTGGGGTGAACGGGCGCGGAACGGGGTCACCGTTCGGCGGCGACCGGTCGGGACGACGTGTGCCGCCAGGTGTGTTGCTCGGACGGGCCGGTGAGGCGGCCGGCTGGTCCCGTGGTCTCGGGCTCCGCCCGGCGGCCGGTCCCGTGGTCCCGCCCGCCTGTGGACGGGGCGGGCGGGACCGTCCGGTTCCGGCTGCCCGGGGAACGGCGCCGGAACGGGAAGGCGGCCCCTGAGCGGGACCTGCGGGGGCCGCCTGGCTGGTTCGGCAGTGCTGACCGGCTGGTGCCGGGTGGGCTGGGCCCTGACTGCCGGGTGCGGCAGGGCCCTGATGCCGTCGCCGGGGCATCAGGGCCTCACACCGGGACAACGGAGCGGGGAGGGTGTGAGGTTCACGAGGCCCGGGCGAGGAGGGCGGGCGGGCGCGTGGGACGCCTCCGGTCCGGAGAAACCTTCCGCCCCCTCACCTCGTAGAGTTCCGGCATGACTCATCGCAAGGGCCTCGTCCTCGACTTCGGCGGCGTGCTGACCACGCCGCTCCTGCCCGCGGTCCTCGCCTTCGAGGAACGGGAGGGGCTGTCCCGGGGGGCTTTGATCAACGCGCTGTACCTGGACCCCGGGGCGGTGCGGCGCACACAGGAGCTGGAGCGCGGCTCGCTCACCCAGGACGAGTGGAACGCCGAGGCCGGCCGGGCGCTCGGCATCCCGGGGGACAACCTGATGGGCCGGGTCTTCGCCGACCTGCGCCCGGAGACCTCGGTGATCGCCGCGGCGGCGGCCGCACGCCGGGCGGGAGTGAAGGCCGGGATCCTCTCCAACTCGGTCGGCCTGAGTCCCTGGAACCTCTACGAGGGCTACGACCTGGACCGGAACTACGACGCCGTGGTGATCTCCGAGCGGCACGGCCTGCGCAAGCCGGAACCGGAGATCTTCGCCCTGGTCCTCAAGATGCTGGAACTGCCCGCCGAGGAGTGTGTGTTCGTCGACGACTCCGAGGAGCACCTCGCGCCCGCCGCGGAGCTGGGCTTCGCCACCGTCCACGCGCGCGAGCCGGGCCGGACGGTGGCCCGGCTGGAGGAGCTGCTGGGCGTGCCGCTGGGTGGGGCGGGCTGACGTCGCGCGCGGAGGAGAGGGGCTTCGGGAAGCGGAGGTACGAGGGCCGACAGGGGTGCTTCGCGAGGTGCCCAGCGGGTATGACCGTGCGGGTGTGGCGCTCGCGCCCACCAGCACCGCGCCCATCACGAGTGCGATCCCTATGCCGCCCCTGCGCCCCGGGCTGTCCCGGCCGAAGGGGCGCTGGGACCAGTTCAGGAGACTGGCCGACACCGCTCGCCGGCCGGGCGGCCACTGATCCGGTCAACCGGCTGCCGCGTCGTCCTGCCCCTGTCTCACCGCCGCTGTCCGGGCCGACCGGTGAGGCAGGCCGAACGGCCGGTGCATCCCGCACCTATGGGAGAAACGTATAGTCGAGGTGTCGGGGCGGTCCCGTCACGGGGCCGTTCCGTCCGCACGGCACACATGTCGCGGCGTACACACCCTGTTCCGGAGGAAACGCACACATGCGCCTAGGTCTCGCTCTCCCCACCTTCGGTCCGGACGCCCACGGGGAGGCCATCGTCCAGGTCAGCCGCACCGCCGAGGAGATGGGGTACGACTCCCTGTGGACCGGCGACCGGGTGCTCGCCCCCCGCTCGCCCGGTGCGCCGTACCCGAGCAAGGACGGGGTGATGCCCCGTGTCTACGAGAACCACCTCGACCCGCTGGTCAGCCTGACGCTCGCCGCCGCCCACACCAGCCGGGTCCGGCTCGGCACCAGCACGCTGAACGGCCTGTGGCTGCCGCCGCTGCTGCTGGCCAGGTCGCTCACGACCCTCGACGTCGTCAGCGGCGGCCGGCTGGATGTCGGCCTGGGCCTCGGCTGGATGCCGGACGAGTACACCGGCGTGGGCGTCCCCTGGGAAGGCAGGGGCGCGCGGCTGGACGAGACGCTCGACGTGCTGCACGGGTACTGGACCAGCGACGAGTTCTCGCACCGGGGGCCGCTGTTCACGATCCCCGACACCGTGGTCGGGCTCAAGCCGCACCAGCGTCCCGGGCCGCCCGTCCTGCTCGCCGCGTTCACTGCGGCGGGACTGCGCCGGATCGGCCGGCGGCTGGACGGCTGGCTGCCGGTGGCGCTGCCGCTGCCGCACATCACGGGCATGTGGGCCACCGTCCTGAAGGCGGCAGAGGACGCGGACCGGGACCCCGCCGCGCTGCGTATGGCCCTGCGCGTCAATCCCACCTTGACCGAGAGCAAGACCGACGCGGAGCAGATGCCGGGCGCGGGCACCCTCGGCCAGTACGTCGACTACGCGCGTGCTGCCGCGGAGGCGGGTGTGCACGAACTCTTCGTCGACTTCGGGCAGTCACCCGCGACGATCGACGAGCGCGTCGATCTGGCCGGGCGCTTCATCGAAGGCGTGCGCGCGGGCTGACCGGCGGCGGGAAGGGGGGCCTGCGGGCTGACCAGCCGGGGAAGGGGGGCGTGCGGGCTGACCGGCCGCGGAAGGGGGCGTGCGGGCTGCCCGGCGACAGAAGGGGTTCGCCCGGGCCGACCAGCAGGGAGAAGGGGGCGCGCAGGGTCGCTGGGTGCTTCCGCGGAGAGGGCCGGTGGCTGGGGGACGGCGTACGGCCCAGGACGGCGTGCGCGTGGTCCGCGGTGGCGTGCGCGTGGCCCGTGACGGCGTGCACGCGGTCGGCGACGGCGTGCACGCGGTCGGCGACGGCGTACGCGCGGGCGGGGGGCGTACGCGGCCAGGACGGCGGGCGCGCGGGCCAGGACGGTGTACGCCCGGGCGGGGACGGCGTACGGGGGCCAGGACGGCGGGCGTGGGTCAGGTCAGCAGGCCGTCCGGGTCGCGCAGCCGCTTCCGGTTGGCCGGATCGCGGAGCATCTCCCGGGCCACCGGCGCCGGTATCCGCAGGACGACCGGGACGGGCAGGGTGAAGTCCCGTACGGAGACCGCACCGTGGCCCGGACGGACGCCGCCGTCCACCCGGGCCACCACGCGTACGTCCAGCGTGAACTGCACCAGCGCGGACTGCGCCTTGGGCTTGTGCAACGGCATCGAGCCGGAACCGCCGGCCGCGGCGTCGGCCCCGCCGCCGGTGTGTCCGGCGCCGGCCAGCAGGCGGTTCAGCCGGAAGTCGGTGGCGTTCAGCAGGCCGGCGCCGCCCGCCGCACGCGCCGTCCTCGTGTGCTCCGCACCGTGCTGGCCGTCCGTCCCGGTGGGGCGCGGGGCGTCGAGCGTGCTCTGCGCGACCGTCTCGAAGGTCATCTTCTCCCCGGTGCCCAGCACCCGGCCGTCGCGCAGCCGGGCGTGCAGCGAGGTGTGCAGATCGTGTCCGCGCGCATCGAAGGCGGGAGCGACCGGGAGGTCCGCGCCCGACGTGGTGAGCAGCGGGAGGACGGAGGTGAGCCATTCCGTCGACACCGCCTCGTGCTGCGCGTACGCCGCGGCCTCGCCCGGCCGTCCGTAGTGCTCGCCGCCGTGGGCGGCACGCGCGGCGTCCGCGATCACCCCGCGTATCTCCGGCGCGCCACGGAAACCGTTGACCTGGGCCTCCATCGGCAGGGTCACGCCCCGGCGGTGCCACGCCTGGAGGGCGGCCGGATCGGCGTCCCGCGGCCGCAGGAAGGTCTGCCCGGTCTGTTCCGGGGCGACCGCCCGCAGCCGCGCCAGCGCCTGGAGGTCCTTGGCCGGGATCCGGTGCACCAGGGACTGCGGGCCCAGGGCGGCGGAGCCGACCGGTCCGTCGGGCCCGCGCACCTCCAAGGTCGCCTCGACGGGCACCCGCATCTTCACCGAACGGCCCGAGGCCTCGGCCACCGTCTTCACCCCGAGCTGTCCGCGGGTGAGGTTCGCGGACCGTACCGTGTCCGTGGCGCCCACGCCGAAGCCCGCCGCCGCGGCGGTGCTGCGCAGCGGTTCCGCGCCGTCCGGCTTGCCCGCCCCCGCCAGCACCGCCTCGATGGTGGTGGCGTCGACCGTGTCGCGGGTGTCCGACCGCTGCGCGGTGGCCGAGGTGATGTACTCCATGTCGCGTCCGTCGGCCGCTTCCGCCTCGTAGACACCCGGCCCGGTCCGCCGGACCCGGAACACCGCCCAGTACGGGGTGCCCCGGCCCCGGAACAGTTCGACGGCGATCCCCCCGTCCATCGCGGAGGAGAGCAGGCCCGCAGCTCCGTCCCGGTCCAGGACGCGCAGCAGCCGCTGGACATTGTCGTGCGGGTCCGCCAACTGCCGCCGGGGCAGCAGGGTGTCGGCCAGGAGCTGGTCCCGGCGGCCGAGATCCGCGCGCAGCCGGTCGAGCAGGGGAACGAAGTCGGGCAGGTCCTCGACCATCCCGAAACCGAGCGGCAGCCCGGTCGCCAGCTCGGGGACGGGAGCGTGCGCCGGGGGCGCCTCGCCCGCCGTGCCGGCCCGCGAGGCGGAGGAGTACGGTGCCGGGTCCGTCCCGCGCGGGGCGGACGGGCCGGCGGCGAGGGGGCCGGAGACCTCGGGCCGCGTCCCGGGCGGACGCAGACCTGCCGCGCGCAGTTGCTCGGCGGTCAGCCACACGGCGGCGGCGCCGGGCAGGGTGCGTTCTCCCGTGGCGACGTGCGTCCCCCCGCCCGGGGCGAAGCGCGTCCAGTCGCCCCCCGTCCGCACCTCGGCCACCATCCGGACCGTCAGGTCGCACCGGACGAGGTACAGCGGACGGCCGCGCGGTGTGTGGGCGTTGCGTTCCACGGTGCCGCCGAGCGTGGTGGCGGTCGCGGTGCTCCGGCTGTGCCCGCGCGCCACCGACAGGCCCGTGCCCAGCCGCCACCCGGCCGGGTTGTACGAGACCGACACACCGCCCTGCACGGACGTGCCCACGCCGTGCCCCTGCTGCCCGGCGGCCTGGTGGCCGCCCAGGAGCAGTGTCTCGGTCCCCGCTCCCGTGCCCTCCGCGACGACCTCCGGGTTGCCGAGCGTCACCCGTGTGCCGAGGGCGCCGCGCAGCTCCGCGAGCCGGCGCGGGTGGTGCAGATCGCGCACCACCCAGCCCGAGGAGACCGCCTGGCGCAGCCCCGCCGTGAGGGCGCGGACGCTCAGACTCTCCTCGACCGCCAGCCGCGGCGCCAGGCCCTCGGCCTCCAGCGCGCGGTCCGCACGCCCCGGCCGGTCCTCCCCGGCCGCCCGGGCCAGCAGGTCGAAGGCGAGTTCCCTGATCTGCCGTCCGTCGCCGACGGTCTCCACCAGGGTCCAGTCCCGCACGGTCCGGCCGTCCCCGGCCGGTTCCGGCGCGAGGGCGGACAGGTCGCCGATGCCCCGCGCGGTGAACTCCCGGCTGCCGGTCACCGCGTCGGGGGCGGGATCCAGGGGCCGGGCCGCGAGCCGGTCCATCGCGGCCCGGTCCACGGTCAGCGCGCGCGGTGTCAGCAGCCGTACCCGCTGCTCGGCCAGGAACAGGTGCGGGGTGTGCGCGGAGGACGCGATGTGTTCGGCGACCGGTGTGTCCCGCCCGGGAGAGCCGAAGGTGAGGGCACGCGCGGCGGTCCGCTCCCGCGTGGTCATGGTGACCTCCACGTGGAGGCGCAGCGCCCCGCCGAAGACGGCGGTCCTCTCGTCGCCGTTGGTGAGCACGTCGGACCGGGTGACGGGGCCGCCCTGGCTGCGCCGGACGCTGTGCCGGACGTGCTCGCCGCGCAGGGTCGCCGACAGCGTGCCGGGCAGCGCCCGGAACTGGCCGAGCGCCAGGGCGCCGAGCGCACGCGCACCCGAACGCCCGCTCTGCGCCGAACCGGCGACCCCCGCCTGACTGCGCACCAGCCAGTCCTTGGTGTCGCCCAGGTATCCGGTCTCCCGGAGGGTGCCCGTCACCCGGATCTGCACGTCGTGCTTGTGCAGGCGACTCTTCTGACGCAGCCGGACGTCGATCCCCGAGGACAGCAACTGGTCCTTGTGGGCCCGCAGATGGGCCGGTGAGAGCAGGGTGACCAGTTCCCGGTAGTTGCGCCGCTGCGCCTCCGCCTCCTCGGCGCTCACCGGCCTGCCCCGCGCCCCGGCCCGCGCCCCGGCCGTGCCGAACTCCGGGAGCCAGCCTGCCAGTCGCGGATCGTCCGCGAACAGCCGCTCGATGCCGGACACCAGGTGCCGGGTGTCGAGCCCGCTCAGCGTCACGTTCGCACCCATCGGCCCGAACGGCAGATGACGCCGGACGTCCTCGAGGCCGGGCGGGGTGACGACGGGGCCCGGCTCCAGTCCGGCAGGCAGGTCCAGGCCGAGCGAGCGCGCCTCGTCGGCCCGCAGCCCGAGCCACAGATCCATGGTGTGCTCGGCGCCCCCGGCGCCCTCGCGGGCCTTCGCGGCGGGGGACAGCGGGCCGGTCCCCTCGACGCGGAACCGCACCTTGGCCAGGTACAGCGCCTTGTCGCCGCGCACCTCGGCGCCCGTACGGCCCGTCACCGTCCGCTCGGTCACCGTGTAGCGGGAGGTCCGCGCCGCGACGGTCGGCATCACCGTGGCCCGGACGGCCGCCGTACCGCCGAGCACGCCGAACCCCGCCGCCGGGCCCGCCCCGAACGCCGCGGACCAGCCCTCGCCCGCCGTCCCGGTGGTGGCGTACTGGGACTGCTGGTGCGTGCGCAGCTGGGTTTTTCCGACTGCCCAGGCGGGCGCCAGGCCGGTCACCTCGGCGCGCATCCGGTAGGTGCCCGTGACGCTCCCGTCCTTCGCGACCAGGTCCTCGCCCACCACCCAGCCGTTCAGCAGCCGGGGCAGGTCCTCCAGGAGCGAGGCCGCCGACGTGGCCTCGCGCAGCCGGGCCCGCCCCGGTGCACCGGGCGAGGTCAGCGCGGGATGGAGCACGGACCGTACGGTGTCGAACAGCTCCCGGCCGCCGGGCCGCGAGGCGGCCGGGTCGTCCAGCGCGAACGGTGCGAGGGAGTCGGCGAGCCGCAGCAGGTTCGCCGCCTGCCCGGTGAGCGGACGCAGCCGGGCCGGCGCCTCGTGGGTGACGGGAACGAGGTGCTCGGTCGGCACTCGCATCACGAGGGTGCCGTCGCCGCCGAACGTCCGGACCTGCCCGTCCGGCTCGTCGTGTCCGTCCAGCCCGTCCGGTCCGCCACGCCCGTCCGGTCCGGCCGTCCCGGGGTGGCCGTTCTTCCTGTCCGGTCCGCCGGTTTCGTTCTGCCCGCCGTCTCCGGTCAGTCTGTTCTGGCGCTCGATCCGGACGGTGTACCGCACCTGCCGCGTCACTTCGACCGAGCCCTTGTCGCTGCGCAGCACGCGCGGTTCGGAGACCGTCCGCTGCGTCCGGGTGCCCGTCGTGGTCTGGAACGGCTGCACGTTCGCCGTCATGGCCGCGCCGAGCCAGACGCCGGGCACCACCGGCGCCAGCCCGAACGCCGTCAGACCGGCGCCCACACCGGACGATTGGCCCGCGCCGTGACTCACCGCCGCGGAGGTGTTGTGCTGGACGTCGATCTTCGTGTTCGCGCCCTCGGCCCAGCGTGCCGTCTGGTCCTTCTGACGGGCGTCCCCGGACGCCGGGGCCGGGGCGCCGGCCGGCTCGTCCGGCAGCTCCCGTCCCTTTCCCTTGCCCGTCGTCGCCGCCTCCCGCCGGGCCAGGAAGGCCGCGATCTCCTGGTCCTGCCGCGCCGCCGCGGCCCGCGCCTTCCCCTCCTCCGGGGAGACGAAGGACTCGGGCAGGTCGCCGCGGCCCCGCGAGATCGACACGGTGACCTGGTACCAGCCGCCGTCCTTCGCCCCCTCTACGCCGAAGGAGCGCCCTTCGCCGTAGAAGGTCTCCGGGCGCCCCGCCAGCTCGGCGACGATCTCTGCGACCGCGCCGTCCGAGCGGCCGATCGTCTCGCTCAGGGTGGCGGCCACGAACTCGTGCCCGGTCAGGCCGTACGCCGTGGAGAGCCCGGGCGCGCGCAACTCCCGCAGGTAGGGGGGCAGTCCGAGCGGGGTGTGCCGGACGCCGGCCGACGCCGGGTGCCGCTCCGGCTGCCCGGGAAGCGGGGGCCGGAAGTGCGGCCCGGGTTCGGCGTGCTCTGCGGGGCGCGCGGGCCGGGGGGGTGTGCCGGGGGCGGTGTGCGTCTCTGTGCCCGGCCTGGTGTCCGTGTCCGTGAGCGTGACCGAGGCCGCCGTGTCCCTCGGGCTCGTCTGCGTGCGGGTG
Source organism: Streptomyces sp. NPDC006743 (assembly GCF_040703815.1). Classification (NCBI taxonomy): domain Bacteria; kingdom Bacillati; phylum Actinomycetota; class Actinomycetes; order Kitasatosporales; family Streptomycetaceae; genus Streptomyces; species Streptomyces sp. NPDC006743. The sequence goes on along the minus strand of NZ_JBEYJA010000017.1, from coordinate 5,061 downwards.
TGTGAGCCCGTGGGCGGGTGCGGGTGCGGGTTCGTCGGGGTGCCCGGTTCGGTGGCGGGGGTGGGGGAATCGGTCTCGGCCGTCTCGTGGATGGTGGGTAGACGGGGGACGGTGGTGGTCCGGGCGGTCGTTCCGGCCGGCTCCGCGCCGCGCAGAGCCGCCTCGACCTGCGCGTGCAGTCGCGTGGGGGCCTCTTCCGACGACGGCGCCCGGACGGCCGTGCTCGTACCCGAACCCTTGCCCGTGTCCGTACCTGTACCAGTGCCCCTGCCCGAGTCCGTACCCGTACCCCTGCCCGTGACCGGAGGTGAGGAGGAGGGCCCTGGGCGGGACGGTCCGGCCACGGACGAGGACCCGCTTCCGGCTCCCGTACCGGCTGCGGCTTCCGTCGTGCTTGTGGCTGCGGTTGCGGTTGCGGTGTCAGTCGGGGTTGCGGTTCCGGAAAAGGGGCGGGACATGGTGGGCAGCCGTCCCGGGGGCAGGCGGCCAGGCCCCGGCGTGGGTGTGGCCGGGCCGGTCCCCCCGCCACCGGCCGCCGCGGACGGGGCACCGCTGGGGGCCGGGTCCGGCCCGTTGACCTGGTCCGGTACCAGCGGGAGCCGGGCGGGCGAGGTGAGTTTCCCGAGGGCGTGCGCGCCGTTCTTCATCCAGTGGGCGACCGGAGCGGCGACGTGGCGTCCGGCGGCGCTGACGAGGGAACCGGCCGCGCCCGCGCCGGTGGTGAGCCCGGAGGTGCTGAACGTTCCGGTCAGCCAGACGTTGAACACGCCCTCGGAGAGGTTCTGGTGCGCCGCGTTGAGCGGCGTCTCGAACAGCAGCATCAGCCCCTTCATCGCCGCACCGCCGGGCAGCGCCCGCGCCACGCCCTCCGAGAGCTGCGTCCGCAGCGCGGCGAACCGTTCGGGCAGCGGACGCACCGCCTCGTCCAGCGCCGCGGCCAGGGCGGAACGACCGCTGCGGGAGGACGACCCGGCGCGGGCGAGGAACGCGTCCGCCCAGTCACGCCCCGCGCCCCGGGCCGCCGCCGGGCCGATGTGCTCGGCGAAGGCCTTCCCGAAGAGCGTCTCCACCCGGAGCCGGAAGAGGCCGCGGGCGGTGCTGTCGACCGCGCCGGACCGGAGGGAGACGGCCACCGGTGCCACCACGGCGGCCAGCTTCCCGGCGAACCAGCCGTCGAGCGGGGCGAGTGGAGGAGCGAGCACGGCGCCGGCCGTGGGCGAGCCCGGGGCCACGGGGCCTGCTCCCCGTACGGCGTTCAGCGGAGCCGCACCGGCCGCGTGTGCGGCGTCCTCACCCGCCGTACGGACCGGGGCCGAGGACGCGGGACGCTGCAGGCCGGCCAGCACCGTCTTCTCCAGGTCCTTCACGAGACCGGGGAGGGACACTTTGGCCAGTACCTTGGTCATACCCGCCGTCGCGAACGGCAGCGCGGTGCCGATCGCACCCTGGATCGCCCCGAACACCACCGACTGCCGGTGGTAGGCCGCGCCCTGCGAGGTGTGCTTGCCTTGCGCGGCGAGGATCCACCGGGCCAGCCCGTCCAGCGCGGTGGACAGACCGACGTTGACGCCCACCATGACCGCGGCCTCCAGCGCCAGCCGCCGCAGCTCCTTGAGCAGCAGCACCCGGAAGGCCGCCCGCAGGGCAGCCTGTTCCGCCAGCGCCTCGGCCGGGTCGAAGAGCATCAGCAGCAGGGTGAACGCCCACTCCAGCAGGAAGAGGACCACCTGCCCGGCGATGGTGATGAGGGTGTAGTCCAGCTGGTAGCCGAACTCATGCGCCGCGTCCGCGAGTTGCCCGGCGGTCTCCTTCAGCGCGCGCACGTGGTCCGCGCCGTCACCGGAGGCGAACGTCGACATGGCCCGGACGTACTCCTCGGGCAGCTCTCCGCTCGCACCGGCGGCGGTCCCGGCCGTCACCTCGGCGACGGCCTGCTGGAGACCGTCCAGGAACCGCACCAGCTCCCGGTGCGGAAGCTCCACCTCCCGGTACATGCGCTCCGACGAACCCAGCGGCACGGACATGCCCGTCAGGGCGATCACGACCGGGTTGTACCAGGGCTCCTCAGCCACGGTGGGTCCCCGCCGCGGAGCGTCGGGCCGGATCGCCCGCACCCGGTCTCACCGATCGTGCCACCCGCACCGCACGCCCCCCGTCCCCACGGATGCCTTCCTCTTCCGTTGCCACGGGGGAGTCTGCGCGGGACGGATGAGCAGCAGGTGACGCGGCGACACCCGGGAGGAGACGATCCGAAACCCAGGTGCCGGAGAACTTGCGGCGGATGTTCGTTTGGATACGTGTTTAAAGGGTGCTCGGGGTGGCTACTCGACCCTGAAGTCCGCGAGCAGGGCCGGGAGGGCCGGGACCCGGCCGGTCAACGGCTTGCGGCGGCCGTGGTCGGTCCTTCCTGACGGACGGTAGAAAAGTCGAACACAGAGAGATATGTTTCTCGCTGCCGACGGATGAACACCTAGGAGTCTGGCGGCTGTTGACCGGCGTCGTGTCCAGATCGGCACGCAGCTGTCCCGGCATCACACCTCACTCCTCACGCGCGATACGTCCGACCAGTTGAGAACCCGAGGTCCCCCATGACACTGACTGCGCCCGCCGTCCGTCTGCGTCCCTTCTACTGCCCCGTGGCGCCGGCGAAGCATCCGGAGTCCGAGTTGCTGAACCGCAGGACGGTCCAGTGGGTTCGTGACCACGGTCTCTACGCCGACGACACTCAACGGCGCCGCCTGGAGCACGTCAACGCGGGCCTGCTGGCCGGCCTGACGTCACCCGGTGGCCTTCTGGAACCGACGCAGGTCTCCGCGGATTCGCTCATGTGGCTCTTCGCATTCGATGACGCGCACTGCGACGAGGGCTCGCTGGGGCGCGACCCCCTGGAGCTGAGCCGGGTCCTCATCCGGCTGCTGCGGATACTGGAGGCCCCTGAAGCCCCGATACCCCCGAGCGGTCCCTACCGGAACTTCGAGCTGGCGTTGCGCGACCTGCACGGCAGACTGACGTCATGCGCCACACCCGTGCAGGTCGGACGCTGGATCGACGCCATGCGCATGTACTTCCTGTGCCAGGTGCGGGAAGCGGCCGACCGGACGGAGAAGGCCGTGCCCGACCTCGCCGACTACGCGCTTCTTCGTATCCACAACGGAGCGATGCGGGTGAGCGTCATGCTCCTGGACATCGCCGACGGCTACGAGCTGCCCGCGGCCGACATGGACCGTGCCGACGTGCGCGCGCTCACCGAAGTCACATGTCTGCTCGTCGGCTGGGACAACGACATCCTCTCCTTCCGCAAGGAGCACACCCGCACGGAGGACGCGGTGGGTCTCCTGGACGTGCTGGCACACGCCCGCGACGAGGACGTGTCGGTGGTCATGGACGAGGCCATGCTGCTGCGCGACCAGCTCATGGTCCTCTTCGAGCGCCTTGGCCAGCAGGTGATCGCCGATGCTTCCACCGACCTGCGTCGCTACGTGGCCTCCCTCGGACACTGGATCCGGGCCAACCTCGAGTGGGGGATGACCTGCGAACGGTACCGGGAGCCGGGCGGTACGTCTCCGCTGGACCTTCAGTGGGCTGACACGCCGACTCCGCTCAGCGAGGCTCCCGTTCCCGTCCCGACCATCGCCTGGTGGTGGCGGCAACTCGGGACGTGAGACGTTCCCCGAAGACACCCGGGGAAGGCGGGAGCAGGGCCCGGAGGCGTGCGGTGAGCGATTCTGCCGATGTGCCGCCGGACCGCCGCCGACGGCCTCACTCCGGCCCGATGCGAGAGAGATCCGGACGGAGCCGCAGACACCGCCCATGGAGACCGCGGCACATGTTTCTCAGGGCAGGCTAGTGTGTGCACAAGAATCCCCCCATGTGTGCAGGAGGCGTAGGCCGGTCATGGCGCAGCAGGACACCGTTCGGCAGCAGGCGGGCGTGCTCCCGGTCGACGACGAGGGATATGTCGTCGACACGGAGGACTGCGAGGCCCGGGAGGCGGCGTGGCGTGCGCGGGGTACCTCGCGGCCGATCACGGTCGTCGGCAACCCGGTGCTGCACAAGGAGTGCGAGGACGTCACCGAGTTCGGCGAGGAGCTGGAGCAACTGGTGGCGGACATGTTCGCCAGCCAGCGCACCGCGGCGGGCGTGGGTCTGGCCGCCAACCAGATCGGCGTCGGCCTGAAGGTCTTCGTCTACGACTGCCCGGAGGTGAAGGACGGCCCCCGGCACGTGGGAGTGGTCTGCAATCCCCGGCTGGTCGAGCAGCCCGCCGCCGAACGCCGGCTGGCCGAGGGGAAGGAGGGCTGCCTTTCCGTGCCGACGGCCTTCGCGCAGCTCGCCCGCCCCGACTACGCGGAGGTCACCGGGCAGGACGTGCACGGCAACCCGATCCGGGTGCGCGGCAGGGACTTCTTCGCCCGCTGCCTCCAGCACGAGACCGACCATCTCTACGGCCGTCTCTACATCGACCGGCTCTCCACCCGGGACCGCAAGGACGCGCTGCGGCAGATGGCCGAGGGTGAGCCGCGCTATCCGGTGGTCGCCCACGACTGACCGGCGTCGCTTCGGGTGGCGGACGCAGGGGCCGCCCCGGCCGGTCCCCGGCCCACCGGTCCGGCCCGGGCCCACCGGTCCGGTTTCTGGTCCACGGGCCCGGCCCCCTGCCCCCCAAGCTCCCTCCGGCCCCACAAGCTCTCTCCAGTTCTGCAAGCCCTGTCCAAGCCCCGCAAGTTCGCCCCCCGCCAACTCGGGGCTGTCGGCTCGGGGCCCGGCCCCTGCCCGTGCGGTCGCGATCCGGCCGCGCGGTCCGGGGCCGGTGGTGGTTACGGAGCCGTCGGCCCGGGCCGGCCGGCGCCCATGCCGTGAAGGAACGTGTCGACGACGATGTCGGCGGCCCGGGCCGCGCTGAGCTGCGGCATCTGCCGGGCCACGAGGTGCATCAGCTGCGGGAGGAGGGCGCCGGCCCATCCGGCGGGTTGGTCGGGGCGGAGGAGGCCTTCGGTGGTGGCGCGGTGGAGGAAGGTGTCGACCTCCTGGACCGAGCGGTCGCGGCGTGCGCGTACGGCG